>NZ_JBSFHW010000004.1:0-387888 GCF_053597275.1 Streptomyces sp. NPDC001492 | reverse complement strand
GTGGTTGGGTGTTTTGTTTTTTTCTTTTTGGTTGTGTCTTGGCTCGACGTGGGGGCGGCGGCGCCCGGGGGGCGCGCCGCGGCGGGCGCGCCCCCCCCCGCCCCCCCCCCCCCGCCCCTCAGCTGTCGGCCGGGTCAGACCTTCAGCGTCCTGATGGACGTCGGGGCGTGCCCCGGCTCGGTCGCGAGCTCCTCGAACTCCACGACGTTGCTGATGTCGTTGGTGGTCGACATGGCGATGTTGGTGACGCGCTCCAGGATCGCCTCGACGACGACCGGCACCTGGAACTCGGCGGCGAGCTTCTTGGCCTGCTCCAGTGCCGCACCCAGCTCGTTCGGGTCGGTCACCCGGATCGCCTTGCAGCCCAGGCCCTCGACGACCTTGACGTGGTCGACGCCGTAGACGCCGAGCTCGGGCGAGTTGATGTTCTCGAACTCCAGCTTGACCTGGAAGTCGATGTCGAACGCCCGCTGCGCCTGCCGGATCAGGCCCAGGTAGGCGTTGTTCACCAGGACATGGACGTAGGGGATCTTGTGCTGCGCGCCGACCGCCAGCTCCTCGATCATGAACTGGAAGTCGTAGTCGCCGGACAGGGCGACCACCTGCGCCTCCGGGTCCGCCTTCGCGACGCCGAGCGCGGCCGGGATGGTCCAGCCGAGGGGGCCCGCCTGGCCGCAGTTGATCCAGTGCCGTGGCTTGAAGACGTGCAGCATCTGGGCGCCGGCGATCTGCGAGAGGCCGATCGTGGAGACGTACCGGGTCTCCGGGCCGAACGCCTTGTTCATCTCCTCGTACACACGCTGGGGCTTGATCGGGATGTCGTCGAAGTGCGTACGGCGCTGGAGCGTCGCCTTCTTCTCCTGTGCGGAGGCCGCCCAGGCGGAGCGGTCGGGCAGCCTGCCCGCCGCCTTCAGTTCCCTTGCCACCTCGACGAAGAGCTCCAGAGCCGCCTTCGCGTCGGACGCGATGCCGTAGTCCGGGGCGAAGATCTTGCCGATCTGGGTGGGTTCGATGTCCACGTGGACGAACGTGCGGCCGGCCGTGTAGACGTCCAGCTTGCCGGTGTGGCGGTTGGCCCAGCGGTTGCCGATGCCGAGGACGAAGTCGGACTCCAGGAAGGTCGCGTTGCCGTAGCGGTGCGAGGTCTGCAGGCCCACCATGCCGGCGTTCAGCTCGTGGTCGTCGGGCAGGACGCCCCAGCCCATCAGGGTCGGGACGACCGGGGTGCCGGTCAACTCGGCGAACTCGACGAGGAGTTCGGCCGCGTCGGCGTTGATGACACCTCCGCCGGCGACGATCAGCGGCCGCTCGGACTCGTTCAGCAGCCCGATCGCCTTCTCGATCTGGGCGCGGGTCGCGGCCGGCTTGTACGCCCGGAGCGGCTCGTACGTCTCCGGGTCGAACTCGATCTCCGTCAGCTGGACATCGATCGGCAGGTCGATGAGGACCGGGCCGGGACGGCCCGAGCGCATCAGGTGGAAGGCCTGCTGGAAGACGCCGGGGACCTGTGCCGCCTCAAGGACCGTGACGGCCATTTTCGCGACCGGCTTGGCGATCGAGGCGATGTCGACGGCCTGGAAGTCCTCTTTGTGGATCACGGCGGTCGGGGCCTGGCCCGTGATGCACAGGATCGGGATGGAGTCCCCGGTCGCCGAGTACAGGCCCGTGATCATGTCGGTTCCCGCGGGCCCCGAAGTGCCGATGCAGACACCGATGTTGCCCGGGTGGGTGCGGGTGTAGCCCTCGGCCATGTGCGAGGCGCCCTCGACATGGCGGGCGAGGGTGTGGTTGATGCCGCCGGAGGCCTTGAGCGCCGCGTAGAACGGGTTGATCGCCGCGCCGGGCACACCGAACGCGTTGGTGACGCCCTCGCGCTTGAGGATCTCAACTGCCGCGCGGGCAGCGGTCATACGTGCCATCGAGTTCTCCTGCTTCGGCTGTCGGACCAGCCCTCCCGTCGCGCCCCGCGGTGAGCTCTTCCGTAATCGACTTCCTAGCTAGTTTCCACAATGCGGAAACTGTTTTCTACTATCTGGAAGCAATGTAGGTGGGTGAAGGAAGGCCGTCAAGAGACGGACAAGCGGGGGCCCGCTGGAGGACGATGTGGGCCATGTCAGAGAGCGTCTCGGTGCGCTGTCCGGCCTGCCGGCGCGAGCACCTCTATGCGGCGCCGTCGTATCCGTGCACGTGCGGGGCGCCCGTCGCCCCGGAGCTGGACCGGCACGGGACGGCGGTGGCCGTCACCCATCGGGCCTGGGCGGAGGACTGGATCACGTTGCGGTGCGGCTCCTGCGGCCGCCGGGACCAGTGGCCGCGCCCGGAGCTGGGCTGCGAGTGCGGGACGGTGCTGCGGATCCCGGTGGCCGGGCAGACCGCCACCGCGGAGGCGGGCACCGAGGCCGCCGCCGCCGCTCCGGCCAAGCGCCGCCGGCCCTTCCAGCCCGTCACCATCCGCACCGCCCGGGACGCGGTGACGGCCGCGGCCGTGTATCTGCGCTGGCTCGGCTACCGGGACATCCGCCGGGCCGACCAGCGGCCCCCGTCCGGCATCGGCATCGCCGCCCGCGGCCTGCTGGCCCAGGTCGACCCGACCGTGCGCCTGGCCTCGCTGCGGGACGTGGAGTGCCTGTGGCTGACCGCCATGACGGAGTCGGCGGCCTGCGTCTACTTCTCCCTGGCCGGCTACGACACCGACGCCCGCACCCGCGCGGACAGTCTCGGCGTCCCTCTGTTCGTCCTGGACTTCACGGGAGCCCCGCAGCCGGTCAACAGCCTCGCCGACGAGCTGGACGCCACCGGGGTGCGGTAGTTCCGCGCGCCGCGGTACCGCAGCGCGATGCCGCAGCAGCCCGGGATGGTGAGCAGGCCTGGTAGCGAGGCGCTCGGGCTCGCGCGACGGACCGCGTGGTCCACGAGCGGCGCAGCGGACGGACCGGCCCGGGCGCGGGCAGGCACCCGGGCGGGCAGAGCGACGGCACCGGCCTCGTCGTTCTGCTGGAGCGGCATCTGCTGCACGGCCTGGGGGGGGCGATGCCGCGTGCTGCTCCAGCCGGCCGCCTGATCCGGCCGGCTGGAGCAGGCCGCCCGGCTACAGGGCGTACTTCTCCCGCAGCTCGACCTTGCGCACCTTCCCGGACACCGTCATCGGGAAGGCCTCCAGGATCCGCAGCCGGCTCGGCACCTTGTAGTGGGCCAGCCGGCCCTCGCAGAAGGCGCGCACGTCCTCAAGGCTCGGCGGGTCGGCCGGGTCGCGCGGGATGACGCAGGCGAGGACCTCCTCGCCGTACTTCTCGTGCGGTACGCCGACGACCTGGACGTCCTGGATCTTGGGGTGGCCGTAGAGGAACTCCTCGATCTCGCGCGGGTAGATGTTCTCTCCGCCCCGGATGATCATGTCCTTGATGCGGCCGACGATCTCGACATAGCCGTCCTCGCGCATCACCGCCAGGTCCCCGGTGTGCATCCAGCGGCCGGAATCGACGGCCTCGGCGGTCTTCTCCGGCTCGTTCCAGTAGCCGAGCATCACGCTGTAGCCGCGGGTGCACAACTCTCCTGGGACACCGCGTGGTCGGGTCACTCCGGTCGCCGGGTCGACGACCTTCACCTCGATGTGCGGGAGGACCCGGCCGACCGTCCCGGTGCGGTGTTCCAGGTCGTCGTCCCTGCGGGTCTGGAGGGAGACCGGGGAGGTCTCCGTCATGCCGTAGCAGATGGAGACCTCCTCCATGTGCATCTCGGCGACGACCCGCTTCATCACCTCGACCGGGCAGGGCGAGCCCGCCATGATGCCGGTGCGGAGGGTGGAGAGGTCGTAGTCCGCGAAGTCGGGGAGGTTCAGCTCCGCGATGAACATGGTGGGGACGCCGTAGAGGGATGTGCAGCGCTCCTGCTGGACGGCTTCGAGGGTGGCCCTGGGGTCGAAGGACGGGGCCGGGATGACCATGCAGGCACCGTGGGAGGTAGCGGCCACATTCCCCATGACCATGCCGAAACAGTGATAGAACGGGACAGGAATGCACACCCGGTCCTGCTCGGTGTAGGCGATCAACTCACCCACGAAATAACCGTTGTTGAGGATGTTGTGGTGGGAGAGCGTGGCTCCCTTCGGGAAGCCCGTCGTGCCCGAGGTGTACTGGATGTTGATGGGGTCGTCGCAGGACAGCTCCTCGTACGAGGCCTCGGCGGTCCCGCGGCCGAGCAGTGCCTGCCAGCTCGGGTCGCCGATGTACACGACCTCGCGCAACTCGGGGCACCTGCCCCGCACCTCCTCGACCATCGCCCGGTAGTCGCTCGTCTTGTGGCTGAGGGAGGCGAAGAGCAGCGAGATCCCGGCCTGCCCCAGGACGTACTCGACCTCGTGGGTGCGGTAGGCCGGATTGATGTTCACCATGATCGCGCCGATCCGGGCGGTGGCGTACTGGACCAGCACCCACTCGGCACAGTTGACCGCCCAGATGCCCACGCGGTCGCCCTTGGCGACCCCGCTCGCGACCAGCGCCCGCGCCAACTCGTCGACGTCCGAACCGAATCGGGCGTACGTCCAGCGCCGCCCCGACGGCACGTCCACCAGCGCCTCGCGGTCCGGCCAGGTCGCCACCGCCCGGTCCAGGTTGGCGCCGATGGTGTCCCCGAGCAGGACGGTCGGGCTCGTCCCGTGCGTGTACGACAGCGCGGTCACCGGAAGTCCTCCTCGCGGTACTCGTCGGCCGAGCCCGCGGCGGTCGCCTCGCGCAGCTCGATCCGGCGGATCTTGCCGGAGACGGTCTTGGGCAGCGGCGCGAACTCCAGGCGGCGGATGCGCTTGTACGGGGCGAGGACCTCGCGGGAGTGCTCGAACAGCACCTTGGCGGTGTCGGGGCCCGGCTGCCAGCCCTCGGCGAGGACGACGTACGCCTTGGGGACGGCGAGCCGCAGCTCGTCCGGGGCGGGCACGACGGCCGCCTCGGCCACCGCCTCGTGCTCCAGGAGCGCGCTCTCCAGCTCGAAGGGGCTGATCTTGTAGTCGGAGGCCTTGAAGACGTCGTCGGCGCGGCCGACGTAGGTGATGTAGCCGTCGGCGTCGCGGGAGCCGATGTCGCCGGTGCGGTAGTAGCCGCCGGCCATCGCCTCCGCCGTACGGTCGGGGTCGCCGTGGTAGCCGGTCATCAGGCCGACGGGCCGCGCCGACAGGTCGAGGGCGATCTCGCCCTCGGCGGCTCCGGGGGCACCGGTCACCGGGTCGAGGAGCTCGACCCTGTAGCCCGGGCTGGGCCGCCCCATCGAGCCGGTCTTGAGCTCCTGGCCCGGGCTGTTGGCGACCTGCACGGCCGTCTCGGTCTGTCCGAAGCCGTCCCGGATGGTGACGCCCCAGGCACGCCGGACCTGCTCGATGACCTCGGGGTTCAGGGGTTCGCCCGCCGCCACCACCTCGCGCGGCGGGGTGCGCAGCTGGGTCAGGTCCGCCTGGATGAGCATCCGCCACACGGTGGGCGGGGCGCAGAAGGTGGTCACCCCTGCCCGGTCCATCTCGGCCATCAGGCGGCCCGCGTCGAAGCGGGTGTAGTTGTGGATGAACACGGTCGCCTCCGCGTTCCACGGGGCGAACAGGTTGGACCAGGCGTGCTTGGCCCAGCCGGGCGAGGAGATGTTCAGGTGCACGTCGCCGGGCTTGAGGCCGACCCAGTACATCGTCGCCAGATGGCCGATCGGGTACGAGGTGTGGGTGTGCTCGACCAGCTTGGGCCGGGCGGTGGTGCCGGAGGTGAAGTACAGCATCAGCGGGTCGTCGGCGAGGGTGGGGCCGTCGGGGAGGAACTCGGCGGGGGCGAGGACGTACGCGTCCTCGTACGGCTCCCAGCCCTCCTCCGGCAGACCACCGACGGAGATGCGGGTGTAGGCGCCGGGGACGTCGTCGAACTTGGAGGTGTCCTCGGCCCGTACGATCACGTGCTTCACTCGACCCCGCTCGACGCGGTCGCGCAGGTCGGCGGGGCCGAGCAGCGGGGTGGCCGGGATGACGACGGCGCGCAGCTTCATCGCCGCGAGAGCCGTCTCCCACAGCTCGGCCTGGTTGCCGAGCATGACGAGGATGCGGTCCTCGGCGCGCACGCCGCGCTCGCGCAGCCAGTTCGCCACCCGGTCGGAGCGGTCGGACATCTCCGCGAACGAGACCCGGACCTCGCTCCCGTCCTCCTCGACGATGTGCAGGGCGGTCCGGTCGTTGCCGTCGGCGATGACGTCGAACCAGTCGAGCGCCCAGTTGAAACGCTCGGGCCGGGGCCAGCTGAACCCCTCGTAGGCCTTCGCGTAGTCCTCGCGGTGCTCCAGCAGGAAGTCCCGCGCACTGCGGAAGAGCTCCGTCGCCGTCGTCATCGTGGTTTTCCTCCTCATCACCGGACCATTGCCGGGCGGCTCTCTGCCATCGTGTAATCCGTGATGCAGGTCTCACTACCCCCGAACGGGGGTGTGCGCCGCAGGGAGAGGGCAAGCAGGTGACAGCAGACGCGGCCGGGGCGGTCGAGATACGCAGTGCGCTGGTACGGCTGCGGCGCACCACGGGGCTCCCGGTCGCCTTCGGCGGCCTGGTGGAGCCGGGGCGCCGGCACATGCGCATCAGCGAACTCAGCGGCACCGAGACACCCGCGCTGAGCGGACTGCCGGTGACCTCCGGCAACGGCCTGGGCGGCCGGGCGGTCGCGCTCGCCCGGCCGTGCGCGGTGACGGACTACTCCTCCTCGCGGCAGATCAGCCACGAGTACGACATCCCGGTCGCCACGGAGGGGCTGCATTCGATCCTCGCGGTGCCGGTGGTCGTACGACGCCGGGTACGGGGTGTGCTCTACGGGGCCCTGCGCACCGCGCAGCCGCTCGGTGACCGGACGCTGGACGCGGCGATGGAGGCCGCGCGGGACGTGGAGCAGGCGCTGGCCGTGGGGGACGAGGCACGCGGACTGCTGGCGGCGGCCGCCCGCGGCGAGCCGGAGCGGGCCCCGGCGGCCGGTGCCGCCTGGGAGCAGGTGCGGGAGGCCCATGCCGCCCTGCGGGCCCTCACGCCCCGGATCGCCGATCCCGCACTGCGGGCGGAACTGCTCGGCGTGTGCGGGCTCCTCACCCCGAAGGCGCAGGCCCACGGGGTCGACCTGGCCCCCCGCGAGCTGGACGTACTGGCCTGTGTGGCCGCGGGGGCCACGAACGCGGTGGCCGCCGAGCGGCTCGGACTGCGCACCGAGACGGTCAAGGGGTACCTGCGGTCGGCCATGCGGAAACTGGGCGCTCACACGCGGGGCGAGGCGGTGGCCGCGGCCCGCCGGGCGGGGCTGCTGCCGTAGCGCTCTATTCGTTCACCGGCGCTCTGAATTTCGCCATCCCTGACCGTTGTTATATCCCTCACCACGTCGTCCGTCCGAAATTCAAAGAGAGATTGCCTAGAATTTGGCCCGAAGCACGACACTTGGAGGGGAGCGGTGACCGTGCGAGGGGACTTGAGGGAGCCTGCCAGACGCCACCCCGACCTGGTCATCGGCCGGGACGAGCTGCTCAGCGCGGCGCGCGAGCAGCTCGCGCGTGGCGGCAGCGTGCTGCTCCACGGCCCCGCCGGAATAGGAAAGTCGACCGCTCTGCGGGCTTTGGCATCCGAATACGGGACGGCCGCGCGCACCGTGCTGCGCTGCTCGGCGACCGAGTCCGAATCCCACCTCCCCTTCCTGGCCCTCGCCGACCTGCTCGGCCTGGTCGTGGACCAGGTGTACGACAAGCTGCCCGCCGCCCAGCGCACGGCACTGGAGTCGGCGCTCACCGGCCGCGGCGAGTCCACCCTCCAGCGCGACGGCCTGGCCCTGCGCCTCGCCGTCCTGTCCGCGCTGCGCGCGCTCGCCGAGCGGGGCCCCGTCCTCGTCGTGGCGGACGATCTGCAGTGGCTGGACCCGGCGAGCGCGGAACTCCTCGGCTTCGCCGCCCGCCGCCTCGGCGACACCCCGGTGCAACTGCTGTGCGCGGTCCGCACCGAGGGCCAGGAGTACGACCGTCACCTCAGCGCGTCCCCGCCCGACACCCTGGCCGTGCGGCTCGGGGCGCTCTCCCGTGCCCAGGTGTCCGCGCTGCTCGACCACCGCGGCTACACCGGCCTGCCACGGTCCACGGTCCGGGACATCCACCGCACCAGCGGCGGCAACCCGTTCTTCGCCCTCGAACTGGGCCGCGCCCTCGCCGAGAGCCCGACCCCGCCGCGGCCCGGCGAGCCGCTGCCGGTGCCCACCTCGCTGCGCGCCCTCGTCCTGAACCGGCTCGACATGCTCTCCGTCGAGGCCCGCCGCACCCTCCTGGTGGCCAGCGTGGGCGCCCGCCCGACCCTGGCCCTGCTGCACGAGGCCGGCCGGGAGAACGCCGAGGCGGAGACCGCGCAGGCGGCCGAACTCGGGCTGCTGGCCACCGAGCCGGAGGGCCCCGCCGTCCGCTTCGCGCATCCGCTGATCTCGGCCGCCCTGTACGCGGAGGCGCCCGCGCAGGAGCGGCGGGCCGCGCACGCCGCGCTGTCCACGGCCGCCTCGGACCCGATCGAGCGCGCCCGCCACCTCGCCCTCGCGACCACCGGCACCGATCCGGAGGCCGCGGCCCGGCTCGCCGAGGCCGCCGCCCTGGCCCGGGACCGCGGGGCCCCCTCGGTGGCCGCCTCGCTCGGGCTGCTCGCCGCCCGGCACACCCCGGCCGACGGCGAGCCGGGTCCGGACGAGCGCCGGCTGGAGGCCGCCGAGGACGCGATCACCGCCGGTGAGGTGGACCTCGCCCGGGACATCGCCCGCGACGTGCTGACCCGGGCCGCCGAGCCCGCGGACCGGGTGCGGGCCTGGATGGTGGTCATCGAGGCGGCCGGGCAGGCCCTCGGCGACGTCGACACCGTCTACCCGCAGGCGCTGGCCGACGCCGGCGCCGACCCGGGGCTGCTCGCCCTGGTCCACTACCAGCTGGCCTGGCGCGGACTGGTCGTGGAGGGCGACTTCGCCATCGGCCGGGAGGAGGCCGCGCACGCCGCTGAGCTCGCGGCGCGGGCCGGCGACCGCCGCACCGAGCTCCTCGCGCTGGCCTTCCAGGCGACGACCGAGACCCTGATGGGGCACCCGGACGCCCCGGCGACCATCAAACGCGCGCTGAAGGAGCCTCAGCTCCCCGACGTGGCCTGCCACCACAACGGCGCCGGCGCGACCCGCTACCGCTGGCTGATCATGAGCGACCAGCTGCCCGAGGCCCGCTCCACCGTCAGCGCGCTGCTGCGCGAGGCCCGCAGACGCGGCATGGTCGAGAGCGAGGTGCACTTCATGCGTCTGCTCGCCGAGACCGAACTGCGCTCCGGGCACTGCGGCCGGGCCCTGGACCTGGCCCGGGAGAGCATGCGGCTGGCCCGCGACTCGGGGATCGGCGAGGCGTCCTCCGCCGTGCTCGCCTCCCTCGCGGAGGCCTCCGGCGGGGATGTGGAGCGGGCGCTGACGCTGGGCCGCGAGGCGGTGGAGCTCGCCGAGCGGGCCGGCGACCAGATGTACATCTCCCGAGGGCTGACCGCGCTCGGCCACGCCCAGCTGGTCGCCGGGGACGCCGAGGGCGCGGTCCGCTCCCTGCGCCGGGTGCGGGACCTGGAGGACGGGCTCGGCATCACCGACCCCGCGCGCGGCCGCTGGCACGGCGACCTCGCCGAGGCCCTCGTGCGCACCGGTGAGACCGACGAGGCGCAGCAACTCCTCGACGTGGCACGCGGACAGGCCCAGCGGCTCGGACGCGAGGGCGTGTTGGCGGTGCTGGACCGGGCCGAGGCACTGGTGCGGGCGGCACGCGGCGAGCACGAGGCCGCCCTCGCCCAGCTGGCCTCGGCGCAGGACCGGCTGGCCAAGCTGGGCTACGGCCTGGAGGAGGCACGCGCCGCGTTCGCGCTGGCATCGCTGCGTCCCGGCCGGGCGGGGCGCTCGTCGTACGACGAGGCGGCCCGGCTGTTCCGCCGTTGCCGGGCGCTGCCGTGGGTGCGTCAGGTGGAGGCGGCCACCGCGGCGAACCCGGTGGAACCGATCGCCCCCACGGACGCGTCCGAGGGCCTGGAGGGGCTCGCCGCGATGGAACGCCAGGTCGCCGCGCTCGTCATGGAGGGCGCGACCAACCGGGAGATCGCCGCGCGGCTGTTCATCAGCGTCAAGACGGTCGAGGCAACACTGACCCGGGTCTACCGCAAGCTGGGGATCCGCTCGCGCGTGGATATCGTCCGTTTGGCGGCGGCACGGCGAGCGAAGTGACGGCGCGACAGGTTAACTGAAGCCGACCGAGGGTTTTCCCTTACACAACCCCCTAGGGGGTTCCCTCATTGGGAGCCGGGGGTTCTGCGTCCTAGCTTGAGGACGTGCCGCTCGCCCGGGCATACGGGGGTCGGTCCCGCGACCCCCGTGCACAACCCCCCACACCCGCGCGACCCCCCACCGGCAACCCCCACTGAGGAGACTCATGTTCGGGTCCAACCGTGCCAGGAAGACCGCCGCGGTACTCACGGCGGCCGCTGCAGCGGCCACCACCGCACTGCTCGGCGCGTCTTCCGCGGCAGCCGCGCCCCAGCCCATCGTGGGCGGCACCACGACCACGACCACGGCCTACCCGTTCGTCATGCAGATCACGGACGCCTCGCAGAACCAGTTCTGCGGCGGCACCCTCGTCTCGGCCACCAAGGTGATCACCGCCGCTCACTGCATGGTCGGGGAGACGACGAGCAGCGTCAGAGTCGTGGGCGGCCGCACCTATCTGAACGGCACCAACGGCACGGTCAGCAAGGTCAGCAGGATCTGGATCAACCCGAACTACACGGACGCCACCAACGGCGACGACGTGGCGGTACTGACGCTGGCGACGTCGATGCCGTACACGACGGCGTCGTACGTGAAGTCCTCGGACACGTCGGTGTACGCGGCCGGCACCACCGCCCGCATCCTCGGATGGGGCACCACCTCGGAGAACGGCAGCTCCTCCAACCAGCTGCGGACGGCGACCGTGCCGATCGTGGCCGACTCCAGCTGCAAGAGCTCGTACGGGTCTGAGTTCGTCCAGACCGACATGGTTTGCGCCGGATACACATCCGGCGGCGTAGACACCTGCCAGGGCGACAGCGGCGGTCCCCTGCTCATCGGGGGCGTCCTGGCAGGGATCACTTCTTGGGGCAACGGCTGTGCGGAGGCGGGATACCCGGGTGTCTACACCCGGCTGACCACCTTCTCCAGCCTGGTGACCGCACAGGTCAACTCGTAGGAAGAGTGCTCCAGAAGATCTCCTGAGCACCCCTCAGGTGAGAGACAAGGGGGCGTTGCGGGCTACCACGAGCAGCTCGCAGCGCCCCCTTTCCATGCGCTGCTCGTCGCGCGCAGCGGGCACTACTTGTCGGCGATGAGCTTCCCCGCCGCGCCCCAGCTGTCCGCCGGCACCTCGTGGATCCACACCTGAACGGTCTCGGCCGGGATCCGGTACGCGTCCACGAAGGCGTCGGTGATGCGCTTGACGAGGTCCCGCTTGAGCTCGGTGTCGCGAGGACCCTGCTGGACGGTGACGATCGGCATGGCTGAACTCCCTTGAATACGTTGCCCGTCGGGGCCCGTTGCAGGCCCCCTTCCGGTGAGTCCAGTCCATCGCGCCGGACGCCCGCGACCAAGAACCAGACCGCGACCGCAGCGATCAGTTCTCGTGATCGCCGCAGGCCAGCAGCAGGGTGTCCAGGTGCGGGGGCGGGGCACCGACCGGCACGGCGAGACCCGTGGACAGGGCGAGGCCCGGCGCGCGGAACGGTACGAAGGCCACGCGGGGGCTGTGCAGCACGCGCGCGTGGGACGCGTACACGACGGTCCACAGCGGGCGGCTGCCGATGGTGGCGAGGGTGTCCTGGAGGGAACCGCTCGACGGTCCGGGCAGCGGCTCGAACCCGGCCTCGTAACAGGCGCCGACGACCAGGTCGACCAGGGCGGAGTTGTTGCGGCGCCCGGTGAGGGCGAGCGGAACCTCGGCCAGCTCCTCGATGCCGATCTCCGCACGGCCCGCGAGGGGGTGCGTGGCGGGGAGGGCGGCCACCAGCGGGTCGGGCCACAGGGGCAGCACACGTACGCCGGGCACCGGTTCGACGGCTCGTACGAAAGCGGCGTCCAGCCGGCCGCCCGCGACGCCGGCGAGGCGTTCGGCGACCGGCAGCGAGAACAGCTCGACGGGCACGTCCGGGGCGCGGCGCGCGAACGCGGCGAGCACACGGTCGAGATGCGTGCCCATGCCCGTACTGGTGCCGATCCTCAGGCCGGGCGGCGGGGCGACGGCGGCACGCGCCCGGTCGGCCGCCGCCAGCACCTCCCGCGCCTCGGGCAGCAGCCGCTCCCCCGCCGCCGTGAGCCGCACCCGGCGCGGCGTCCGGTCGAACAGCTCGGCCCCCAGCTCCCGCTCCAGGCGCTGTATCTGCATGCTCACCGCGGACTGCACGATGTGCAGCCGCTCGGCCGCCCGCCCGAAGTGCAGCTCCTCGGCGACGGTCACGAAATAGGTGAGCTGCCGCAGTTCCATGGGCTCGACTCTAGAGGGATCCCGCGGGCGGCTGTTTGAATGAGCGCCCGAGGGGAGCGACCGGAGGAGAGCGGTGTACATGGTGTCCACGGACCGTTTCCTCGCCTTCGCCGCGATGTCCCTGCTGGTGATCGTGATTCCGGGCCCCAGCGTCCTGTTCGTCATCGGCCGCGCGCTCGCCCACGGCCGCCGTACGGCGGTGGCGACGGCGGTCGGCAATGTCTTCGGCTCGTATCTGCTGGTGGTGGCGGTCGCGATCGGGATCGGCTCGCTGGTGGAGCGCTCGGTGGCCATCTACCTGGCGGTGAAGCTCGCAGGCGCCGCGTACCTGGTGTACCTGGGCGTGCAGGCCTTCCGGCACCGGCGGCAGCTGAAGGCGTCCGCGATCCGCACACAGCCGAAGGGACCGGCGCGCGGCGATCTGCGCACGGTGCTCGACGGGGTGCTCGTCGGGGTGACCAACCCGAAGGGCGTGGTCTTCTTCGCCGCCGTACTCCCCCAGTTCGTGGACCACGCGGCGGGCCACGTCCCGGTGCAGATGCTGCTGCTCGGCCTGATCCCGATCTCGATCGGCCTGGTCACGGACACCCTGTGGGGCCTGACCGCCTCGGCCGCCCGCACCTGGTTCGCCGGCTCCGACCGCCGGCTGTCGATGATCGGCGGCGCGGGCGGCTTCGCGATGATCGGGCTGGGCCTGACGGTGGCGGTGACGGGCCGGGCGGACTGAGGCCTACGGGATCACGGTCCCGAACCGGATGTCGTACGAGGTTCCGGGGTGCATGGTGTCGAGCATCCGCCCGCCTTCCTCCACGAGGTCCGCACGCTGGGCCTTGGTGAGGGTGCCGAACGGCTCGATGACGAGCGCCCCCTCCGCCGGCCTCCACACCCCCGCCAGGAAGCCGTCGACGAGGAACGTGCAGTAGGCCTGGTTTCCCACCCAGCTGCGGCCCCAGTGCTCGGACGGGACGACCCGGGTGCGGTCGGCGTGGGAGAGGAGCAGGTTGTCGAACTCGGGGAGGAAGCGGGGCGGCGCAGGAGTCTCCGCGTCGGGCCGCGGCGCCTCCGGCAGATCGAAGAGCTCGACCCCACGCTCGTCCCGAAAGGTGACGAGCTGCGAACGCAGCCGCTCGAAGACCTCTCGCAGCCGGGTCAGCCCGGCCCAGGTCTGCATGTCCTTGACGGATGCGGGCCCGAAGGCGGCGAGATAGCGCAGCACCGTGGCGTCGGCAGAAGGGGCGGTCGGGCGGGCGGCGGGGGCGCGGCCCAGCCAGTGCTCCAGGGTGGTCAGGGCGACCTGGCCGCTTTTGCCCCACAGGCCGCGTGGGGTGACCTGGACGAGGGGGAGCTTGCAGCGGGCCGCGATGGCGAGAGCCTGTGGGTCGGCGTCGGGCCACTCGGTCAGCAGGGCCTCGCGCAGCTGCTTCATGGTGCGCGGCTCGGCCTCGACGAGCTCGCGGGCGAGGGCGGCGAGCCGGTCGAGGTCCACGCCCCCAAGTCCCTTGCGGAAGTTGGTGAGTTCACGGTCCCGGGCCGGCTGGACCAGCGGACGCAGGGTGAGGGCGTCGGCGGCGGTGTGGGTGTGGATGGTCGAGCGCATGGTGACGATACGGACGACCTCGCGGTCCGCCATCAGACGCGACAGCTCCTCGGGGTTGAAGCCGGCGAGGCGGGCGGCGAGCGCGTAGTACGGCGGCTTGACGTTCTGCGCCTGCAGCCCGAGGAGATGCTCGACGGCGGTCCTGGCGGAGAGCGCGGACCGGCGCAGGAGCAGCTGCCGTTCGAGGGTCGCGCGGTTGAGAGCGCGGGTACCGAGCACAGGAGCCGTCGCTGTCGTCTTCGTCATGCCCCGCACGCTAGCCGCGCTTGCGGACACCTACTGTCCGCAACGTCCGTCCGATCCCGGATGCCCAGGACACCCCGGCGTCGTTTGCCCCGTATATCCTGCCCGGGATCACGCAGCCGCAGGTTTCGACCCGGGAGGCAGCCGCATGTCCGAGCGACGCGCCCGTCCGGTCTCCAAGGACGCGAGGAAATCCGTCTGGCGCCGCGCGCCGACCCCACCGCAGCCGCCGGCGCCGAACAGCGCACCGGCGCCCTCCGATCCGGCACCTCCGTCGTCGCCGGAGGTGGCCAGCGTCGTCCAGGCGGCGCTGTACCGGGACGGCGTCCGTGTCTCCGCCCCGGCCACCCTGGCCGAGACCTTCCGCGAACTGCGCGACCAGCCCTCGGGCATGGCCTGGATCGGCCTCGCCCGTCCCACCGAGGGCGAACTGCTCTCCCTGGCCGCCGAGTTCGACCTTCACCCGCTGTCGGTCGAGGACGCGATGGAGGCCCACCAGCGCCCCAAGCTGGAACGCTACGGCGACACGCTCTTCGTCGTGCTGCGGGCGGCCCGGTATCTCGACGCCCCGGAGGAGGTCGACTTCGGCGAGCTGCATGTGTTCGTGGGACCCGACTTCGTCATCACGGTCCGCCACGGCGCCGCCCCCGACCTCTCCGCGGTCCGCCGCCGTATGGAGGAGTCTCCGGAGCTGCTGAAGCTGGGCCCGGAGGCCGTCCTGTACGCCATACTCGACGCGGTCGTCGACGGTTACGCCCCGGTGGTGGCGGGCGTCCAGAACGACATCGACGAGATCGAGACCGAGGTCTTCCGCGGCGACCCGGAGGTCTCCCGCCGCATCTACGAACTCTCCCGCGAAATGGTCGAGTTCCAGCGCGCCACCCGGCCTTTGGTCGGCATGCTGCACGGCCTGATCGCCGGGTTCTCCAAATACGGCACGGACGACGAACTCCAGCGCTACCTCCGGGACGTCGCCGACCACGTCACCCACACCAGCGAACGCGTCGACGGCTTCCGCCAGGCCCTCACCGACATCCTCACGGTGAACGCGACGCTGGTCACCCAGCAGCAGAACGCGGAGATGCGGGCCCTGGCGGAGGCGGGGTTCGAGCAGAACGAGGAGATCAAGCGGATCTCCAGCTGGGCCGCGATTCTGTTTGCTCCCACCCTCGTCGGCACTATTTACGGCATGAACTTCTCCCACATGCCCGAGCTGCACTGGGGCCTCGGATACCCCTTCGCGATCGGCTTGATGGGCGTGATCTGCGTGAGCTTGTACCTTATTTTCAAGCGCCGGGGCTGGCTGTAGGACGGCTGATGCCGCCCCGGCAGTGTGCACTGGCCTCGTACCGCTCGGATCGGGTGGTAGGGCACCAACAACAACCACGGCACCTCTGACCGTCGGTGACGGCGGCAACCCGCAGCCATCGGCTTTGGCCGGTCAGGAGCCCTATCGCCCTAACCAGGTCAGGAACCGCGTCCGCTCTTCACCGCACTGACCATCACTGGAGGAGTGGGTGTTGTCTGGGGTGAAGGTGGAGCCATACGGCTCGGAGCTGAGCGAGCAAACCTCTCGGACGGGCTGGAGAGCGTAGTAGCCGAACGCGACCAGTGCCACGACGGCCAGGGCAGACAGAAGGTGGCGGCGGGCTATCGGCGAAGGCATCACGTGATCCTCCCGATATTTCGCAACGGGTCTCTGCCGCCTTTCTGAGGTTCCCCAGAACCTGCTTCTGGGCAGGGGAGTTGGGCTGACAACATGGTGAAGCCCCTGGTAGACGGGTCTTCGACCAAGAGAACCGTCTCCACCAGAGGTTTCACATGCTGGTCTACCCGTCGGGCGTCGACGTGTCCAGCCCTGCCCTCCGTTTCCTCACCCAGCAGTTGAGGCGGCACCGCCGCGAGATCGGCTCACGCTGGCGGCGTCTGAGCGCCGGCCGCCAGGCCCTGCTCACACTCGCCCACCTGCGGGTGGGCCACACCTATGCCCAACTCGCGGCAGGGTTCGGCGTCGGCACCGCGACGGCCTACCGCTACGTCACCGAGGCTGTCGAGCTCCTAGCCGCTCTCGCCCCCAGCCTGGCCGACGCGGTACAGAGCGCGTCAGCGACGGCGTACCTGATCCTGGACGGCACGCTCTTGCCCTACCCGGGTTCAGGCTGCACGGTCCGCGTCCCACGCTGGGGCCGGTGGGAGACCCTTTCCGCAGGCCAGAAGGCGGTGAACCGATCTCACGCGAAGATCCGGGCACTCGTCGAGCCCGGCCGTCCTCACCCTTCATCTGACCAGCTCAGAGCGAGGATGGAAAGGGCTCATTGATCATGATGTCGTGTCAGCCGGAAGATGCCTCAAGAATTTTTTGCCAACCATGAGGCAACCGAGAGGCAGCGCAGGGTTTCTGACGTCTCGCGTCCCCCGATCGATTGGAGACACGGGATGAAGGCTTATGGAGGGGACGACCGTCGGTTTCGGCCGACGGCGTCGGTCCGCCTGTCCGGCTGGGTTCCGGCTGCGGCATTCCTTCTGACCATGACGACCTCCTGCACCGGCACGGCGCCGGGGGACGGTGCCGCCGCGGCCTTGAAGCCCGGCTCGGCCGGGGTGGGTGACCGGCTGTTTCCCGCGCTCGGCAATGGCGGCTACGACGTGGCGCATTACGGACTGACTCTGGATTACGTGCCCGAGACCAACCGCCTGAAGGGCACGGCTGTCATCACAGCCCGCGCTACCCAGGACCTGAGCCGCTTCAACCTTGACCTGTCAGGACTGCGGGTACGCCTGGCCACGGTGCAAGGCGTGAAGGCCCAATATTCGCGTGAGAAGGACGAGTTGCTGGTGACACCGGCGAAGCCCGTCAAGGACGGTGACACCTTCAAGACGGTCGTCACCTACGACGGCACCCCCCGCACGATTGAGGACGACGACGGAGGCCTGGAGGGCTGGATAGAGACCGATGACGGCTCGACCGCCCTTGGCCAGCCTGCCGGTTCCATGACCTGGTTCCCGGGGAACCACCACCCTTCGGACAAGGCCACGTACGACATCACGGTCACCGTGCCCAAGGACGAGGACGGCGATCCCTACGACGTAGTCAGCAACGGCGAGCTGATCGCAGAGGAGGACAGGGGTGAGACAGTGACCCGGCACTGGCGCACCAAGGAGCCCATGGCCAGCTACCTCGCCAACGTCTCTGTCGGCTACTTCGAGGTCGCCCAGGGCTCGACCGACGACGACCTGCCTGTCTACGTCGCCATCGACCCCGAGGAGTCCGAAGACGCCGCAGACGTCAAAGATCTGGTATCCGAGATCGTCGGCTGGGCGAGCGAACGCTTCGGTCCCTACCCCTTCTCCTCCACCGGCGCCATCGTCGACCACCTGCCCGAACTTGACTACGCCCTGGAGACCCAGACCAAGCCCTACTTCGATGAGGCGCCGGACGAGACGCTGCTTGTCCACGAGTTGGCACACCAGTGGTTCGGCAACTCCGTCACCCCACGCAAGTGGAAAGACATCTGGCTCAACGAGGGCATGGCCACCTACGCGGAGTGGCTCTGGGAGGAGCAACAGGGCGGCAGGAACACCGACGAGATCTTCGAGGACTTCTACGACGGCACAGATCCCGAGAGCGAGGGCATCTGGGCCTTCCCCCCGGCCGATCCGCCCAGCGCGGCGCGCGTCTCCGACCCGCCCGTCTACGGGCGCGGCGCCATGGTCGTGCACAAGGTGCGCGAGGCCGTCGGCGACAAGACCTTCTTCGACATTCTCCGCACCTGGAACCGACAGCACCGGCACGGCAACGCCGACACCGGCCAGTTCATCGCCCTGTGTGAAGGCAGGTCCGGGAAGAACCTGACGAAGCTCTTCGATGTCTGGCTCTTCAACAAGAAGAAGCCGTCCCGGATGCCATGAGAGAGATCCGAACTCTGGAGGAAGCCCTTCCGCGGGTGGGTACACCAGCGTGATCTCGCGGTCATGGAAGGTCAGCATGGGTGGATGCTCGCTGCGACACTCGCCGCCGGTCTTGACGCGTGGTTGCGGCTGCTGGCCCTGCACGACATCGACGATCTGGCCGACGCCGAGCCGGACACCATGCGTTTCTGCCGCTACCACCTGCCCGCCCGCCTCGCCGACCACGCTCGCCGCCGTCGGCTGCGGACCGAGCGGACCTGGCCCTGGGAAGGAGTTCACCACCTGTCGGCGCCGGGCTGACCACCCTGCCGGCCATCACCTGACCGGGTGCAACGCCGCCCCGGCAGTACGCACTGAACTCCTGAAGCCGCCGGGGAGAATCCGCGCACGGGCCAAGGCGCCGGACATCGCGGGTGCAGCGAAGATCGCCTGCACACTCGACGTGAGCGTGGTCCGGTACCCACAGGAGGGGTGACCCCGGCACACCGGGATCACCCCTCCTATCGCCTCACCTGTACGTCAGTCGCAGTCGCGCACCTTGATGGTGTAGATGCCGCGGCCGTGGGTGGCCGCGTACAGGACGCGGCCGTCGGGGCTCAGCTTCAGCTGGAGTACGCCGACGGCCGGCAGGGAGCCGACGCGCTGCCAGGTGGTGTGGCCCGGGGCGCGGTAGACGACGCCGAGGTCGGTGGCGACGGCGAGGCCGCCGTTCGGCAGGACGACCGCCGAGTTCGTCGGCACGTCGGGAAGGTTCGCCGAGACGTCCTTCCAGGTGGTGCCGCCGTCGGTGGACTCGAAGACGTGGCCGACGCCCGCGCCGGGGCCCTCGGTCCAGTGCCGGGAGAAGCCGTTGACGGCGAGGAAGACGTGGTCGGCGTTCTTCGGGTCGACGGCGAAGCCGCTGAGGTAGCGGTTGGGCACGGTCCCGTCGGCGGGCAGGGTGATGTCGTGCCAGCCGGTGCCGTCCGCGTTGCCGACCGAGATGCCGCGGGCGAAGCCCTGGTTGTTGCAGGGTCCGCACCAGGCCGCGTAGACCTTGCCCCCTGAGGCGGCCACGGCGGTCGCGGTGCGCCCGGCGCCGAGGTCGTACAGGCTCTTCCACTCGGATCCGCTGCGGATGGCGTAGCCCTTGGTCTGCACCCAGATGTGCCGGCCGCCCGCGATCCAGGTGTTGCTGTCCTTCGCGTCGGCCGCGAGCGGGGCGATGAAGCGGGCCTCGCTGGTGGCGTTGTCGGCCGGCGCGACGTTGTACGACGTGGCCTTGCTTGCGTCCGTGGACCAACTGCCGTCGTTGACCGCGCAGTTCTGCGTGATCTGAATCGCGAGATAGACGTACTCCTCGGCGATGTTGCAGCCGTTGGCCGGGTCGGTGAGGGTGTCGCCGCCGTCGCCGCCGAAGTTGGAGCCCATCACGGTGTCGTTGCTGCGCAGGACGGACTGGCCGTTGTCCTGCAGCCCACCGGTGACGGACACGCCGCCGTGGTCGAGGTCCTTGCCGACGCCGACCGAGTAGTACTGGAGGGTGTCGATGGTCCCGTCGTTCAGCGAAGTCCAGTCGGTGGCGTGCCCGGAGGCATCCTGGGAGCCGCTCACCGGCCGCTTGTAGACACCGCCGTCGTTGCCGACGTACACGAAGTTCTTGCCGTGGTAGCTGCCGATCGCGACGCCGTGCTGGTCGGAGTGGGTGGTGGGGTTGCAGTCACCGGTCTGCTTGGCCGGGTCGATCGACCAGCAGGAGAAGTTGAAGTTCCAGTACGGGCCCACGGTCGACCAGCTGGAGCCGCCGTCCTTGGACTCGAAGACCTCCTCCAGGCCCGCGTACACGTGCTTGGGGTCGTTCGGGTCCACGGTCAGGAACTGGTTGTACCAGGCCTGCACGCCCGGCATGAAGCCGCTGGAGGTCAGCGCCGAGCCGTCGGCGGCCAGCTGCTTGTAGTCGGCGACCTTCGTCCACGGCCCGAACGGCGAGGCGGCGCTGTAGATGCCCTGAAGACCGCTGTCCGGGTTGGACGCCATCTGCTCGGGCGACTGGTCGATGGCGTAGTAGCGCGAGCCGTCGGCGGCGCGGGCGAAAGTGACCGTGCCGACGTTGTCCGCGTCGGTCGGCAGGTCACCGAAGCCGCTGGTGATCCGCGTCCAGGCGCCGCTTGCGTCCTTGGTGTAGAAGCCGTTGTAGTCGTCACCGCTGCGCCAGCCGACCGCGAGGATCACCTTCGAGGGGTCCTTGGGGTCGATCGCGATGTCGTTGGTGATGTTCTTGTAGGCGGCCGACGGGTCGCTCGCCTTCGAACCGCCCGGCAGATAGCCGGGGTTGGGCGCGTACTCCAGCTTCCAGGCGCCCTTCAGGGTCTTCGTGGAGTGGCTCCACACGCCCTCGCTGGTCGCCGCCCACACCTTGCCGCCGCCGAACCGCAGCTGGCGGATGGTGGTGGACTCCAGTTCGTCGCCGCCGACCCGGCTGCGGGCGGAGAAGCTGCCGTGGTGGGGGTCGGACAGCACGTACACACCACTGCCGAGGTACGCGTCCGCGTTGGTGTTCGCCTCGCCGGTACCCAGCCACAGCCGGCCGGCCCCGTCCAGCGCGAGCGCGCCGGTGGACTGCGACGGCAGCTTGTCGCTGATCGGCTTCCAGTGCCCGCCGCCCCGCTTGGACCGCCAGACGCCACCGCCCGCGCTCCCCGCGTACACGTACCCGTCGTCGTCGGCGGCGATCGCCGCCATGCGACCGGTCACGTTGCCCGAGCCGCCGCTGGAGTTGGAGTCGATGTCCCGGTAGCGGGAGTCGTCGGAGTTGTACGGCAGGTCGGTAACGCCCTGCCAACGGCCGCCGGTGTTCGGCAGGTTGGTCAGACTCGTCCACGCGGCACCGTACGCGCCGGGGGCGACAATGCCGGGCGAGGTGCGGGCCTCGGCGTACTGGTCCGCGCCCTCGGCTATCTCGTCCGCCTCGTTGCCGTCGTCCCCGTCCTCGCCCTTCAGGCTGGGGCTCATGGCGCTGACCGACTGCTCGCGCTGGGCGGCGAGTCGCGCGAGGGTGCGCGCTCCGAACGGGCTCTTGCCCTTGCCGGCCGCTGCCCCTGCGGGGGTCGTGACAAGCGCGGCGGACGCGGTGATGGCGCAGATCGTGAGCCATCGTCTCTTACGGGTTGGTGCTGACACCAGATCCTCCGAAAACGGGTGGTCGTACAGCCGTCGTGGAGAACCAGATCACTGGCCACAGAAGGCGTCCGGTTTTTGGACAAGTCTTTGACCGGAACCTGCCACCAGCGACATGGTGGCTGTGGCTCTGATCGAGGTTGGCCGCGAAAGTGGTGTCGTCGCCGGGGCAGGCTTGGGCGGCGGCTTCTGGGGCCGCTTCACCGGCCGTGAGCGGGGGGTCTGTCCGGCGGCCGGCCGCCGGACAGACCGGGTCGGCTGTCGGTCAGGGGCTGTCCTCGCCGCCTTCGGTGCCGCCGTTGGCCAGCCACTGCGCGTAGGCGATCGCGGCAAGACGGGCCGAGAGGGCGTTGTCACGCGCGGTGGCGGGCGTGACGGCGGTGGTGCCGGCGGCCGCGGTGAGGCCCGAAGTCGGCGTGTACATCGCCTCGTTGAAGACCGAGCCACTGGGGGCGGTGGCGACGGCGAACACGGGATGTGCGGTTGCGCCGGAGAACGACGTCGAGATGTAGTCGCCCACCATGGTGCCCTGCGTGGTGCTCGCCAGCCAGGAGTGGGTCATCGGACCGGCCAGCTGGGTCGGCGCCGTCCAGGTGCTGCCGCCGTTGGTCGAGGAGACGTAGCCGACGTCCAACTGGCAGGTGGAGGCAGTGCAGTTGGCGGTGGGGTGGTAGTAGTACGTCAGCGCCAGGTGCGCGGTGCTGCCGGAGGTGGCGGGGTCGACGGCGAGGCCGGGGATGAAGTGGTCGACGGTGCTGCTCGTCGCGTCGATCGGGATGCGGGTCACCGACGACCAGGCGGTGCCGTTGGTGGTCGTCGCCATCACGATGTCATTGGAGGTGCACGAGCCCCCACTCGCGCGGAAGCGGCAGTCCTGCCAGACGACGTACACCTTCCCGGCGGCGTCGATCTCGGCGGAGGGCAGCGGGCCGCTGCGCAGCCCCCCGCCCACGGTGAACGTACTGACCGTGGCCACGGTGCGGGCATTGGTCCAGGTGCTGCCGCCGTTGGTGGAGGTGAAGGCGCGGATCGCGGTCTCCGAGGCGTTGGCGATCGGGACCACCACGGTGCCGTTCGGCTGGACGACGGGCTGCCCGCCCAGGCCGGTGGCGTTGTTTCCGGTGTTCTTCGAGGCGCCCCAGGTCAGTCCGCCGTCGGAGGAGGTGGTCATCTTGATGCGGTCGCCGTCGCCGTTGTTGTCGTACTCGGTGTAGCAGTTGCCGTAGAAGGCGCTCGTGGCGGTGTTGTCGCAGACGATCCAGTTCTTGTCGAGGTTCGAACCGGTCGCGGTGACCACGGGGTTGCTCCAGGTCAGTCCGCCGTCGGTCGAGCGGCTGGTGAAGACCTCCGGTACGGCGACGGAGGAGGTGATGGGGATGGTGGAGATCAGCCAGGTGTGGTGCTTGGCGTCGTAGGCCACCGACGGGTCGCTGACCCGCTGGAAGGTGCCGCCCGCCTGCGTGGTGATCCCGGGCAGGAATCCCTTGGTCCAGGTGGCGCCGCCGTTGCCTGAAGTCGCAAAGCCGACGTTGGAGGAGCCGCCGTCGTTGAACCGGCCGACCTGGAAGGCGGAGACGATCGTCGAGCCGTAGGAGAAGGTGTCCGGCTCGACCTCGGTGGCGTGCTGGCTGGTGGAGTTGGTGTAGGGATCCGTGCTGATCTGGGTGAGCGCGGGCGCGGCACTGGCCGTGGTCGTCGACAGGGCCAGCGCGCCGGCGGCGAGGGCCGCCGTCACCAGGCCGGGTCTCGCCAGTCGGCGGAGCAGGGATGCCAGAGACATGATCCGTTCCCTTTCGCAGAAGGGGCACGTCCGGCATCGGTGCGCCGCGGAGTGGGGACGGGAGGATGCCTCGTACACGTCCGCGCCATCAGGGGGGCGGAGCCCAGCCGGACCGAACATCGTGCAGGACGTGCTGAGGGACGCCGACACTCTGCTGCGCCTACATGATCATGTCAACACATACAACCCCAATACCCCCCGAACCAAAGGGAATTGACGTCCCTTTGACCATCACCAGGACCCTCAACGACAACACGGCCGCGCCCCTCTGAGGCGCGGCCAGTTGCCGCCCCCTCCCCTCCCCCACGCGGCCACGACCGCGGGTCCACCCGGCCGCATCCGACCTGTCGCTGCACCTCCCGGTACGGTTCGGCGACGGATTCGGGCCCGGTGACCTGGGCCCGTACCGCGAGCGGCTGCAGTCGCTGCCTGGCCAGCGAGGACGGCCACTCCCAGCTCACCCTGGAGAACCACGCCCGGGTCGGCAGAAACCGCACGGAGATGAACGCCGCGGTGGAGGAGAACCTGCGCAGCACCGCCACCGAACTACGCGCGCCGGCCGCCTCGCTGCACGACCGCGTGCGCGTCGCGGAACAACTGGGGGCGCCACGGGACCACCGGGAGACCCTGAGGTCCCGGGCCCGGCTCGCCGACCTGCTGGTCGAGTTGAGGGAGGCCCGCGACCGGGGCGTGCCCGCGAACGAACAGCAGGGCGCGCTCCGCACCGCGGAGACGCTCATGCTGCACACCGCCCCCATGATCGACGGCAGGGGCCAGTGGTACTTCCGCTCCTACAGCAGGCGGCCGGGGGAGTCGATGCACGAGTCCCACGCGGAACTGCTCTCCGACCATGCCTCGGCCGAGGCGAACCCGTTCACCCTGGTCGTCCTCCACGGCCACGCCGTGTCCGCGCCCGAGCACCGTTTCCTCCCGTTCGAGGCATCCGGTGACATGGCGGACAGCGCGGGCTACAAGCTCGACCACCTGGCCGAGCACCTGGTCCGCACGGGCCTGTGGAACCTGGCCCACGGGCTGCCCCTGCCGACGACCCGTCTGACCGGCCACGCCGACGGCCGCGCACCGCACCTCGACCGGGACCGCACCACCGCCATGGCCACCCGGGTCCGCGACGAACTGCTCGTCCGCATCGCCGCCATCCTCCGCGACCGCGCCGCCGCCGTCACCGCCGAAGCCTTCACGATCTCCGTCTCAGCCGGGCTCCGCCGCGACAACGCCCCGAACCGAGGCCCCGAGGTCACCTTCGACGTCGGCCACTGGCGCACGCCCCCGACCGACGACGAAGCCCCCACCACCTACCGACCCTGCACTTCGCCGGGACAACCGGGGTGCAAGTGCCTTGCAACCGGGCTTCGAAGACTGGGTGTCATGACTTCGAGCAACACTTCCGACTCCACCGTCCACCCCTACACCCGCGAAATGGCGATGATCCACCAGGTGTTCCGCCGTGAGTCGCGCCTGCTGGCCGAACTCGTCCAGGAGGTGCGTCCCGCCGACACCGCCCGCGCCCGGATCCTCGCGGAGCACTGGCGGCAGTACGCCGTCGGTCTGCACGCGCACCACACCGGCGAGGACGAGATGCTGTGGCCGGTGCTGCTGCCCCACCTGGACCTCGATGCCGAACAGGTCCTGGCGATGGAGACGCAGCACCGCGAACTCGACGAGGGAATCGCCGAGGTCCAGGGGCTCATGAACCGGTGGGAGGCACAGGCCCTGCCCGAGGACCGTGACGAGCTCGTCGAGGCGCTGCACAGGCATCGCCGGCAGCTGTGCGCCCATCTCGACGAGGAGGAGCGGGAGGTCATGCCTCTGGCCGCGCTCCACGTGACCGAGAAGCAGTGGCATGCGGTGGGCGAGCGGGGTCTGGCCGAAACACCACGGAACCGGCTGATGATCGCGCTGGGCGCCATTCTGGAGGACACCCCGCCCGAGCAGCGGCAGGAGTTCCTCGCCGGGCTGCCCCTCCCGGCCCGGGTGCTGTGGAAGCTCCTCGGGCAGCGGCAGTACCGCCGCGAGACCGACAGGATCCGCGGCCGCCGTACGACCGGTTGACGCGCCCTCCCGGTCCGGCCGCCCACCCCGATTGCCCACCCTGCCCCGCCCTGTACCGATCGAGGAACTCCCACCGATGCGCATCGGATTCTCCGTCCCCCAGTTCGGCCCGTTCGCCGACCCCGACCGCACCGCCGGGATGTGCGCGGCGCTGGAAGCTCTCGGCTGCCACAGTCTCTGGGCGGCCGACCGGCTCCTGGCGCCGCTCACCCCGCCCGAGGGCTATGTCGGCGGGAAACAGATGCCCGTCCGGTACGGCACCCACCTCGACCCGCTGCTCGCCCTGGGCATGGCGGCCATGGCCACCGATCGGGTCCGTCTGGGCAGCAGCACGCTCAACGCCCTGTGGCAGCCTCCCCTCGTGCTCGCCCGGTCACTGACCACCCTCGATCTGATCAGCCACGGGCGCCTGGACGTGGGCATCGGGATCGGCTGGATGCGCGAGGAGTACACGGCCGCCGGGGTGCCGTGGCGGGGCCGCGGAGCGCGGCTGGAGGAGACCCTCGACGTCCTCGACGCCGTATGGGGGTCCGATCCGGTCGTCCACACCGGCCCCCTGTGGACGATCCCCGAGTCGACCGTCCTTCCCAAACCCGTCCAGGGCCCGAGGCCGCCGGTCCTGCTGGGCGGCTTCACCCCGCCCGCCCTGGAGCGGGTCGGCAGGCGCGCGGACGGCTGGCTGGGGGCCTCGATGCCGCTGCCGTATCTCCACGGTCTCTGGGCGGTCGCCGTCGAGGCCGCCGAGGGGGCGGGGCGGGATCCGGCGGGACTGCGCCGGGTGTTCCGGGTGAACCCGGAGGTCACCACGGCCGAGGCAGACCCCGCGGAGACGTACCAGCGCGGGACGGTACGCCAGATCTGCGACCATCTCCGGATCATGTGCGAGGCCGGGACCGACGAGGTGCTCGTGGATCTCCAGCTGACGACGGACTCGCCGGAGGAGTTCCTGGACCTCGCGGCGGCCTTCCTGGCCGAACTGGCCTGACCTGCCCGGAAGGGGTACGTCTACGCGGGCGCCGCCGGCAGTCCGGCCAGGGCGGTCCGCGCCGCGTCCGCCCAGTGCGGGGAGCCCCACGCGGCCGCCACCCGCGCGGCTTCGAGGTAGTGCTGCCGGGCCTGTTCGGGGCGGCCCAGGAACCGGGCGAGTTCGCCCAGGGTCTGCGCGACGGGCCGGAAGACGATGCTGAGGCTGCTCGCGCCGGCCGCCAGCCCGTGCAGCGGAAGCAGGTCCTGGTACACCTCGGCGGCCAGCGCCCTGTCGCCGAAGGCGACGGCGGCCGTGCCGCGCACCGCGGCCAGGGTCGAGTAGGCGAAGTCGCGCCGGAGCGGTACGCGTCGGCCGAGAACGTCCCGGGCCTCTTCGGGACGGCCCGCGGCGAGCAGCGCGAGTGCGGTGAGGGATTCGTTGTGCGGCTGGTAACGCTCCCACACGGCGAGCAGTTGGGGCAGCAGCTCGGCGAGGCGTCCCTGCTGCAACCGCATGCACCCGATGCCCAGCGCGGCCAGGCCGCTGACGTCCACCATCCCTCCGGCCCGCAGCGCCTCCACCGCCGTTCCCAGGGCCTGTTCCGCCTCCTCGAAGCGGCCCTGGGCCATGGCGAGCATGGGGTGCCGCAGCCTGGCCACCGCGAACGCGCCCCGGAGCTCGTAGGTTTGGGCGATGTCGTCCGCACGGCCGAGGCAACGCTCCATCTCCGCCGGGTCGTTGCGGCCGGCGGCGATCCGGGCGGCGGCGTAGGAAGCCATCCAGGAGTACTCGGGGCTGTCCTGGGAGTCGGCGACCTCGGCGAGTTCTCGGTAGGCCTCCCGGTAGGCGTCGGGTACGAGGTCGCAGTCGAGCCGGCGCAGCTGCGAGGTGAGCGTCAGGCCCCGCAGCCGGGGCTCGCCCACGGTCCGGGCGAGCGCCACGGCCTGGTGTCCCACCGCCGTGGCCCGTGGATCGGTGTCGTCGAGGGCGTCGGCCAACTGGTCGAGGAGCAGGCACCGTTGCCGGTCTGTCAGGCCCGGGCTCTCCAGCAGCTTCCCGAGTTCCTCGACGGCCTCGGGGTCGGACTCCGCATAGGCGCGCACGCGCCAGGGCGTCGGTTCCGTCCAGGTCGTGTAGGCGGCGGTCAGCAGGTCGGCCCGGGCGACTTCCCGGGCCACCCGTACGGCCTGCTGCTGCGCCTCGCGGGCGGGGACCACGGCCCCCATCCGGATCCGGCAGTCCACGAGTTGGCCCAGCAGTGTCACCCGCAGCAGCGCGACATCCTGGTCGGTGAAGGCCTCGGGATGGCCGGCGAGAAGGTCGAGGGCCGCGTTCAGGATGGCTTCGGCGTTCTGCGGGGCGTAGCGGCGTACTGCCTGCTCGCCCGCCAGCATGGCGTGGTGGACCGCGGGCCCGGCGTCGGCGTTCACGACCGGGGCCGCCTGGAGGAGGTGGTGGGCGGTGGTGGCGACGTCGTCCGAGCCGAGGGCGATCAGGCCCCGGCCCAGGCGGGAGTGCATCCGGGCCAGCCGCAGCCGCGTGAGGTCGCCCGCCAGAGCGTCCCGCACCAGGGCGTGGGTGATGCGGACGGTGCCCGGACGGGGCTCGGTGAGCAGTCCGGCGGTGACACCCTCGTCCAGGGCGTCGAGAAGCTGCTCGGCATCGCTGTCCGCCGCGTGGACGAGAAGGGCCACCGAGGCCTCGCGCCCGGCGACGGCCGCCAGCCGCAGTCCGGCCGTGACGGTCGGCGCGAGCAGGGCGAGCCGCCGCCGCAGCACGTCCTGTACCCCTTGCGGGACGCGGGCCAGGGCCTGCTGCTCGCCCTCGCCCGCCAGCAGGAGCGAACTCTCGCGGAGGTAGAAGGGGTTTCCCCCGGCCCGTTCGGCCAGCGCCGTCGCGGCGTGCTCGCTCATGCCGGCCGCGCCGCGTCGTAGCAGTTCCTTCGCCTGGGCGTCCGACAGCCCGCCCATCGCCAGCCGTACGGGCGAGCAGACGGCCAGCCGTGCCAGTGCCCCGGTCAGATCGCCCTCGCCGGTGCGGTACGAGCCGACCAGGAGCAGCGGTACGTCGCGCAACTGCTCGGCGCAGAGCAGGAACAGTTCGACGCTCTCCTGGTCGGCCCGGTGCAGGTCGTCCAGCACGATCGCCAGCGGCCGCCGCACGGCCGTGTCACTCAGCCAGCCGAGCAGCGCCTTGTGCATGCGGAAACGCCGGGCCGGGCTGCCCTCCGGCTGCTCGGAACCGCTCGCGGTGCCCGGAGCCAGAAGCGGAGCGAGCTCTTCGGCGTACGGCCCCGGTGGTGCGGCTTCGGCCAGGACCGGCAGCATGTCGAACCAGGCCCGGCCGGGCGGGGCGCCGTCCGTCTCCGGGCACTGCCCGGACCCGACCAGCCAGCCCTGCCGGGGCAGTTGCCGGATGCCGACCTCCAGCAGACTCGACTTGCCGATACCGGCCTCACCCGAGACCAGGACCACCTGGCTCCGGCCGCCCCGGGCCCGGTCCGCCGCGGCGGCCAGCTCCGCCAACTCCACGTCACGGCCCAGGAGCCGGTCCGCCGCCAGCACGGTCGGCGCCCCGCGTCCGGCGGCCGCCACGGCGGTGACCACCTCGGCGCTCGCGCCGGTCGCGGCCGAAGCCCCGGTCGCCCGGTGAAGCACATCCAGCCGCTGGTGCAGCAGGGCCTGTTCCAGCTCCAGCAGGGCGGGCCCGGGCTCGATCCCGAGATTCTCGTCGAGGACGCGCCTGGCCCGCCGCAGCGCGGCCAGGGCATCTCCCTGACGGTCGCGAGCCCACAGGGCCAGAGCCAGCAGCCGCCACCCCTCCTCGTGCAGCGGCTGCTCCCGGGTCAGCGTGCCCGCGTCGGCGAGGGCCTGGGCGGCCTGTCCACAGCGCAGCCGTGCCGCGGTGAGCCGTTCGCGGGCGGTGCGGTGCACCTCCTCCAGACGTGCGCGCTCGCCGGCGGTCCACGGCTCGTCCGAGAACTCCGCGTACGGCTGCCCGCCCCAGGAGGCGAGCGCCTCGGCCAGGCCCTCGGCAGCGACATGGGCAGGCAGCTCGGCCGCCGTGCAGGCCGCCACCCGGTCCTCGAACACCCAGGCGTCCACCGCGTCCTGCTCCACGGCGAGGGCGTAGCCGTAGGGCGCGCTGACCAGCAGCCGCGCAGGGGTTCGCGGCGCCCGTTCCGGTTCGAGGACGCGCCGCAGACGCGCGATGTAGACCTGAAGCGACGGCTGCGCGCTCGATGGGGCACGTGTGGGCCACAGCCGTTCGATGATCCGCTCCGTGGGCACGACGGCCCCACGGGCGAGCAGCAGTTGGGTCAGAACCATCCGGGCGAGCCGCCCGCCCGGATCGACCACACAGCCGTCGACCTCGACCTGGAACGACCCGAGCACTTTCAGTGTGACCATGACATGGGAATCGTAAGCGTCGTCGCTGCACGGCCCACCGCGACGCCCGTGCCGCGCATCACGCACACTGTCCGAACTCTCAGGTCAGGTGGCCTTTACGGCAGGTTCGAGGATCGCCACGCACTCGACATGACGAGTCATCGGAACGACATGGAGCGCATCACGGCACGGCTACAAGGACCCGACCGTGCCGTGAAAGCCCCGGATGGCCAGCGACAGTACGGGCCGGCGGTGGGTGAGGAAGGACAGGGCGGGGGCCGGCGCGGCCTCCACCCGGGTGCGGCCCACCGCCGGCCGGCCGTGCAGGCGCAAGGGGACACGGCATGTGGTTCCGTCGGGCAGCTCCTGGACCAGATGGGCGCGGGCCGGCAGGCGAAAGGGCAGACGGAGCATGTCACGGTGCACGGCACGCACCGCAGCCGTGCTCCCGGTGCCGGTCAGTTCGGAGCGGGTGCTGTCCGCGTCCTTCTCCAGAGTGATGGTGCCCAGCTGTTTGGGAATTCCCCAGAGGGTGCGTCCGCCGACCAGCGCCTGCTCGTTGTCGACCCAGGCGGCGACCGTGCTGGCGGCCAGGCGGCCTCGGTGCCGGACGGCCAGGGCGACGAGGAATTCCCGGTAGGTGAGGACACCGCCCGGCTGGTAGTCGACCCAGAAGGTGACCAGCGTGCAGCGCTTGCGGGCCACCCATGGCCGGACCCCGCGCGGGAGCGGCCAGGCCGGCAGCTCGGCCTGGGGGACCTGCCACACCGAGCTGATCATGTCGCCGGTGAGATGCCACGGGGAAGGGGGAATGCCGTGCGGTGCCGGCGTCATGTCGTCACCCGGCCGCGGAGTTCGGCCTCGTACGGGCTGCGGACGGCGGCGTCCGCGTCCTGGGCGATGGCGTCCGTGCCGAGGAGCGCGTCGATCATGTCGCCGGCCCGGTGCGGCAGCAGGGCGGTGAGCGACAGCAGCCGGGCCGCGCGCGGTACGAACACCTGCGGGCGAGGCCGTCGAAGGACGCCGGCGACCGCGTCGGCCACCTGCTCGGGCCTCAGGGCGGGCAGAACGCAGGGGCGGACACCGGCTGCGGCAGCGGTGTGGACCATGTACGGCAGGATGGCGGTGACGTGGACGCCGTCGACGCGCAGTTCGCGGTGCAGGCTCCGGGACAGGGCCAGCACGCCGGCCTTGGTCGCGCTGTAGGCCGCGAAGCCGGGCAGTGGCTTGACGGCGAGCACGCTGGCGACGTTCACGATGTGCCCGCCGCCCTGGGGGCGCATCCGCAGCGCGGCGGCGCGGCAACCGTGCACGGTTCCGGTGAGGTTGACCTGGCAGGCATGGGCCAGCAGACCGGCTTCCTGATCGTCCAGCCGCCCCAGGGGGACGACCCCGGCATTGTTCACCCACACATCGAGCCGCCCGAAGTGGGCCTCGGCGGCTCCGGCGAGTTGCTCCGCGGCTTCCGCACGGGCGATGTCCACCTCCATCAGGGCATGTTCTCGGCCGAGTTCGGCCGCGGCTCGGTGCAGCCGGTGTCCGTCGACGTCGCCGAGCACGAGCCGGTAGCCGTCGCGGGCGAGCCGTCCGGCGATGGCGTGCCCCACCCCGCGTGCTGCTCCGGTGACGACAGCGACCGGTGGCGGGCCGGTGTCGGTGCCTTCCTTGCGCGGCCCGCGCGGCGAGCGCCAGTTGCTCTTATCTACCTGCACGTCCCTCCAACGATGCCGGTCCCGGTCCGTCACCGCAGGAAAGGAGGAAGGCAGCCAAGCCTCGTCGCGAGGACGACACAGCCCGTGCCGTGTGATGGTCCGATCAATCTGATGGCCGCCACCTGGTCGCGCCATGATCGTTGGGTCAGGGCGTGATCAGAAATGTCGATCGTCCGACCAGAATGACGGGGCGCACGAGCAAGCTCCGATTCGCCCTGGCTCTTGCGCCCTTGTCCATCGGCGGCACCGCCCTGCTGGCCGGAAGCGCGCAAGGTGCCGTATCGATGGCCTTCGCGGGCCAGGTACCGGTCACCGTGCACGCCGCGCGGGTCTCCGGGTCCGGCCTGACGGCCTCCCCGGCGGGATCCGGCCGTGGCGGGCTGCTGCCGGCACTGGCGACACGCATGGAACGCGCTCGCGTGGACGACGCCTGCGTCACGTCCACCGCTCAACTGCCCCTCGTCGGGGCAGTGACGGCGGTCGTCCACATCGACCGGGCCTCCGCCACGGGGCTGACGGTGGAGGCGGGCCGAGCCACCGCGCGATCCGTGTCCGTCTCCGGTGCCGAGTTCAGCACCCCGCAGGTGTCGGTGGCCCGGCCCACGGGTCTGTTCAGCATCGGCGCGAGCAAGGTCAGCGGCCGCGAAGTCAGCACCGAGCCGCGGGCCTTCACCGCCGGGACGATCACAGCCAGTGGAGTCACCATCGACCTCCACCAGGGCGAGGGCGGCTGCGCGCGGGAGGAGCACCGGTGAGCGCCGCAGTCGTCACCGATGGCTGGTCGAGGTGGCGGGAATGGCGAGGAAGCCGCCCGTTCGCCGCCGGGCTGTTGCTGGCTCTGGGCGGGCTGGAGATGATCTGCGTCTCCTGGAGCGGCCTGGGGTTCCTGCGGCTCACCGGCACCGCGGGCGCCGCGTCGTGGACCTTGGGTGCGTTGTTCGCCGTGGCCGGGCTGACGACCTGGCAGAACCCGCCCCTGCGCTACTTCGCCGGAGTTCTCTCCGCCGTCCTGTCCCTGGTCAGCCTGATGGCCGCCAACCTCGGCGGCCTCCTGCTCGGCTTTCTGCTCACCGCCGTGGGCAGCGCCCTGGCCCTGGCCTGGGTCCCCCAGCAGCCCGCCGCCGCTGAAGAGGAGGCGTGAGATGAGCCGGTCCGCCATGCCGCGCGCCCGTTGGGGGTCCGTCCACCACCGCGGCGGTGTCCACGACCCCGCCCTGCGCCACGGGTACGAGATGTGCCGGCGCGCCACCCGCTCCACCGGGGAGATCGAGTACGCCGTCTCGCTGCTGCTGCCCCCGCCGCTGCGGCTCGCCGTCTGGGCGCTGTACGGCGCCGTGAGAGCCGTCGACGACCTGGTCGACACGGTCGGCACCGAGGCCGGCGAGGCTGCCGCCTGCGTGGGGCGGGCCGAGCGGCTGGAGGCATGGATCGCGGCGTTCGACGCGGACCTGCGTGCGGGCGCCGGCTCCGACCCGGTCCGGCTTGCCCTGATCGACACCATGCTGAGCTGGAACCTGCCGCCGGAGTTCCTGCACACCCTGTTCGAGGAACTGCGCCAGGACGTTCACGGCCGGCACTTCGCCACCTGGGGTGAATGGAGGCGTTACAACGCCCTGATCAACACCCCGCTCGTGCTGCGGACCGGCTCGTTGCTGCTGCGGGCCGCGGGCCTGCCCGCCGAACCCGAGGCCATCGCCACCGCCGTGCCCGGAGCGGCCGCGGCCTGGCAGACCGCCGTCGACGCCGTCTACCTCACCGACGCGCTCGTCGACCTCGCCGACGACCTCGGCCGCGGCCATGTTCCGCTGCCCCAGGAGGCCCTGGACGAGGCCGGCGTCCGGCGCACGGACCTGCTGAAGCGGCGCAGCACCCCGGCCTACGAACGCATGGTGCGCGAGCTGACGGTCCGGGCCCGCGGCTGGTTCGACCGCACCCCTGTCCCGCCGGTGCTGCACCCGGCCGTGGGCATCGCACTCGGCACCTACACCGACCTGTACCGGCTACGGCTGGCCGCCGTCGCCCGCGATCCCGCCGGGCTGCTGCACCGCAGGCCCGCCCTGCCACGGTCCGCCCGTCTGCGGCTGCTGCCGCTCGCCCGCGCACGCGCCGCGCTGGCCTGCACCCTGTTCCCCTTCACCGTCGTGACCGCCTCGGCGACCGCCCCCGCGCCACCGCCGACCGGCCCGGCCATGGGTCCCGCCGACGAGACGAGACCAGGCGAAGCCCGGCGGCAGCAGGTCACGGCACCGACGCCTCACCCGTCCGGCGCCCGCCCACCCGAGGTGCCCACCCATGCGATGCCACGCCACGTCGCGATCGTGATGGACGGCAACGGCCGCTGGGCCACGGCCCGCGGTCTGCCCCGGACCGACGGCCACCGCGCCGGCGCCGACGCTCTGATCGACGTGGTTCACGGCGCCCTGGAAATCGGCCTCGAGTACCTGAGCGTGTACATGTTCTCCACCGAGAACTGGAAACGCCCCGCCGACGAACTGCACTCGCTGATGCACGAGATCCCGCAGTGCCTGCGCCGGCTGTTGGACGACAGTCGCGGGCTGAATGTGCGCCTGCGCTGGGCCGGACAGCGGTCCCGGCTGCCCGCGGAGGTCGTCGACACCCTCGTCGAGGCCGAGCAGGCCACCCGCGACTGCAGCGGGCTGACCGTGACAGCGTGTGTGAACTACGGCGGCCGCGCCGAGATCACCGCCGCCGCGGCGCGACTCGCCCGCGAGGCCGCCGCCGGACGAATCGACCCGGCCTCGCTCTCCGAGCACTCCTTCGCCCGCTGTCTGCACGTCCCCGAACTCCCCGACGTCGACCTGCTCCTGCGCACGGGCGGAGACCAGCGCACCTCCAACTTCCTGCCCTGGCAGGCCGCCTACGCCGAACTGCTCTTCCTCGACACCTGCTGGCCCGACACGGACCGTCGCGACCTGTGGCGGGCGATCGAACAGTACGCACACCGCACCCGCCGCTACGGCGCCGTCCCTCGCGTCCCCGCCCCCGCACCGGCGCCCGCGTGAGCGGCTCCGCCATACCGGTCTACCGCCGCACGATGATCTTGCCGGTGTTCCGGCCCCGCAGCATCCCCAGGAACGCGTCCACGATGTGTCCGAACCCGTCGACCACCGTCTCGTCCGGAGCGAGCCGGCCGCTCTGCAGATGCGGTACCGCGAACTGGTACAACTCCTCCTGCAGATCACGGTAGTTGCTGACGTTCACCGGTCTCGAAGCGCCAGCCCGCGCTGGACTCGATCTGCCACAGCCAGGCGCCGGCGTCCTGGTCCGTGAGGGCGCCGACGGGGAGATGGCGGCCGGTGGACCAACCGCCCTGCGAGGAGCGTTCGAAGCAGCCGCGCCCCTCGTGTCCGTGGGCGGCCCGGCCGAGCGGGACGACCTGCTCGCGGAAGGCGGCCTGCCGCCAGCGGCATTCGGCGAGCCAGTTGTTGTCGGCCCAGTGCAGGGTCAGGCCGTCCGGGCGGCCGCCTGCGTCGGTGATGCCGCCGAGGGTCAGGGTGGTCACGCTCTCCAGCCGGAGCGGTGCGCCGCCCTCGTTGACCAGACGTACCCGGGCGCGCAGGAAACCGGCGCCCGGAGTCGTCTCCAGCACGACGTCTGCGGCCAGTTCGGTCACCGGGTCGGCCAGCCTGATCGTCGTACGCTCGCGGCTTGCGTCCTTTGCCGTCTCGTGGCCGCGGTAGGCCAGGCGCTCGCCGATGGCCGTCTCGACGAAGCGTTCGCCCGACCACAGGCGTCCGTGGCCGGTCGCGGTGACCTCGACGAGGGGGAGGAGGGCGGCCCAGTCCTGGTCGGGCGTGCCCAGTCTGACCGAGCCGGTTTCGTCCAGGAAGGCGTGCAGGCCGAGTTCCGGGTGCGACCAGACGCGGGATCTCTCCACTGTTGCGACGTCGGGCGTCAACGCTCTCCCCTTCCAAGGCTCTTCCGCGACGGTTCCGGGCACTCGGGCGGTCCGAACGAGGGACATTGCGTGTGTCAGCGGGGTGCGCCGAGACGCAGAGCGCCAAGGTGGCCGCCATGAAGCAGAAGATCATGCGCTTGTTCGCGCTGTCGACCGTCCTGACCTGCCTGCTCGGTGCCGCCTCCGGCGAACCGAAGGAAGGGGCGGAGTACTTCCGCCTCAAGCACCCGGTCAGCGGTGTGCCCGCGCGGGAGGTGGCGGAGCTGTTCTGGTACGACTGCCCGCACTCCTACGAGCTCGAGAAGCCGCTGGAGGACTGGGCCGCACGGCAGAGCCCCCCGGTGAAGGTGGTGCGGATCCCGGCCACCTGGGAGGACCAGCCCGAGATGGTCGCCTACGCCCGCCTCTACTACACCCTGGACCGGCTGGGCCTCGCGGAGAAGGAGGCGATCCCGGTCTTCCAGGCCGTACGGGACGAGGGCAAGGACCTGACCACCGAGCGCACCGTCCTGAGATGGGCGGCCAGGGAGGGGCTCGACGTGGCGGCGGTCAAGCACGCGTACACGTCCACGGAGGTCGACGACGCGGTCAAGGCCGCACCCGCACTCCGTGAGCGCTACCAGGTGAACGAGATGCCCACCGTGGTCGTGGCCGGCCGCTACCGCACCACACCCATGCTGCTGGGCAGCTCGGCCAAGACCATCTCGGTGCTGGACCACCTGTATCGCACCGCGGCACGTCACTGAGCTACGGCCCGGCAGGCGCGAGCTCAGCGGTAGGTGAGCAGTCGGCGGCCGTCGCCGGTGAAGTGGGCGTGGTCGTTGAAGGTGAGGAGGCTGGTCCCGGAGCCACCCACGACGAGGGTGGTGACGGAGGCGTTCACGACGACGCGGTTGAGGGCGACCACCGAGGCGGGCGGCAGCGACAGCAGGGCGCCGCAGAGCGCCGCGAGGACGCCGCCCGAGGTGACCACGACCGCGTCGCGGCCCTGGCCGAGGGTCGTGGTCACCTCGGCCAGCGCCGCCCTCGCGCCGCCCGCGAACGCCGTCCAGCCGGTGGGGCCCGTCTCGGCGGTGTCCTCGATCCACCGCCCCAGCGCGCGGTCGAGGACCACCTGCACCGCCCGGGAGTCCGCCCCTTCGTCGGGCCCCGGGTGCTGGGGGTAGCGGGACATCAGGGCGATGTGGTCGTACTCGTTCCAGCGCGGATCCTCGGGCGAGGGCTTCTCGAAACCGGCCGCTTCGGCGAGGAGCCTGGCGGTGTCGCGCTGCCGGGTCAGCGTGCCGGAGACGACCTGCGGGTCGCGCAGGCCGCGGCGGGCCAGTTCCCGGCCGACGGCGGTGCTCTGTTCGCGGCCGAGGGCCGACAGTTCGTCGTAGTCCTGCGCGCCGAAGGAGGCCTGGCCGTGGCGGACGAGGCAGATGAGCGGCATACGGTGTTCCTGCTTCCTGCTTCCTGCTTCCCGCAGCTCGGCGGTCGGTATGGCGGATCGTCGGACGTCGGTCAAGGTAGCCGACGGCGCTGTCCTGCGGTCGCGGGCGGTCCCAGTCTGCGTTCGGCGAGGGCCCTCGCTTCGTGCAGCGGGGTCGTGCCGTTCGTGCGGGACCTGTCGAGCAGCAGGCGTACGGTGTCGCCGATGGCCACCACCCGTCGTTCGGCCTCTTCCCGGGTGCAGCCGTCGCATTCGCGGCCCAGGGTGAACACGACGCCCCCCGCGCTCGCGACGAAGTCCGGTACCCACACGATGTTCTGCTTCGCCAGCAGGCCGGCGATCGAGTCGTCGGTGAGCTGGTTGTTCGCCGGGCCCACCACCAGACGTACGTCGAGCCGAGCGACCGTCCCGGGGCCGAGTACTCCCCCGACCGCGGCCGGCACCAGCACGTCCGCCCGGGTGCCGGGCACCTCGTGGGGTTCGAGCCAGCCGAGGCCCGCGCCCACGGCGGTCTCCCGTTTCGCCGTGTCCACGTCGGAGACCAGGACCCGTGCGCCGTCCGCCGCGAGTCCCGCGGCGATACGGCTGCCGACGGAGCCGTAGCCGCTGACCACGACGGTGCGGCCGGTGAGCGAGGAGGAGCCGAAGACGTGGTCCGCGCCGGCGCGCAGGGCGGCGAGGACTCCGGTGGCCGTGGGCGTGCTGGAGGTGCCCGTGCCGCCGTGCTCCTCGGGCAGGCAGAACACGTACGGGGAGGAGCGGCGCAGCACCACCATGTCGTCGGGGGTGGTGCCCACGTCGGGACCGGCGCGGTAGGAGCCCTCGAAGGAGGCGATGAGCTCGCCCATGTCGGCCAGTGCCGCCGAGCGCAGTTCCGGGATGAGTTCGGTGTGCTCGTCCAGGGCGATCACGCTCTTGCCGCCGCCGAAGTCCAGTCCGGACGCGGCGCACTTGAAGGTCATCGCCTCGGACAGGCGCAGCGCGTCCGCGAGGGCCTCGTGCGGGCTCCTGTACCGGCGCAGGCGGCAGCCGCCGACCGCGGGGCCCAGAGCACGGGAGTGGACCGCGATGATCAGGGGGAGCCCCGAGCGGGCACCGCGGCGGATGGTCACCTCTTCGTGCTCGAGTGTTTGCGTCATGGCCCGGAGGTTAGGGAGATGTTCCGGGCCGTGGACGAGGTCCCGAACGACATTCGGGAGCGGGCAGGGGGAGGCGATCGTGGACGAACTTGATACGGCGATCCTGCGGCATCTTCAGGAGGATGCGCGGCAACCCAACCGGGCCATCGCGCAGAAGGTCGGCATCGCGCCGTCCACCTGTCTGGAGCGGATCCGGCTGCTGCGGCAGCGCGGTGTGATCCGCGGCTATCACGCCGAGGTCGCGCTGCCGGCGCTGAACCGCGGTGTGCAGGCCATGGTGGCGGCGACGGTCCGGCCGCTGAGCCGGCAGGTGGTGGCGGAGTTCGAGCGGTCGGTGTCCCGGCTGCCCGAGGTGCTGTCCGTCTACACGATGGCGGGCAGCGACGACTTCCTGGTGCATGTCACGGCCCAGGACATCGAGCACCTGCATGCGTTCCTGCTCGACCGGTTCACCGAACGCCGTGAGATCCTCAGCTTCCGCACCATGATCATCTACCAGCATCTGACCAACCAGGTGCTGGATCCGCTGCCGCCGTCCTGAGTCACCAAGCCAGGTGCAGGCTCACCGGTGACCGGTGGATCATCGTCGGCCGCATGCTCACCGGACGGTCGTCCGCCAGTCGCAGGCCCGGCAGCCTGCGGGTCAGCTCCTCCAGGGTGAGGCGGAGTTGCTCGCGGGCCAGCTGGGAGCCGGGGCAGCCGTGCGCGCCGAAGCCGAAGGCGAGATGGCGTTCCGGCGGGCGGGTGATGTCGAACTCGTCGGGGCGGGGGTGCCGTGCGGAGTCCCGGTTGGCGGCGCCGAAGGCCACGAACAGCGTTGCGCCGGGCGGGAGTTCGGTACCGGCGAGCATGGCCGGGCCGGTGGTGACCCGGCGGAAGCCCTGCAGGGCGGTGTCGAAGCGGGCGGCCTCCTCGACGGCCGCCGGGATCCTCCCCCAGACTCCGTCCGGGGGGACCCCCATTCGCTCCGACTGCGCTCCGCTCGGCTCGGCGCACAGCAGCTCCCACTGGCGGGGGTGCCTCAGCAGGTGCAGGACGGTCGTGCCGATGAGCGCGGTCGTCGTCAGATGCCCGGCGATCAGCAGGTTCTGGAGATGGGCGACGAGTTCGTGCCGGTGCTCCAGGGTGAGTTCGCCCTCGCCGACGACCGAGGTGACCAGCTCCGTGCACAGGTCCTCGCGGGGCTCGGCGTGCCGCTGTCGGGCGTACCGGTCGAGGATGTGCTGCATCGCGACCACGTCCTCGGCCGCGGCGATCTGCTCGTCCTCCTCCAGGGGGCGGAACAGCAGTTCCTCGGCGCGATGGCCGCCGTGTACGACGGCGGGCACGTCGGCGGGGTCGAGGCCGACGATACGGCCGATGACCTCTCCGGGGAGCTTCCCGGCGTACGCCGACATCAGCTCGACGTGCCCGTCCTTCACGAACCCGTCCACCAGGGCGGCGGCCCGCTCGGCGGCGTACGGCACCACGGCCGCGACGCGCGCCGGGGAGAGCCCGCGGACGATCGGCGCCCGTAACCGCTGGTGCTCGGCGCCGTCGGCGGTGACGACGACGGGCCGCCCGCCGAACCCGCCGCCGAGGACGGCGAGCGCGGCGGGCCGGGGCAGCACGTCGGGGACGAGGGCATTGGCCGACGAGAACTCCTCGGGCCGGCGCAGGACCTCCCGTACGTCGGCGTCCCGGGCGACCAGCCAGGCGTCGAGCTCGGCGACGTAGGTCAGGCCCTCGGCGATCCTGGCCCGCTCGTAGTGCGGGTAGGGGTCGCGCTGCAACTCGTCGAGCCTGCCGTGCAGTTCACGGTCCACGGGACACCCTCCCGGCCGGCGGTGGTGCGGGTCGGGCTCATCGTGCCGTACGGGTGTGCGAGTGCGGTAGGGGGTGCCCCCGGGTGCGGTCAGAAGACCACGGACCAGCCTTCGCGGGCGGCCTGTTCGGCGGTGTACGACACCCCGTGCACCTTGAGGCCGTCCGCGTTCTTGAGGGTGATCTCCCCGCCGTGGTTGCCGAGTTGGGCGCCTCCGGTGAGCGGGACGAGCAGACAGGCGCCGGCGGCGAGCCGGCCGGGCGGCACAGCGGAGCTCTGGCCGATGCGGTCGACGAGGTGCCAGCCGGTGAGATCCACCGGGGTAGGCGAGGCGTTGAGCAGGGTCACCGTCTCCTGCTCCGGCGCCGGGCCGGCCGGGTTGACCAGCGCCGCCACGATCCGGACGGGCTGGGTGCCCGGCTGCGGACGGTCGCCGTCGACGTCGTCGAGGGCATGCCCGGTGACGTCGTCCGTGTGCCAGGACTGGCTCTGGAAGGCGAGGAAGATGCCGACCCAGCGTTCCTGCGCCGGGAAGTGCAGCAGGAGTCCGCCGTCCTGCCAGACCCCGTCGTCGCCTTGGAACTTCCGGCTGTTGCCCTGGTTCATGTGGATGTCGTGCACGCCGTTGCCGGGCAGGAAGCCGAACACCTTGTCCCTGACCGCAGGTTCGGGGCCGAAGCGCTCACCGAAGACGTACAGCCGGGCTTCCCGGTCGTCGACCGCACGGCGTACGTAGTGGTCCAGGAGGTCGGCCAGGTCGTTGTCGGGGCCGGAGACGTCCGGGGGCAGGGTGCGCATCTTCGCCGGGTCGAAGAGGTTGCCGCGCACGAAGTCGAGGTTCGGGCCGCCGGGGCCGGACGGCAGGGTGCTCCAGCCGCCCGGCAGGCCGTCCAGACGGGCGGTGACCGGGTGCCGGAGGTCCTCGTCGACCAGGTACAGCAGCTCGGAGGGCCGCTCCTGGGAGAGGACGTTGACGGCGGCGCGGTAGTCCGTGCCGGTGTCGTCCTGGAGATGGATCTGGTAGTGCGGCGTGTCGGTGGCGCCCTCGCGCCGGGTGTCCACCGCGCGTGCGATCAGCACGCCGTAGGCCTTGAGTGGCATGACGTCCAACTTCCCCCGGGGGCAGGCGGATTGCCCGCCCATGGGAGGAATGGTAGAGGGATGGGAGGTATGTGACCCCTCCTTTGCCGCATTCCACACCCACCGTCCTCTCTACGTCTTCTGGCGATTACGCCGCTGGGCCAAGTGCGTGACGAGCGGATGAACACGCCGCTGAGCAGCCCGGATTCCCTACGATTCGTCACGTGGTCAACTTCCTCGTCCAACGCACGGCACCGCTCCCCCTCGACGAGGCATGGCGCCGCCTGACCGAGTGGCCCCGGCACGGCCAGGTGGTCCCGCTGACCCGCGTCACGGTGACCACTCCCCCGCCGACGCACGAGGGCACGGTCGTCGTGGCCCGTTCGGGACTCGGGCCGCTCGCCTTCGACGACCGGATGGAGGTCACGGTGTGGCGGCCGCCGGGCGACGACACCCCCGGCCTGTGCCGCCTGGAGAAGCGGGGCCGGGTGGTGACGGGGTGGGCTGAGATCGAGGTGCGACCCGGACCCGGGGGCCGCAGCCGGGTGGTGTGGCGGGAGGAGCTGGGGATCCGCTGGCTGCCGGGGTTCTTCGACCCGCTCCTCCTGCGGGCGGCCCGCCATGTCTTCGGGCGGGCGGCGAACCGTCTTCTCAGGATGCCGTGATGCCCGCCGGCCGGGACCACTGGGAGAACCACTTCGCGGCGGGCAACGGCTTCCACCGAGCCGACGCCCGCGAGATACGTCTGCTCGGCGAGACGCTACGACCGCGCCACGGGGCGCGGGCACTGGACGTCGGGTGTGGCCTGGGCGCTTACGCCGCCGCACTGGCCGGCATCGGTTACCGGACGCTGGCCGTGGACTGGGCGGACGCGGCGGTGGCTGCGACCCGGGACCGCTACGCGGACCTGGAGCCTCGACTGGAGGTCGCCCGGCTGGACTTCGAGGATGCGAGGGTACGCCTGCCGCGGGCGGCCTTCGATCTGGTGACGATGCGGCTCGTCTTCGCGTTCATGGCGGACAAGGAGGCGGCCGCCGAGCGCGTGCGCGGACTGCTGGCGCCCGGCGGAGCGTGGGTGGTCACCACCTCGCTGGCTCAGCGCCTGCCCGAGGAGCGTCGGCGCATCGGGCTGACTGCGGCCGATGTCTCCGGGCTTCTGGGCGGCTGGAGCCGGGGGCACTGGTACGACCTGGAGCCGGACGGGCTGCGCGTCTTCGTGCTGCGGGCACAGGACACCTGAGCGGGCGCCACGGCCCTCTCCCTGCCGGCGGACCGTCCCACGAAGACCGCGAACCGGGGCCGGCAGGCCCGGGCAGCAGCTCTCAGGCCACCGACCCGATCCGCCCCACCGCCCCCGGCGTGGCGTCGTGATGGATCGGCGTATGCGCCCCGGTGAGTGAAACCCCGCTGCCACCCCGCCGGTTGGCGACGATCTCCGAGGCGATCGACAGGGCCGTCTCCTCCGGGGTGCGGGCACCGAGGTCCAGCCCGATCGGGGACCGGAGGCGGGCCAGTTCCAGCTCGGTCACGCCTACCTCGCGAAGGCGTTCGTTGCGGTCCAGGTGGGTGCGGCGGGACCCCATCGCTCCGACGTAGGCGACCGGGAGGCGCAGGGCCAGCCGCAGCAGCGGTATGTCGAACTTGGCGTCGTGGGTGAGGACGCACAGGACGGTGCGGGCGTCCACGGACGTCCGCTCCAGGTACGTGTGGGGCCATTCGACGACGATCTCGTCGGCCTCCGGGAACCGGGTCCTCGTCGCGAACACGGGGCGCGCGTCGCACACCGTCACGTGGTAGTTCAGGAACTTGCCGATCCGCACCAGCGCCGACGCGAAGTCGATCGCGCCGAACACGATCATCCGGGGCGGCGGGACGGAGGACTCCACCAGGACCGTGAGCGGGGCTCCGCAGCGTGAGCCCTGCTCACCGATCTCCAGGGTGCCGGTCCGCCCGGCGTCCAGGAAGGCCGCCGCCTCCCCGAGCACCGTGCGGTCCAGTTCCGGGTGGGCGCCGAAGCCGCCCTCGGACGAGCCGTCGGGCCGCACCACGAGCGCCCGGCCCCGCAGTTCGGCCGGTCCCGACACGATCCGCGCCACCGCCGCCGCCTCCCCACGGGCGGCGGCGGCCAGCGCGGACGCGACCACCGGACGGGCGGGATCACCGGCCCGTACCGGCGTGACGAGGATGTCGATGATGCCGCCGCAGGTCAGGCCGACTGCGAAGGCGTCCTCGTCGCTGTACCCGAAGCGCTCCAGGACGGTTTCGCCGTCCTCCAGCGCCTGCCCGCACAGGTCGTACACGGCGCCCTCCACACAGCCGCCGGAGACCGAGCCGATCGCCGTGCCGTCGGCGTCCACCGCGAGGGCGGCCCCCGGCTGGCGGGGTGCGCTGCCGCCGACGGCCACCACGGTGGCCACGGCGAAGTCACGTCCCTGCTCGACCCACCGGTTGAGCTCCTCGGCGATGTCCAGCATCTCTCGGTCTCCTAACGGGGTTGGTGTGGAGGGCCATTCAAGAGCGTCTAGTGGACGCCCATCCAGCTCTCGATCGGATTGAGGGCGAAGTAGACCAGGAAGATCACCGTCAGGCCCCACATGAAGGCCCCGATCTCCCGCGCCTTGCCCTGAGCGATCTTGATGGCGACGTAGGAGATGACTCCGGCCGCGACGCCCGCCGTGATGGAGTACGTGAACGGCATGATCACCACGGTCAGGAAGACCGGGATGGCGGTGGCGCGGTCGGCCCAGTCCACATGGCGGGCGTTCATCATCATCATGGCGCCGATGACCACCAGGGCCGCGGCCGCCACCTCGCCGGGGACGATCGCCGTCAGCGGGGTGAAGAACAGACAGGCCGCGAAGAACAGGCCGGTGACGACGGAGGACAGGCCCGTACGGGCGCCTTCGCCGACGCCGGTCGCGGACTCGACGAACACCGTCTGGCCGGAGGCGCCCGCGACGCCGCCGATCGCGCCGCCCGCGCCGTCGATGAACAGCGCCTTGGACAGGCCCGGCATCCGGCCCTGCTCGTCGGCCAGCTTGGCCTCGGTGCCGACGCCGATGATGGTGGCCATCGCGTCGAAGAAGCCGGCGAGCACCAGCGTGAACACGATCATGCCGACCGTCATCGCGCCGACGCTGCCCCAGCCGCCGAACTCGACCTTCCCGAAGATCGAGAAGTCCGGCATGGACACCGCGCTGCCGTGCAGTTCGGGAGCGCCGCTCGCCCACTGCTTGGGGTCGATGACACCCAGTGCGTTGAGCAGTACGGCGACCACGGTGCCGCCGACGATGCCGATCAGGATCGCGCCGGGGACGGCACGCGCCTGGAGCATGAAGATGACGAGGAGGGTGGCCGCGAACAACAGGACGGGCCAGCCCGCGAGTTCACCCGTCGGGCCCAGCGACACCGGAGTCGCCTTGCCCTGGTGCACGAAGCCCGCCTTGACCAGGCCGATCAGGGCGACGAACAGTCCGATGCCCATGGTGATGGCGTGCTTGAGCGCGAGCGGAATCGCATTCATGATCATCTCGCGCAGGCCGGTGACGACCAGCAGCATGATGACGACGCCGTACATCACGCACATGCCCATGGCCTGCGGCCAGGTCATCTGGGGCGCGACCTGCGAGGAGAGCACACCGGAGACGGAGAGGCCGGCGGCGAGGGCGAGCGGCACCTTGCCGAAGAAGCCCATCAGCAGCGTGGTGAAGGCCGCCGCGAACGCGGTCGCGGTGATGAGGGCCTTCTGGCCGAGCGTGTCCCCCGCCGCGTCCTTGCCGGACAGGATCAGGGGGTTGAGCAGGAGGATGTACGCCATCGCCATGAAGGTGGTGATGCCGCCGCGCACCTCACGCGCGACCGTGGATCCTCGCTTGGATATGTGAAAGTACCGGTCGAGCCAGGACCTGCCGGCCGGGATACGGGTTCCTTCACCCGCATCGTCGGCGGTGGTCGACGGCTCCAGTGACTGCTGGGTCATGTGGGCCTACTCCCAAGGTTCACAGGGGCACCCGCGGTTGTTCTCTGGGTTCGCGGGATTTGGGAAGGTGCTTCGGCCGCACGACCCGGGGGACGGCCCGAGACGAACGAACTCTCTGGTACTGAAGGTGGTGCCGTGGTGCGGTGATGCGGTGATGCTTCAAGTGCCGCGAGCGGTGCGGTGCTTGAGTACTCCGGGCGGCGCGGCGAAGTGTGACGTTCCCGGCGCCGCCCGGAGAGACGGTGCCTACGCCGTTCCGGTGAGGTGCTCCGGACGTACCGGCGTGCGGTTGAGCTCCAGCCCGGTCGCGTTCCGGATCGCCGCGAGGACGGCCGGGGTCGAGGACAGGGTGGGTGCCTCGCCGATGCCCCGCAGCCCGTACGGGGCGTGGTCGTCGGCGAGTTCGAGCACGTCGACCGGGATGATCGGGGTGTCGAGGATGGTCGGCAGCAGGTAGTCCGTGAAGGACGGGTTCCTGACCTTCGCGGTCTTGGGGTCGACGATGATCTCCTCCATCACCGCGATGCCCATGCCCTGGAGGGTGCCGCCCTGGATCTGGCCGAGGACGGACAGCGGGTTGAGCGCCTTGCCGACGTCCTGGGCGCAGGCCAGCTCGATGACCTTGACCAGGCCGAGCTCGGTGTCGACCTCGACGACGGCGCGGTGCGCGGCGAAGGAGTACTGGACGTGGCCGTTGCCCTGGCCGGTGCGCAGGTCGAAGGCCTCGGTGGGGCGGTGCCGCCACTCGGCCTCGACCTCGACGGTCTCGCCTTCGAGGACGTCCGCCAGGTCGGCGAGGACCTCGCCGCCGTCGGTGACGACCTTGCCGCCCTCCAGCAGGAGTTCGGCGGTGGCCCAGGCCGGGTGGTACGTGCCGAACTTGCGGCGCCCGAGCTCCAGGACCTTCTCGCGGACGAGCTCGCAGGAGTTCTTGACGGCGCCGCCGGTGACGTACGTCTGCCGCGACGCGGACGTCGAACCGGCGCTGCCCACCTGTGTGTCCGCCGGCTGGATCGTCACCTGCGAGACGCCCAGCTCGGTGCGGGCGATCTGGGCGTGGACGGTGACGCCGCCCTGGCCGACCTCCGCCATGGCCGTGTGCACGGTGGCCACCGGCTCGCCGCCGACGACCTCCATGCGGACCTTCGCGGTGGAGTAGTCGTCGAAGCCCTCGGAGAAGCCGACGTTCTTGATGCCCACCGCGTAGCCGACACCGCGTACGACGCCCTCGCCGTGGGTGGTGTTGGACAGACCGCCGGGCAGTTGCCGGATGTCGGAGCCCTCGCTGGACTCCCACTGGCGCTCCGGCGGCATCGGCATCGCCTTGACGCGGCGCAGCAGTTCGGCGACCGGGGCCGGGGAGTCGACCGGCTGCCCGGTCGGCATGATCGTGCCCTGCTCCATCGCGTTGAGCTGCCGGAACTCGACCCGGTCCATGCCCACCTTGTCGGCCAGCTTGTCCATCTGCGCCTCGTAGGCGAAGCACGCCTGGACCGCGCCGAAGCCGCGCATGGCGCCGCAGGGCGGGTTGTTGGTGTAGAGGGCGATGGCCTCGATGTCGACGTCATCGACGACGTACGGGCCGACGGAGAGGGAGGAGGCGTTGCCGACGACGGCCGGGGAGGCGGAGGCGTAGGCGCCGCCGTCCAGGACGATCCGGCACTTCATGTGGGTGAGCTTGCCGTCCTTGGTCGCCCCGTGCTCGTAGTAGAGCTTCGCGGGGTGGCGGTGGACGTGCCCGAAGAAGGACTCGAAGCGGTTGTAGACGATCTTGACCGGCTTGCCGGTGCGCAGGGCGAGCAGACAGGCGTGGATCTGCATCGACAGGTCCTCGCGGCCGCCGAACGCGCCGCCGACGCCGGCGAGCGTCATCCGGACCTTGTCCTCGGGCAGGCCCAGGACCGGGGCGATCTGGCGCAGGTCGGAGTGGAGCCACTGGGTGGCGATGTAGAGGTCGACGCCGCCGTCCTCCGAGGGGACCGCGAGACCGGACTCCGGACCGAGGAAGGCCTGGTCCTGCATGCCGAAGGTGTACTCGCCCCGGACGATGAAGTCGGCCTTCTTGGCGGCCTCTTCGGCGTTGCCGCGCACGATCGGCTGGCGGTGGACGATGTTCGGGTGCGGGACGTGGCCGATGTGGTGGTCGTCGCGGTTCTCGTGGACGAGGATCGCGTCCGGCGCGGTCGCGGAGGCCTCGTCGGTGATGACCGGGAGCTCCCGGTAGTCGACCTTGATCTTGGCGGCGGCGCGGCGGGCGGTCTCCGGGTGGTCGGCGGCGACGATGGCGACCGGCTCCCCGTGGTGGCGTACCTTGCCGTGCGCGAGGACCGGGGTGTCCTGGATCTCCAGGCCGTAGTTCTTCACCTCGGTGGGCAGGTCGTCGTACGTCATGACGGCGTAGACGCCCGGGGTCTTCAGCGCCTCGCTGGTGTCGATCGAGACGATCTCCGCGTGCGCGACGGTGGAGCGCAGGATCTGGCCCCAGAGCATGTCCTCGTGCCACATGTCGGACGAGTACGCGAACTCGCCGGTGACCTTGAGGGTGCCGTCCGGGCGGAGCGTGGACTCACCGATGCCGCCCTTGGTCTTCGACCCCTGGGTGACCTTGGTGGGAGTGCCGATGGGAGCACCGTTGGTGGGCATCGTCAGACCGCCTCTCCCTGCCTGGCGGCCGCCAGACGGACCGCGTCCATGATCTTCTCGTAGCCCGTGCAGCGGCACAGGTTGCCCGACAGGGCCTCGCGGATGTCCGCGTCGGTCGGGTTCGGGTTGCGCTCCAGCATCTCGTCGGCGGCGACCAGCAGACCGGGGGTGCAGAAGCCGCACTGGACGGCGCCGGCGTCGAGGAACGCCTGCTGGATCGGGGAGAGCTCGGTGCCCTCACCGGTCTGCGAGTCCTGGCCCTTGGCCGCCCACTCCTGGGCGTCCTGAAGGGACGTACCGCAGGCACCGGAGGCACAACCGCCGTGCTCGGCGCGCTGCTTGGCGTAGTCCGCGAGGCCCTCGACGGTGACGACGTCACGGCCCTCGACCTGACCGGCGGCGACCAGGCAGGCACACACGGGCACGCCGTCCAGGCGGACCGTGCAGGACCCGCACTCGCCCTGCTCGCAGGCGTTCTTGGAGCCGGGAAGTCCGAGGCGCTCCCTCAGCACGTACAGCAGGGACTCGCCCTCCCAGACGTCGTCGGCTTCCTGCGGACGTCCGTTGACGGTGAAGTTGACACGCATCACGCAGCTCCCTCGGTGGTGCGGCGGGCGCCGCGGTACGACTCCCAGGTCCAGGTCAGCGTGCGGCGGGCCATGACGCCCACCGCGTGCCGGCGGTAGCTCGCCGTGCCCCGGACGTCGTCGATCGGGTTGCAGGCGCCGGAGCACAGCTCCGCGAACTGCTTGGCGACCGACGGGGTGATGATCTTTCCGTTGTCCCAGAAGCCGCCCTCTTCGAGCGCCGCGTTCAGGAACTCCTCCGCGGCCTTCGCGCGGACGGGTGTGGGCGCCGCGGAACCGATGCCCGTACGGACGGTGCGCGACGAAGGGTGCAGGGCGAGGCCGAAGGCACACACGGCGATCACCATCGCGTTGCGCGTGCCGACCTTCGAGTACTGCTGCGGGCCGTCGGCCTTCTTGATGTGCACGCTCTTGATGAGCTCGTCGGCGGCGAGCGCGTTGCGCTTCACGCCGGTGTAGAACTCGTCGATCGGGATCAGCCGGGTGCCGCGCACCGACTCGACCTCGACCTCGGCGCCCGCCGCGAGCAGCGCGGGGTGGGCGTCGCCGGCCGGGGAGGCGGTGCCGAGGTTGCCGCCGACGCCGCCGCGGTTGCGGATCTGCGGGGAGGCGACGGTGTGCGAGGCGAGGGCGAGACCCGGCAGCTCGGCCCGGAGGCTCTCCATGATCTTCGAGTACGGGACGGAGGCACCGAGCCGCACGGTGTCCTGGCCGACCTCCCACTCGTAGAGGTCGCCGATGCGGTTCAGGTCGAGCAGGTACTCGGGCCGACGGTGGTCGAAGTTGATCTCGACCATCACATCGGTGCCGCCCGCAATGGGCACAGCGGTGGGGTGCTCTGCCTTGGCGGCGAGCGCCTCCTCCCAGCTGGCGGGGCGAAGGAAGTCCATGACCGGCTCTCTTCTTCTTCGTCTCGTAGGTCGTACGTATCAAGCCAGATCCGGTGCGGCTGGCCCGGCTTGTTCATGTGCTGTTTACGCGGAGTGGAGCCAGTACACAGCGCCGTGCTCCACCCAGGTCAGTCACGGAAACCATGAAGGAGTTGGCTGGCCAGGCCGGGCATCTTGTAGATTCGTATGAACGGAGGTCATCAGTAACCTCTTCGTTTTCCTGTAGAAACGCAGGAAACAGCCTGGCAATCAAAGGATGCGTCGTGCGCACCGGTCGCCGGGCTCCTCCCACCGACCATCCTCACGACTCATCGTAGATTTCGAGACAAAGAACGGCGGCGACGAGAATGCGGCTGCGCGCACTGCTGGACACCGACGCGCTGGGCCTCAGGCTGCTCGGCGGCGAGGACGAGCTGGACCGCACCGTACGCGGTGTGATGACCACCGACCTCCGGGACCCCAGCCGCTATCTCTCGGGCGGGGAACTGGTCCTCACGGGGCTGGCCTGGCGCCGCGACGCCGACGACTCCGAGGCGTTCGTGCGGATCCTGGCGCAGGCCGGGGTGGTGGCGCTGGCCGCCGGCGAGGCGGAGCTCGGGGACATCCCGGACGACCTGGTGGTGGCCTGCGCCCGGCACCGCCTGCCGCTGTTCGCGGTGCACGAGTCGGTGGCCTTCGCGACGATCACCGAGCACGTCGTACGGCAGGTGTCCGGGGAGCGCGCCGGGGACCTCGCGGCCGTGGTCGACCGGCACCGGCGGATGATGACCTCCGGTCCGGCGGGCGGCGGCCCTGACGTGGTCCTCGACCTGCTCGGCTCCGACCTGGACCTGCAGGCCTGGGTGCTGTCCCCCACCGGACGATTGATCGCGGGCCCGAAGGTCGCGGGCCCCGGGCTGCCCGCCGAGACCTGCGCCGAGCTGGCCGCCGAGCATCTCGCCGCCGCCCGCACGGGCCGGCGCGGACCCCACCGGGTGACGCTCGGTGCGGCCACCTACAGCCTCTTCCCGATCCGCAGCTCGGGGCACCGCCCGGCGGCGGCCGGGGGCGGGCGCTCCGCGCAGGCCTCCCGGGACGTGCGGGAGACGGTCCTGTCGGACTGGCTGCTGGCCGTCGAGGCGGACGCCGGGGATTGGCCCGCCGAGCGCCTGGACCTGCTCCAGGGCGTCACCCAGCTGATCTCGGTCGAGCGGGACCGCCGGGACGCGGCGCGCACGGTGCGCAGGCGGCTGGCGCAGGAGGTCCTGGAGCTGGTGCAGACGGGGGCCGCGCCCGCCGAGATCGCCGCCCGGCTGCGGGTGGCCGCGCCGGTGCTGCTGCCCGGCCTCGGGGCCGCCCCGCACTGGCAGGTGGTCGTGGCCCGGGTCGAGTGGGAGGGCGGGGAGATCGAGGCGGGGCCGGTCGCCCAGTCGCTCCTGGAGGAGATCCTCGTCGACCCGCTCGCCACGGGCCCCGAGCCCTCCGACCGCATCGCCGTGGCCCACACGGGCGACGAGGCGATCGCGCTCGTACCGCTGCCGGCCGTCTCCACCGAGCACGACGGCTCGGAGTCCGGCATCCTCGCGGACGCGCTCCTGGAGTCCGTCCGGGACCCGCTGTCGGCCGGGTTGGACGGCGACGGGCAGGTCACGCTGGGCGTCAGCGCGGCCGTGCACTCGGCGGAGGGGCTGCGCGGGGCACTGGAGGAGGCGCGGCACGCGCGCAGGGTCGCCGCGGCCCGCCCGGGCCGGGTGTGCGCGGCGGGCCACCAGGAACTGGCCTCGCACGTCCTGCTGCTCCCGTTCGTCCCGGACGACGTGCGGCGGGCCTTCACCGCGCGGCTGCTGGATCCCTTGCGGGACTACGACCGCCGGCACCGCGCCGAGCTGATCCCCACCCTGGAGGCGTTCCTCGACTGCGACGGCTCCTGGACGCGCTGCGCGACCCGGCTGCACCTGCACGTCAACACGCTGCGCTACCGGGTCGGGCGGATCGAGCAGTTGACGAGCCGTGACCTCTCGCGCCTTGAGGACAAGCTGGATTTCTTCCTGGCGTTGCGCATGAGCTGAGGTCACCGGGGCATGCCACGGATGGGGGTCCCCCCGGCTCGAGCGCAGCCGAGAGTTGGGGGAGGCACCAAGTGCCGTCGCTGTCCCACGACTTTGTGAAATCCTTCACCCACCCCCTTGGCCGGGCGCCGCGATTCGTGCTGAGATGCCGCCACCACTCATAGCTCGATGGCGTGCTCGGGGAGGGCAACGTGGCGCATACCGCCATGTCTGGTAACGGAACGACCGCTGGTGACGATCCCCTCCAGACCGCGGTATGGCGGCTGCGCTCACGCGCCTGCTGGGCCGACGCGGCGGCCCTGCTGGAGCCCGGCACCGCGGACGCCGCGCTGCAGCGGGCCGCGTTGCTGGTCGAACGGTGTCTGTACACCGAGCAGGGCTGGGAGGAGGCCGAGGACGCGCTGCGTACGGCCGAGGCGCTGGCCCACACCGACGACGAGCGGGGCGCGGCCGCTTGTGAACGCGGGTACTTGGCGTATGCCGCGACGCTGCTGGGGGTCCGTGACCGGGCCGACGAGGCGCGTGCCGCGCTCGGGCGGACGGCGGCGCTGATCCCTCCGGGAGCGGCGGGGCGGGCCTTGCTGGACTTCCGGCGCGGGCTGGTGGCGCAGAACCTCGCCAACGCGCCCCAGGCGGCGCGGGCCGCGTTCCGCCGCGCCCATGCGGGGGCGACCGCGCACGGCGATCTCCTGCTGCTGTCCTTCACCTGGCGGCATCTGGCGGGACTCGCGCTGCGGGAGGGGGAGTTGGCGGAGGCGCGGCACGGGTTCGCCGAGTCTCTGCGGATCCGTGAGGAGCTGGGGTATCTCGTGGGTACGGCGCCGGCGCTGGTGTCTCTTGCTGACGCGGAGGTGGAGCCCGAGGCGTCGCGGCTGCGGGAGGAGGCCCGGCGGCTGTTCCAGTTGCTCGGGGGTGTGCCGACGTGGCTGGCGCGGCAGTTGGCGCCGCCTGCGGCGGGGGCGGCCACCGCGTGAGCGCCGCCGCGGCCGAGAGCCCACTGAGAGGAACCTGAGAGGTTGCTGTGCCAGGGTGGCGCGCCCGACCCCCCTGGAGGAAAACCCCGATGAGCCTCGTCAACGGCTTGCCCGCACATGTCCTGCTGGTCCATTTCGTCGTGGTACTGGTACCACTGACGGCCCTGGCCCTGGTCGTGTGCGCCGTGTGGCCTGCCGCCGCCCGCCGCATGGGACTCGTATTGCCGGTGCTGGCCCTGGTCACCCTGGCGAGCGTGCCGCTGACCACGAGTGCCGGCGAGTGGCTGGAGAAGCACGTGAGCAGCAATGCCCTGGTGGAGCGGCACGCGGAACTCGGCGACGGGCTGCTCCCCTGGGCGCTGGGCCTGTTCGTCCTGGCGGCGGCGGTGTGGTGGACGACGCGTCGGTCATCGGCGCTGCGGGACGGTGCCCGGTCCGCCTCCGTCATCCGGATCGCGGCCGCCGTACTGTCCGTCGCGGTGGCGGCGGGCGCCGTCGTCGACGTCTACCGCATCGGCGACTCCGGCGCGAAGGCGGCCTGGAAGGACGGCTACTCGAAGCCGGCTACCGGATCGGCCGACGGGGACGACTGACCTCCGTCGGCGCCCGAAGGGACGTGCGGGGTTTCCGCCCGGCGGGAACTCCCGCACAGACCATGAACGCCCGCGCCCTCAAAGCCTCCCCGCCAAGCACTCTCCCACCAGCCCGCGCAACCACACCCGGACCCCGCCGACCACTCACGACCGACCTCCGCCGGCGCCGTCACGCGCCGCACCAGGAGTCCGCCCGGCGGGAACTCCCGCACGGACCATGAGCGCCGCACCCCTCAGAGCCTTCCCGCCAAGCACTCTCCCACCAGCCCGCGCAACCACACCCGGACCCCGCCGACCAGTCACGACCGACCTCCGCCGGCGCCGTCACGCGACGCGCCAGGAGCCCGCCCGGCGGGAACTCCCGCACGGACCATGAGCGCCCACAGCCCTCAAAGCCTCCCCGCCAAGCACTCTCCCACCAGCCCGCGCAACCACACCCGGACCCCGCCGACCACTCACGACCGACCTCCGCCGGCGCCGTCACGCGACGCGCCAAGGGTCCGACCGGTGGGAGTTCCCGTGGCCACACGTCCCGCAGCGCTCAGGACGCCCCCGCGAAGTGCTCCCCCACCAGTGACCGCACCACATCCAGGTCCCGGGCGATCAGCGCGTCCAGCAGAGTCGTGTGTTCGGTCGCGTCCGTCAGGAGGTCGGCGCGAGGCCGGGAGGACTGGGCTCCGACCAGGGGCCACTGGGCCCGGCGGTGGAGGTCGTCCGCTATCTGGACGAGCTGTTCGTTGCCGGAGAGGGCGAACAGGGCGCGGTGGAAGGTGCGGTCGGACTCGGCGTAGGTCGCGCGGCAGCCGGAGGACGCGGCGCGCAGGGTCGCCTCGGCGAGGGGGCGCAGTGCGGTCCAGCGCTCGGCGGGCACCGTGCGGGCCAGGCGCAGCATCACGGGGATCTCTATCAGTGCGCGGACCTCGGCCAGCTCGGCCAGCTCGCGGGCACCGCGCTCGACCACCCGGAAGCCCCGGTTGGGGACGACCTCGACGGCGCCCTCGAGGGCGAGCTGCTGCATGGCCTCCCGCACCGGCGTCGCGGAGACCCCGAACCGCTCCCCCAGCGCGGGCGCCGAGTACACCTCGCCCGGCGTCAGCTCGCCCGCGACCAGGGCGGTGCGCAGCGCGTCGACGATCTGCCCGCGCACGGAGGCCCGCTGGACCAGGCGGGGCCGGGGGATGGGCGCCTCGCTGTGCGTGTGCTCACCCCGCGTGGCCCCCTCGGCGACGCCCCGCTCCCGCTCCACGCCCTCGGCCCCGGGCTGCGGCGGGACCCGGGGCACCCCTCCGGTCCGGGCCACCGGAACCCCCGTGTCGGCGGAGCCATGGGCGCTCTGCTGCACGGGTCCTCCTCCGGATGTGTCGGTACTTGGGGTCATTACGGCGGGTTGTTACTCGCCCGTCAAGCACCTTAGGCGCAGTTGTCACCAGTTCAAATCCCATTCAATGAGGGTAAGGATAGCCTTACCTTGTTAGTCGTCATGTGTCCGTCACGAATCGGTGGTCCTTGCATGCCTGCGCCCCACTCGGCCCTCAGCGCCGCCTACGCCCGCCTGAGCAGGGCCTTCCCCGGGCTGGCCGTCATGGAGACGGCTGCCGGGGAGCAGGTCCCGACAGGCGGCGGATGGATCCGTGCCGCCTCGCTCGCGGAGGGGGGAGTCGGTCTCGACACATTTCTGTCACGGGACGACGCACAGGTGCTGCGCGACTACGGAGTGCGCGCCCGGCCGGACGTCGTCGCCGGCTTCGGGCTGCACCGGTACGCATGGCCGGCCTGTCTGCTGATCACCGTGCCGTGGTTCCTGCTGCGCCGGGTGCCCCGTCTGCCCGTGGGCCACGTCTCGTTCGACCGGAGCGACCCGGAGCTCTCGATCGGCCGCATGGCCGTGCGGCCCGCCGGCTTCGCCTGTCTGCCCGGCGATCCGGCCGCCGCACTGCCCGGCGCGCGCGTCGTCGCCGACGAGGAGGCGCTGCGGGAAGAGGTGCGGACCGCGGTGGCCGAGCATCTCGAACCCGTGCTCGCCGGGTTCGGGCCGCGGATGCGGCGGCGCGGGCGGGCCCTGTGGGGCATGGCCACCGACGAGGTCGTGGAGGGGCTCTGGTACGTCGCCCAGCTCCTCGGCGAGGAGCAGCGGGCCGTGCGCGAGCTGGAGGCGCTGCTGCCGGGGGCCACCAAGCCGTACGCCGGGTCCGCGGCCTTCCGGGAACTCGCCGGCCCGGACGGGGAGCCGCTGCCCACCCGGGACCGGATCAGCTGCTGCATGTTCTACACCGTGTGCCCCGAGGACACCTGCGCCACCTGCCCGCGCACCTGTGACGCAGACCGGGTGGGCAAGCTGTCGGCCACCGCCGCCAGTTGAGGCACCCTCAGGCGCACCCGCCGTCGGCCGTCCCGTAAGATCGGCGCGAACAAGGCGCCCGCCGGGTTACAGTCAATTCACAACTTCCTCACTTGCCGCAGGAACTTTCCGAGGAACCATCCGTACGGGTAGTCTTATTCGAACTCAACTCCCGCCCCTCAAGCGGCAGTTCGAGCAGAACGCCGCCCTGGGCATCCCCTTGCACTTCCTTGGCGGCCTCTTGCCCCGAAATCCCCTGAGGGCCGGTGGGATTGGGCCACTATGGCGGGCGATACGCCCTATCCCAATGCAAGGGACCCCAGATGAGACTGACCGACATATCGCTGGACTGGCTGCTTCCGGGCGCCGTACTGCTCCTGGGCATGCTGGCGGCGGTGGCGGTGCTCGCGCGCAGCAAGCGCTCCGGGGAGCACGCGAAGACGGACGATTCGTGGGAGCGCAGCGAGGAGCGCCGCCGGCGCAAGGAGGCCATATATGGCACCGCCTCCTATGTCCTGCTGTTCTGCTGTGCGGCGGTCGCCGCCGCCCTCTCCTTCCACGGTCTGGTCGGCTTCGGCCAGCAGAACCTCGGCCTGACCGACGGCTGGGAATACCTGGTGCCGTTCGGCCTGGACGGTGCGGCCATGTTCTGCTCCGTGCTCGCGGTCCGCGAGGCCAGCCACGGTGACGCTGCCCTCGGCTCCCGGATACTCGTGTGGACGTTCGCGGGCGCCGCGGCCTGGTTCAACTGGGTGCACGCGCCCCGGGGCATCGGTCACGACGGTGCGCCCCAGTTCTTCTCCGGCATGTCCCTGTCTGCGGCCGTCCTCTTCGACCGCGCCCTGAAGCAGACCCGCCGGGCCGCGCTGCGCGAGCAGGGTCTGGTGCCGCGCCCGCTGCCGCAGATCCGTATCGTCCGCTGGCTGCGGGCCCCCCGCGAGACCTACAAGGCCTGGTCGCTGATGCTCCTGGAGGGCGTGCGCAGCCTGGACGAGGCGGTCGACGAGGTGCGCGAGGACCAGCGGCAGAAGGAGACGAACCGGCTGCGGCGCCGCGAGGCGGACCGCCTGGAGCGCGCCCAGCTCAAGGCCATCAGCCGGGGCCACCGCGGGTTCATCGGCCGCGGCGGCGGACGGCAGGTGGAGCCCCAGGCCCTGGAGCGAGCCTCCGCCTCGGTCTCCGCGGAGCCTGCCATATCCAGCGCGGAACCGCTGCCCGTACGCTCACGGCCGTCCCTCCAGCCCGTCCGCAAGGCCGGTTCTGAACCGGTGACCGTCGACCTCACCGCGGAGGACGACACAATGGCCCTGCCGCGCCTCGACTCCCTGGAGCGCAAGCTCAAGGACCTCGAGCAGCAGTTCGGCTAGAACGGCCTGCACGGGAAGGGGGCGTGACCTTCGGGTCACGCCCCCTTCCCGTGTCATGTCGCTCCGGCGTCGAGTTCGAACCACACCGCCTTCCCCACCCCGTGCGCCCGTACCCCCCACGCGTCCGCGAGGGACTGCACCAGGACCAGGCCTCTGCCGTGCGTGCCGTCGTCGGCGTTCGGTACGCGCAGTCTGGGCCTGCGACCCACGAAGTCCCTCACCTCCACCCGCAGTCCGCGGGGCCCGACGGTGGCGGTCAGCACCGCGTCGTGGTCGGTGTGGATGAGTGCGTTGGTGACGAGTTCGCTGGTGAGCAGTTCCGCTATCTCCGAGCGACCGGGCCTGCCCCACTGCCGTAACAGCTCGCGCAGTGCCCGGCGTGCCTCGGGCACCGCCTTCAGGTCCGCCCGGCCCAGTCTCTGCCGCAGCTTCCGTATCTGGGACGGCTGCGCCTGGTCCGCGTCGCCGTCGGTCTTGTCCTCCGTCTTCGCCGAGAAGGCCCCGATCGCCATGGGACCGCCCCCTCGTGCCTGCCTCTTCATGACCCCCGCCCGCGTGCCGATGTCGGTTCCCCTCCTTGTCGAACACGTTCACGGGATCCATGCCCCTCTGGGCACGCGGCAGTCATGTCGAATGCTCAACGACCAGGTGTTCGGCCACGGATGCTGCAGTTCCGGCCGGATGGAGGGAACCTTCTGGAACGAGGCACCACAGCCGTCCGAGCGCCGAGGGAGCCGCCGTGCACGACGACCGAACGCTGGTGGAGGCGCGCCTGGAGCGCGCCATGGGACAGTTCGTGCGGCCCGCGCAGTACGCGCAGCGCGTGCCGCTGGTGCTGTCCGTGTGGCATGTGCCCGGCGAGCCCGTGCCGGTGGACCAGGCACTGCAGGCCGACTACGAGACCTTCACAACCGGAACGGCCTGGGGAAAGCCCTGGTCGACGAGTTGGTTCCGCTTGACCGGCCGGGTCCCTGAGGAGTGGGCCGGGCGCCGCGTGGAGGCGGTGATCGACCCCGGGTTCACCGGCGACGGCCCCGGTTTCCAGGCCGAGGGACTGCTCTACGACGCCGCGGGCGTCCCCCTGAAGGGCATTCACCCGCGCAACCGTCACCTCGCCGTCGGCTCCCCCGCGAGCGGAGGCGAACCGGTGCATCTGCTTCTGGAGGCGGCCGCCAATCCGGCCGTGCTGCACGGCTTCGCGCCTACGCACCTGGGAGACGTCCTGACCGCCGGGGACCGGCCCGTCTACCGATTCCGCTCTGCCGACCTCGCCGTACTCGACGAAGCCGTGTGGCAGTTGGTGCTGGACGTCGAGGTGCTTTCGGAACTGATGCACGAACTGCCGATGGACCGGCCCCGGCGGCACGAGATCCTGCGCGCCCTGGAGGACATGCTCGACGCCCTCGACCTGCACGACGTCTCCGGTACGGCGGCAGCGGCCCGTGCCGCGCTGACGGACGTCCTGTCCCGCCCCGCCTCCGCGAGCGCACACAGGATCTCCGCAACCGGGCACGCACACATCGACTCGGCCTGGCTGTGGCCGCTGCGCGAGACGGTCCGCAAGGCCTCGCGCACCTTCGCCAACGTCACCGCGCTCGCCGCCGACTACCCCGAGCTGGTGTTCTCCTGCTCGCAGGCCCAGCAGTACGCCTGGGTGAAGGAGCACCAGCCGCACATCTGGGAGCGGATCAAGAAGGCGGTGTCGGACGGCAACTGGGCGCCCGTCGGCTCGATGTGGGTGGAGTCGGACGCCAACATGCCCGGCGGTGAGGCGCTGGCACGGCAGATCGTGCACGGAAAGCGGTTCTTCGCCGAAGAACTGGGCGTGGAGACGGAGGAGATCTGGCTGCCGGACTCCTTCGGCTACACCGCGGCCTTCCCGCAGCTCGCGAAACTGGCCGGAATCCGATGGTTCCTCACACAGAAACTCAGCTGGAACCAGTCGAACAAGATGCCCCATCACACCTTCTGGTGGGAGGGCATCGACGGCACCCGTGTCTTCACGCACTTCCCGCCCGTCGACACCTACAACTCGCAGTTCCACGGCCGCGAACTCGCCCACGCGGAACGCAACTTCGCCGAGAAGGGGCGCGCCACCCGGTCACTGGTGCCGTTCGGGTGGGGCGACGGGGGCGGGGGCCCGACCCGCGAGATGCTGGAGAAGGCCCGGCGGCTGCGCTCCCTGGAGGGCTCACCGCGGGTCGAGGTCGAGAGGCCGTCCGCGTTCTTCGCCGCCGCCGAGCAGGAGTACGGGAGCGAGGCCCCAGTGTGGTCGGGCGAGCTGTACCTGGAGCTGCACCGGGCCACCTACACCACCCAGGCGAAGACCAAACAGGGCAACCGGCGCTCGGAACACGCCCTGCGCGAGGCCGAGCTGTGGTGCACCACGGCAGCCGTACGCAATCCGTCGTACGCCTACCCGTACGACGCCCTGGACCGGCTGTGGAAGACGGTGCTGCTGCACCAGTTCCACGACATCCTGCCCGGGTCGTCGATCGCCTGGGTGCACCGGGAGGCACGGGACACGTATGCGCGGGTCCTGGCGGAGGTGGAGGAGCTCACTGCGGCGGCCGTGGAGGCGCTGGGGACGGGCGGGCCCGTGGTGCTCAACGCCTCGCCGTACGAGCGGACCGAGGTCGCCGGGGGTGTGCTGGTGACCGCGCCGGGACTGGGCAGTGCGCCGGTCGTCGGCGCGGCGGGCGAGGTCGTCCGGGCCGAGCAGGGCGAGGGCGCCTGCGTACTGGAGAACTCCCGGCTCCGGGTGACCATGGACGCACAGGGGCTGCTCTCCTCGGTACGCGACCTCACCGCCGGCCGCGAGGTCCTGTGCGGCCCCGGCAACCTCCTCCAGCTGCACCCCGACCATCCCAACGCCTGGGACGCCTGGGACATCGACCGGCACTACCGGCACCGGCGCACGGACCTGACGGACGCCGAGTCCGTGGAGCTGGTGGAGGACGGGCCGCTGACGGCGGCGGTGCGGGTGACGCGGACGTTCGGGACGTCGCGGATCACCCAGGAGATCCGCCTCGCGGCCGGTGCCCGGCGTCTCGACATCGTCACGGACGTCGACTGGCAGGAGTCCGAGAAGGTGCTGAAGGCCGCCTTCCCGCTCGACGTGCACGCCGAACGTTCCACTGCGGAGATCCAGTTCGGGCACGTCCACCGCCCGACGCACACCAACACGTCCTGGGACGCGGCCCGCTTCGAGATCTGCGCACACCGCTGGCTCAGGGTCGCGGAGGAGGGCTATGGCGTGGCGGTGCTCAACGACTCGACGTACGGCCACGACGTGACGCGCACCCCGCACGAGGGCGGCCTCGGCACCACCGTACGCCTGACGCTGCTGCGTGCCCCGCACAGCCCGGACCCGGAGACCGACCTGGGCACGCACCGCTTCACCTACGCGCTGCTGCCGGGCGCGGACGTCGGGCACGCGGTCGCCGAGGGGCTCGCCCTGAACCTGCCGCTGCGGGTGGCCGAGGCGCCGGTCGTGGAGCCGCTGGTCCGCGTCGACCACCCCGCCGTCACCGTCGAGTCGGTGAAGCTCGCGGAGGACCGCAGCGGGGATGTGGTGGTACGGCTGTACGAGTCCCGGGGCGGGCGGGCGCGGGCCACGCTGACGCCCGGCTTCCCCGTGGGCCGGGCCGAGGTGACGGACCTGCTGGAACGGCCGCAGCACGAAAGCGACTTGGGCTTCGAGCTGCGGCCGTTCCAGATCCTCACACTGCGACTGCGACCGCAGTGACTACTTGGCCGCCGCGCCCTTCTCCCCGATGTGGAAGATCTGGCGGCTGTCGCGGGTCATGTCCACCACCAGCTTGGTGGTGGTGTTCCGGCTCCAGGTGAGGGTGACGACGGCCTCCGTGCGGTTCGCGGTGCTGCCGTTGTCGGTGACCTTCCAGGCGAGCGGGACGTTCTGGGCGCGCAGGACGCCGTCGGCGTGCTCCCTGTCCTCCCAGGCCGCCAGTTCCTTCTGGAAGGCGGGGGTCAGGTAGTGGGCGCGCAGCGCGTCGCCGAGGTTGCCGCTGTCCTCGTCGGTGACCGCGTCGATGTAGGCGCCGTAGAAGTCCGCGATACGGCTGATGTTGTCGGACGGCTTGCCGCTGACGCTGTGCGCGGCGCCGGCGGAGGCCTGGGCGGTGGCGCCGAGGCCGAGGGCCACGGCGAGAAGGCCGGCGGTCAGGACGGTGCGGGTCTTGCTGCTCATGTTCGGTTCCCCGTTTCGAGTGGGTGAGTGATCGAGTCGAGTGGTCGGGCTGTGCTGTGGGCCGCCCTCCCGACCCCCGAGGCGAGAGGGCGGCCCTGGTGGTGCGGTCAGTGGAGCTTGTTCACGGCCGTCGTGGTCGTCTTCTTGAAGGCCTTCACGGGCGCGCCCCTGAAGTCGCCCAGCTGCGCCCAGTTCACGACCGTGACGGTGCGGCCGTCCCGGCCGACCGACAGGAGGCGCACGTCGGTCGCGCCCCCGGAGGTCTCGGTGTGGACGCCGTACACATGGGCGCCCTCCTCGACGGCCAGCTTGCCGTAGTCCTTGCCGGTGGCCTCGGTCTCCGGGTCCTGCTGCTCGATCCGGGCGGCGCAGGACTTGATGTCCTTGTTGAGCCACGAGGTCAGCTGCTTGGCCGCACGGGTGTCGGGCAGGACCACGGTGATCTGCCGGGCGTTCGTGTCGAGGTCGGTGCGGAACTCGCGGTGCCAGGCGGACTCGTGGCCCGGCAGCGCCCGCAGGCAGGTGTCCCGGTCCGTGTCCTCCGGGACGCCGGCGGTGACCTTGCCGGCCGTCCAGGACGAGCTCGGGTGCGGCGGCAGGTCGGCCGCCGCGAGGAAGCCGGGCGCCTTGGGAGCGGCGGCCGCCGGTCCGGCGAGCGCCGCGGTCAGACCCGTGACGGCGACGGCGAGAAGCGCGCCTGCTCGGGTGCGCTTGGGCATGGGTGTCCCCCGTGAATGAGTGCATGGGTGTCGGCTGTCGCCCGACGCCGATGGGGCGGTCCGGCCCTGGTCGGTGCGACACCAAGAGCATCGGCGGTCACAGCGGCCCGGCGCAACGACTGCCGCCCTTTCGGCGACGGTGGAACCATCCCAGCCCATCTGACGTGCAGGTATATGAGTGCCTGGGATACGGGATGCGGTGGATGACGGGGGAAACAGTGGAGACTCGGGACGACGTCGAGGCGTTCGCGGCGCTGTTACGGCAGCTGAAGGACCGCACGGACCGGAGCTATGGCTCCCTGGCACGGCGCGTCAACATGAACACCTCCACGCTGCACCGGTACTGCGCGGGCGAGGCGGTACCGCAGGACTTCGCGCCCGTGGAACGGCTCGCGTCCTTCTGCGAGGCAACACCCGAGGAGCGGCTCGAACTGCACCGGCTGTGGCTGCTCGCGGTGGCGGCGCGGCAGCGCCCGCGGGCGGTCGAGGCAGCCGTGGAGCCGACGAAGGCCGAAGAGGCACCGCCTTCGAGTACGGAGCGTCCGGTGGTGCGCGCGCCCTGGTTCCGGCGCAGGCGCACGCTTCTCGGCACGGCGGTGGCGACCGTACTGCTGGTCACGCTGGGCAGCCTGTCGGCACTGTCGGCGGATCGCTCGCCGGACGATGCGGCGCAGGCGCCCGGTCACCCCCGTACGGGCGCCTCGCACCACCCCTCGGCCTCGGCGACCGGGCCCGCCCGCACCCGCCCCTCCGCCTCCCCCTCGTCGGGGGTACGGGACTCCGCGGGCCCCCGGCCGAAGAACAGCCCGTCGGCAGCCGCGCAGAGCGACACACCCGTGGCCACCGGTGTGCCGCTCGCCTGGACCGCCGACTCGCAGGTGTGGGACGGGGGCTGCGCACACGACTACGTCATCGGCAAGGAGCCGGACCAGGTGCCCCCGCCGCCGGTACCGCAGGACGCCGCGGCATGGGCGGCGACACAGGGGGCGGTGCACGGGCGGCAGACGATGGTGCGGATCTCGGTGCAGGGCAAGTCGTCCACGGCCGTGGTCCTCGAAGCCCTCCGGGTCCGCGTCGTCAGCCGCGGCACCCCGCTCAAGGGCATCACGTACGACATGGCGCAGGGCTGCGGCGGCGGCCTCGGCCCGCGCTACTTCGACGTGAACCTCGACATCAACCGCCCCGTCGCCCGCGCGGTTCCCGGCGTCGACGACAAAGAAAACCACGTCCCCGCCGTGCAGTTCCCGTACCGCGTCTCCGCGCAGGACCCGGAGGTGCTGCTGGTCACCGCGACGACCGAGGCCTACGACTGCGGCTGGTACCTGGAGCTCGACTGGTCCTCCCAGGGCCGCACCGGCACGGTCCGCATCGACGACCACGGCCGCCCGTTCCGCACCAGCGGCATCAAGGGCCTGCCCCGCTACTGGTACGGCACGAACGGCCATGGGGTGCGCCAGTGGGTACCGGCCGACAGCTAGTCAGGGCCGAGGCACGTTACGGAGGTTCGAGCGGGCCAGCTGCAGCATGCGGCCGACCCCGCCGTCCAGCACGATCTTCGAGGCGGACAGGGCGAAGCCGGTCACCATCTCGGCGCTGATCTTCGGCGGGATGGACAGGGCGCCCGGGTCGGTGACGATGTCGACGAGGGCCGGGCCCTTGTGCTTGAAGGCGTCCTTGAGGGCGCCTGCGAGGTCCTTGGGCTTCTCGACGCGGACGCCGTGGGCGCCGCAGGCGCGCGCGACGGCCGCGAAGTCGGGGTTCTTGTTCGCGGTGCCGTACGAGGGAAGTCCCGCGACCAGCATCTCCAACTCGACCATTCCCAGGGAGGAGTTGTTGAAGAGGACGACCTTCACCGGGAGGTCGTGCTGCACCAGGGTCAGGAAGTCGCCCATCAGCATGGAGAACCCGCCGTCCCCCGACATCGACACGACCTGCCTCTTCCGGTCGGTGAACTGGGCCCCGATCGCCATCGGCAGCGCGTTCGCCATCGAGCCGTGCGAGAAGGACCCGATCACGCGGCGGCGGCCGTTGGGTGAGATGTAGCGGGCGGCCCAGACGTTGCACATCCCCGTGTCGACCGTGAAGACGGTGTCGTCGTCGGCGAGTTCGTCGAGTACGGACGCCACGTACTCGGGGTGGATGGGCACGTGCTTGTCCACCTTGCGCGTGTAGGCCTTCACCACCCCCTCCAGCGCATCGGCGTGCTTCTTGAGCATCCGGTCGAGGAAGCGCCGGTTCTCCTTCGGCGCCACCCGAGGGATCAGACAGCGCAGCGTCTCCCGTACGTCGCCCCACACGGCAAGGTCCAGCTTGGAGCGGCGGCCCAGGTGCTCGGGTCTCACGTCGATCTGAGCGATCTTGACGTCGTCGGGGAGGAAGGCGTTGTACGGGAAGTCGGTCCCGAGCAGGATCAGCAGATCGCACTCGTGGGTGGCCTCGTAGGCGGCGCCGTAGCCGAGCAGCCCGCTCATGCCGACGTCGTACGGGTTGTCGTACTGGATCCACTCCTTGCCCCGCAGCGCATGCCCGACCGGCGACTTGATCTTCCCGGCGAACTCCATGACCTCGGCGTGTGCGCCCGCCGTGCCGCTGCCGCAGAACAGGGTGACCTTCCCCGCCTGGTCGATCATCTCGACGAGGCGGTCGATCTCGGCGTCGCCTGGGCGGACAGTGGGCCGGGAGGTGACGAGGGCGGTCTCGGCGGCCTTTTCGGGGGCGGGCTGGTCGGCGATGTCACCGGGCAGGGAGACGACACTGACGCCGCTGCGGCCGACGGCGTTCTGGATGGCGGTCTGCAGCAGCCGTGGCATCTGCTTGGGGCTGGAGATGAGTTCGCTGTAGTGACTGCACTCGCGGAACAGCTGGTCGGGATGCGTCTCCTGGAAGTAGCCCAGGCCGATCTCGCTGGAGGGGATGTGCGAGGCGAGGGCGAGGACGGGGGCCATCGAACGGTGGGCGTCGTACAGGCCGTTGATGAGGTGGAGGTTGCCGGGGCCGCAGGAGCCGGCGCACGCGGTCAGCTTCCCGGTGATCTGGGCCTCCGCGCCGGCCGCGAAGGCGGCGGTCTCCTCGTGCCGGACGTGCACCCAGTCGATGGCGGCGTTGCGGCGCACCGCGTCCACGACCGGGTTGAGGCTGTCGCCGACGACGCCGTAGAGGCGCTTCACTCCGGCGCGGACGAGGATGTCGACGAACTGCTCGGCGACGTTCTGCTTGGCCATGGCTCACTCATGCCCTTCGGTCTCCGCGGATCCCCGTAGGTCCATGCATAGCCCATGTGCGCGGCGTCCGCCGCCGCCGATCTGTCTTTCTGCTGGGGGTCCGGGGTTGTCCCCCGGACTGACGCAGCACAGGCCGGGCGCTCACGCCTCCCAAACGGCGGCAGCCGTACGGTCGTCCGCGTACCCCTTGACCCTGACCTGGGTGTCGGCGAGGAACGCGGCGAGGCCGGGCGGGGTGGGACCGGACCACCTGGTCGTCAGATACCGGCACAGATCGGGTTCGCCGCGCAACGGCTCCGCGAGGCCGCCGGAGCACATCAGCAGCGTGTCCCCCGGGCGGGCGACCGAGGCGCGGAAGCGGAAGGGTTCGCGGGGCGGCTCGGGGGCGGGTTCGTAGGGGCTCGGCGGGGTCGGGATCCCCAGGTCCATGGTGAGCCGGTCGCCCTCGGGGGTCTCGGCGGGCAGGGAGCCGAAGCCGACCACGGGCTCGCCGGTGACCTCGCCGACCCGCGGCTCGATGTCCTGCCAGTCGCCGTCGCGCAGTCGGAACAGTCCCCCGGCGCCCACACCGAAGAAGACGCGCGTACGGCACTCGGGGTCGGCCGGCAGGAGCAGACAGCGCAGGGTGGCCGCGTACTCCTCGGGCTCGATGCCCTGCTCGGCGGCGCTGGCGCGGAGTTTGCCGAGGCTGCGGTCGGTGAGGCGGTGCAGGCCCGACTTGAGGTCGCCGCGCCGGGCGGCCCTGATGTCCTCCGCGAGCCGGGCGTGACTGCGGCCGACGGCCCGGCCGATCCAGTGGCAGGCCTCAGCGGCCGCACGGTGGGCGCCGGGTGTGGCGCGGGCACCGGTGGCCATCGCCACCAGGACCAGTGCGTGCTCTCCGGTGCCGAAGCGGGCCGTGAGCAGGGAGTCGCGGCGGGGCTCGCCCCGGTACCGGGCGGAGTCGCCGCGGACGGAGACGGCACGGAGGGTGCAGGCGCCGTAGCGGGCGCCGTCCAGCACGGTGTCCGCGACCAGGTCGTCGAGGTCGTCGGGGTCGGCGGGCGGGAGCGCGGTGGGCTCGGCGTCGTAGGTGGGCGGGCCCGAGCCGACGTAGTCGACGGAGGCCGGGGGGAGGGTGGGGAGGTCCAGGTGGGTGGCCGTGCGGAGGGGGGCGGCGTCGGCCACGGGGGCCGGCGCCGAAGGGGAGGCGGCCTGCTGCGGGACGGGGCTCTGTGCGGCGGCGCGATGGCGTGCGGTGTGCGGGAGAGTGCCGTCGGGGATCTGCGGCGGAGGGTTGTCCGCGGCATGGCGGGGGCGGTGCTCCGCGTCCGCCGGGGTGGCGGCGGGCGAGCCGTCCCGGGCGGGGTCTGCGGACGGTTGCGCCGGTGCCTCGGGGGGCATGCGCGACTCGGGCACCGTCGTGACGGGTGTTTCCGTGGAGGTACGGCCGCCGGGCGGGGGCGGTGGGTCCCAGGGGGCCCTCCGCTGGGTCAGCCCCTCGTCCACGGCCTCCTCCCCGGCCTCGGCGCCCACGGCCCCGGCCACCGAGGCGAACCGGTCGTCCAGGGTGTCGGGCGCGGGTGCGGGACCCGTGTCCTCGGTGGAGTCGTCGTACAGCTGCCCCCACCAGTCGTCCTCATGACCGGTGGGACTTCCCCCCTGCTGGCTCATGCCCCTAATTGTCCACCGCATGGGCGGTATGAAAACGGGGCATCAGGAAAAAGCGGCGCAGCAGAACGCGTCCGGCACCCGTCGAGGGTGAGCCGTCGAACGGCGGTGCGGAAAGAGTGGCCGGTGTGACCCGGGTCCGGACTGCTGACCTGCGTCTCCTCCTTCCCTCCGGCACTCTGGTGAGATGGGAGTGTGGGACCTCCTGCTGGTCGGACTGGTCCTCCTGCTCGGCCTGTGCGGAGTGCTGGTGCCCGGGGTGCCGGGCTCGTGGCTCGTGTGGGCCGCGGTCCTGTGGTGGGCGCTGAAGGCCACACAGCCGGTGTCCTGGTGGATCCTGGTGGGCGCGACCCTCGCGATGTTCCTCTCCCAGGTGGTGCGCTGGGCACTGCCCCCGAGGCGGCTGCGCGCGAGCGGCGCCACCCCCCGGATGGGGGTGTACGCGGGGGCGGGCGCGTTCCTGGGCTTCTTCCTCATCCCCGTGCTCGGCGCGATCCCCGGCTTCATGGGCGGCATCTACCTGTACGAACGCCTCCGGCTCGGCCGGCACCGCGAGGCGAAGGCGGCACTGCGCACCGTGATGCGCTCGGGCGGCTCCAGTGTGCTGGCGGAGCTGTTCACCTGTCTGCTGATCGCGGGGGCCTGGCTGGGCGCCGTGATCTGGGGCTGACGTAGGGCCTCGGGACTAGGCCGAGGATCCGATGTGCTGAGCGGGCCGGGCGTGTTTCGCTGCTCCCATGACCGAATTCAGCGAGGCGGAACGCGCGTACCTGAAGTCGCAGCGCCTGGGGCGGCTGGCCACCGTCGACCCGCAGGGACAGCCGCAGGCCAACCCGGTGGGCTTCTTCCCCCAGGACGACGGCACCATCCTGATCGGCGGATACGCCCTGGGCCGCACCAAGAAGTGGCGCAACCTCCGGCACAACCCCAAGGTGGCCCTGGTCGTCGACGACATCGTGAGCCTGCGCCCGTGGAAGGTACGAGGCGTGGACATCCGGGGCGAGGCGGAACTCCTCACCGGCCCCCACGAGTTGGGCCCGCACCTCAGCGAGGAGTTGATCCGCGTCCACCCGCGACGCATCCACAGCTGGGGCCTGGAGGACCAGGAGGGCTAGGCCCTGTCGTTTGGATCAGGTCGGCCGTAGGGAACTGCGCCTTTCAGCCGCCCCGAGCGGGGTCTGGTGCGTGCAGCTGCAAGGCGGAGGAGGGAGTCGACGCGGAGCGTCGGCGAGTGACGACAACGCCGCAGATGTGCGTGCCAGACCCCGCGACGCTGAGCTGATCCAAACGACAGGGGCTAGAGGGCCGGAGGGGCCGACGGCGACCGGAGGACACCTTCCAGCGTCAGCAGCCGCACCTTCCGTTCGAGGCCGCCCGCGTATCCGGTCAGCGAACCGTCCGCTCCGATCACCCGGTGGCACGGCCGGACGACCAGGAGCGGATTGGCGCCGATCGCGCCGCCCACGGCCCGTACGGCAGCCCGTGAGGCGCCGATCCGGGCGGCGATCTCGCCGTAGGTGGCGGTCGCCCCGTAGGGAACGGTGTCGAGAGCGGCCCACACCCGCTCCCTGAACTCGCTCCCGGCGGTGCTGAACTCCAGCCGGAACTCCTTCAGTTCACCGGCGAAGTAGGCAGCCAACTGCTCCTCGGCGGCGCGGAACGGTGCCGGCTCGCGCCGCCAACCCGCCTGTACCGCAAGGCCGTTCTTCTGTCCGGGCACGGACACGGAGGTCAGAGCACCGTCCGTATCGGAGGTGAGGAGGAGGGGCCCGACGGGACTGTCGAGGCGGCTCCAGAGAACACTCATCAGGATCGGTCCCACTCTCTTGCTGCACGAAGGTGTTGCAGGGCGTACGAGCGCCAGGGGCGCCAGCTGTCGGGAACGTCCGCGCCGGGCGGGGCGACGTCGGGATCGCCGAGCGCCCGGGTGCGGATCACGGCGACGGTGCCGGCGTCCATGCCGGGCACGGCGAGCAGCGCGGCCTCCGCCTGGTCGCGGTCCACGCCCGGATCCAGTCGTACGGCGCCGTCGGCGAGGGCGGCGGTGAGCGCGCCCAGGGTGCCCTCCGGTTCGGCCTCCGCGAGGACGGCGGGCTCGGGGAACAGACGGGTGAGACTGCCGGACGGTGCGTCCAGCGCCTTCCCGTACTGCCGTACGAGCCGCTCGGCCTCCGCACGCCCTACCAGCGCGCGCACCGCCAGTTCCTCCGGGTCGGCGGCCCCCGGCGACCGCAGCCCCGGCCGTGCAGCGACCAGCGGCGCGAGCCGCTCGTCACCGCCGAGCCGCTCGTCCACGGCGTACGGATCGGCGTCGAGATCGAAGAGCCGCCGCAGCCGCCCCACGGCGGTGGTCAGATCACGGGGGTCGCTGAGATGCAGCCGCACGTCCAGCCAGCCACCGGGATGGGCACCGGACACGGACCTGGCCGCCCCCGGCCGCTCGTCGACGGCGACGATGCCGGTACCGTGCGGAAGCCGGAGGGTACGCCGGTAAGTCCGCCGACCACGCTCCCCGCCGACCTCCTCCACCCCCTCCACGGCCTCCTCCGCCAGCAGATCGAAGACGGCACCGGCCTGATACGGCCCCCGGTGGGCGAGCCGCAGCGGAATCCCCCCGGTCGGGGCGGCCGCGCGCCGGCCGGCCCTCGGGGCGGCGGCCCTCAGCTCGCTCGGCGTCGACGCGTACACGTCCCGGATCGTGTCGTTGAACTGCCGCACACTGGCGAACCCGGACGCGAAGGCGATCTCCGTGATCGGCAGCTCGGTCGTCTGCACCAGGACCCGCGCGGTGTGTGCCCGCTGGGCCCGGGCGAGAGCGACGGGCCCGGCCCCGAGCTCACCGGTGAGCTGCCGCTGTACCTGCCGGGCGCTGTACCCGAGCCGCGCCGCCAGCCCGGTGACCCCCTCCCGGTCGACGACCCCGTCCCCGATGAGCCGCATGGCCCGCCCCACCACATCCGCCCGCACATTCCACTCGGCCGACCCCGGCACGGCATCCGGCCGGCACCGCCGGCAGGCCCGGAACCCGGAGCCCTGCGCGGCGGCGGCCGTCGCAAAGAACCGGACGTTACGCCGCTTCGGCGTCACGGCGGGGCAACTGGGCCGGCAGTAGATCCCGGTCGTCCGGACAGCGAAGAAGAACTCCCCGTCGAACCGGGCATCCCGACTCCGCACGGCTTCGTACCTGCTGTCTTCGTCCACCACGCCCTCCAGTCTCCGCCGGACGGGACTCCCCGGCCAGCGGAAATCGGACGTGGAGTCCTCTCAGCCCGTCCGGCGTTTGAGGACGGGGCCGTTCAGGCCGAAAGCGGGGGTCTGGGCGCGGCAGGCCCCCAGACGGCGCCCCCGGCCCCCTTACCGCCGCCCCCGCTTCAGCTCCATCGCCGCCCGCCCCGCAGCACCCTTCCGTTTCCAATCCCGTCGAAGCTCCGCACGGAGCCGCGCATCGGTCTTGGCCACGATCCACTGATTCTCCCGAATCAGCTTGCGGTAGCTCTCCAGCCGCCGATGCGGCAACTCCCCGCTCTCGACAGCCTCCCGCACCGCACACCCCGGCTCCGCATCATGCGCGCAGTCGTGGAAGCGGCACCGCTCGGCCAGTTCCTCGATCTCGGAGAAGACCTGTCCGACCCCGCTCTCGGCGTCCCAGAGGCCGACGCCCCTGAGCCCCGGTGTGTCGATGAGGACACCCCCGCCGGGCAGGGCGAGCAGGTTGCGGGTGGTCGTCGTATGACGCCCCTTGCCGTCGACGTCCCGCGCGGCCTGCACCTCCATCACGTCCTCGCCCAGGAGGGCGTTCGCGAGGGTGGACTTGCCCGCACCGGACTGCCCGAGCAGCACGGACGTACCGCCGGAGACAAGGCCGACGAGGACATCGAGCCCGTCCCCGTCCACGGCGCTGACCGTCAGCACGGTCACGCCCGGCGCCGACAGCTCGACGTCCTGGACGAGATGCGCGCGGGTCACCGGGTCGGGCACCAGGTCGGCCTTGGTGAGCACGACCAGCGGCTGCGCGCCCGACTCCCAGGCCAGGGCCAGGAAGCGTTCGATGCGCCCGAGGTCGAGTTCGACGGCAAGGGACACGGCGACGATCGCGTGGTCGACGTTGGCGGCGAGGATCTGCCCCTCGGACCGCTTGGAGGAGGTGGAGCGTACGAAGGCGGTACGGCGCGGCAGATACGTCCGTACGTAGCGGGGGTTGCCGCCGGGTTCGACGGCGACCCAGTCGCCGGTGCACACGACCCGCATCGGGTCGTGCGGGGTGACGAACGCGGTGTCGGCCCGCAGGACGCCGTCGGCGGTGACCACGTCGCACTGGCCGCGGTCGACCCGGATCACACGTCCGGGCAGGAGCCCCTCGGGCTCGTGGGGGGCGAACGCGTCCGCCCATGCCTCGTCCCAGCCGTAGGGAGCGAGCGCGGAGAAAACAGCACCGGAAGCGGAACTGAAAGCAGAGCTGGAAGTCAAGGGTGACCCTTCACAAGGGTGGCCCCGGCGAAAGGAGTTGAGGTCAGCCGAAGGCCACGGAGGTGGACGTGATGATCTGGATGCGGGCAGCGCTCGTCGCAAAGACAGCCATCGGTCAACACCTCCCGGTTCCACGCTCGTTCGGCAGCGGCGGCCACCGGCCACCGCTCCATGTCCGCTCACCATAGAGCCGTACGTCCGCCGGGCGCCACGGAATATTCGGAAAGCCGCTCGACAGCCCCCACACCCGCTCACAGCGCCCACACCCGCTCAGAGGCCCGGTCCCGCAAAGGGTCCGGGCACCTCCCCCGACCCCCGCCTGATCAGCTCCGTCGGCATGACGAGGGTGCGGGGCGGCGAGTCGTCGCCCTGGATGCGGGCGAACAGCAGGTGCGCGGCCGTGGTGGCGAGCGCGACGGGATCCTGCGCGATGACGGTGACGGGCGGCGACAGCCGCTCGGCCAGCGGGAAGTCGTCGAAAGCGACGAAGGCGATCCGGGGCGGCAGGACCGTCAGCGCGCCGAGGGCGAGGTTCTCGTTGTCGGCGAGGAGGGCGGTGGGCGGCTCGGCGGAGGCGAGGAGGGCCGTGACGGCCTCGGCGGCGGACGGCGCCGAGCGCAGACCGTGGCGGACGAGCCCGGGGTCGGCGCCGATGCCCGCGGCCCGAAGTGCCGCCCGGTAGCCCCGGTGACGCTCGCCGTTGGTCCAGACGTCCTGCCGGCCCCCGAGGTAGCCGATACGGCGGTGGCCGTGCGCGATCAGGTGCCGTACGGCCTCCTCGACCGCGGCACGGTTGTCCACCACCACGGTGTCCGCGTCCAGTCCGGGTGCGGCCCGGTCCACGCACACGATCTTGGTTCCCTGCTCCTGCGCCGGCCGCAGGAAACGGTGGCTGCCCGCGGCCGGCGTGAGGATGAGGCCGTCGACGCGGCGGGCGGTGAAGGCGGCGACGACCTCGCGCTCCCGGCGCGGGTCGGCGCGGCTGGAGCCGATGAGCACCACGCTGCCGCGCCGGCGGGCGACGTCCTCGGCGGCGGAGGCGACGGCGGCCATGAAAGGATCGGCAACGTTGTCCACCAACAGGCCTATCGTCCGGCTGGGTTGGTCCGCTCGGCGCAGTTGGCGCGCCAACTCGTCGCGCTGGTAGCCCAGTTTGCGGACGGCGGCCTCGACTCGCGCGGCGGTCCGCGGTGCCACGCTCCCCGCACCGTTGACCACCCGGGACACCGTCATCGCGCTGACGCCCGCCTCGGCGGCGACGTCCTTCATCGTGGGGCGGCCGACCACGCCGCAGTCCTCCTCGGCAGTCGGGCGGGCGGCTCCCGGGCCGCTGTGCAACCTCTTGAGAACGGGTCACACACGACCCTTGACGCCCACCCACGGGGCTCCCAGAATCGACGAACTGTTAACGATACCAACGCGAAGGCACAACATGGCCTCTGCAAGGGAACCACTTCTCGCGGCACACGGTGTGGTCAAGCGTTTCGGTCACGTCCAGGCGCTGCAGGGCGCCGACTTCACGGCGTACGCGGGCGAGGTCGTCGCCCTGATCGGCGACAACGGCGCAGGAAAGTCGACTCTGGTGAACGTCCTGTCGGGGGTGCTCGCACCCGACGAGGGCGAAGTGCGGGTGGAGGGGCGGGCGGTCCGGTTCGGCGGGCCGATGGACGCCCAGCGGCACGGACTTGAGACGGTCTACCAGGACCTGTCGCTCGCGCCGGACCTGGACGCGGCGGCCAATCTGTATCTGGGCAGGGAGGTTGTGCGCGGCGGGCTGCTCGGCCGCCTGGGAGTGCTCGACCGGCCCGCGATGCGACGGGAGGCGGTCAAGGCGTTCGCCGAGCTGGGCGTCGAACTCAAAGATGTGACGGCTCCTGTGACAACGTTGTCCGGCGGTCAACGGCAGTCGGTGGCCGTGGCGCGTGCGGTCGCGTTCGCGAACAAGGTCATCTTCATGGACGAGCCCACGGCCGCGCTGGGGGTCGTGCAGCGCGCCCGCGTCCTGGACACCGTGCGCAGGGTCGCCGACCGGGGCATCTGTGTCGTGCTGATCAGTCACAACATGCCGGAGGTGCTGTCGGTCTCGGACCGGGTGGAGGTGCTGCGGCTCGGGCGCCGGGTCGCCTCGTTCACGGCGGCGGACACGACGATCGAGGAGCTCGTCGGGGCCATGACCGGGTCGCTGGACGAACCCGCCGGGCAGAACGGGTCCTTGAGGAAAGCGGAGGACGGGCGATGACCGCCGACAGCAAGGAAGTCCGGCCGGCCGCGGCACAGCAGCAGGCCCCGCCCGCCTCGGACGGTGGACACCGGACCGTACCCGACTGGCTGCGGCGGGCGGCCGGCATCAGCGAGCTGTGGACCTTCGTGATCCTCGTGGTGCTGGTCCTGTTCTTCACCGTCGCCGCGCCGGGCAAGTTCTTCACCCAGTACGACCTCACGCAGATCGCCGTGAACGCGGCCATCTATCTGGTGCTGGGCGTCGGCATGACGTTCGTGATCATCACGGCGGGCATCGATCTGTCGATCGGTTCGGTGCTGGTGCTGGCCGCGGTGGCCGCGGGCGAGTACAACATCCACCACGGCGGGCCGGACGCCGGCTGGGGCACGGTCGCGATCTGTGTGGTCATCGCCCTTGCGGTGGGCGCCGGTTGGGGTGTGCTGCAGGGTGCGGTGGTGGCGACCGGGAAGGTTCCGCCGCTGATCGTGACGCTGGGCGGCCTGGGTGCCGCCCTGGGGATCGCCGAACTCGCCACCGGGGGCCAGGACCCGGCGGGTGCGGCGGCCACGCATCTGCAGAACAGCCTCGGCTTCGGCAAGGTGCTCGGCATTCCCTGGCTGGTGGTCCTGGCCGCGGTGGTCACGGCCGTGTTCGGCCTGGTGCTGGGCGCGACCCGGTTCGGCACGCACACCTTGGCCATCGGCTCCAATCCGACCGCCGTACGCCGTGCGGGAATCGGGGTCGGCCGCCACCTGGTGATGGTGTACGGGCTGATGGGCCTGCTGGCCGGGCTCGGCGCGGTGATGTGGCTCGCCTCGTACGGCACCACGTCGATCGCCGGGCACTCCACCGACAACCTGAAGGTGATCACCGCCGTGGTGCTCGGCGGCACCAGCCTCTTCGGCGGGCGCGGCTCGGTGCTGGGCACCGTGATCGGTGTCTTCATCCCGGCCGTGCTCACCACCGGACTGATCGTCATCGGCGTCCAGCAGTACTGGCAGGACGTCGCGGTGGGCGTGGTGCTCGTCGCGGCCGTCTACGTCGACCAGATGCGCAGGAAGACCCGAGAGCAATCCTAAGGAGATGTCTCGATGTTGAGCATTCGCAGCAGGCGCAGCGCACTGGTCGCCGCGGGCACCGTACTGGCCCTCACCGGGGCCGCCGCGTGCAGTTCGTCCAGCGGTGGCGGGTCGGGATCGTCCGGCGGGGCAGCGCACAAGAAGGTGCGGCTGATCACCGGAGTGAAGAGCGACCCCTTCTACATCACCATGACCTGCGCGGCGAAGACGGAGGCGAAGGCCAAGGGCATGGACTTCGGCGCGGACGGTTCCGCGCAGTGGGACGTGTCGGTGCAGCGTCCGCTCCTGGACTCGGTGGCGGCCTCCCGGCCGGACGGGCTGCTGATCTCGCCGGTGGACACCAGCGCGCTCACGCCGTCGCTGAAGCAGATCCAGTCGGCGGGCACCAAGGTCGCGCTGGTCGACACCACGGTCACCGACGACTCGATCGGCATCACCCGCATCTCGTCCGACAACGAGAAGGGGGGCCGGGTCGCCGCCGACGCGCTCGCCAAGCTGATGGGCGAGAAGGGCTCGGCGATCGTGATCAGCGTCAAGCCCGGTGTCTCCACGACGGACGCCCGGATCAAGGGCTTCACGGAGGAGATGAAGAAGTACCCGAAGATCAAGATGCTGCCCACGCTCTACGACAACGACCTCCCTGCGACCGCCGCCTCCCAGATCCAGTCGACGCTCGCGGCCCACCCCGACCTGGGCGGTGTCTTCGCAGGCAACACCAACACCGGCCAGGGCATCGCCACCGGCCTCAAGCAGGCCGGCAAGCAGGGCAAGGTGAAGGTCGCCGCCTTCGACGCCGAACCCGACGAGGTCGCCTCGCTCAAGGCGGGCACGCTCCAGGTCCTGGTCGCCCAGGACCCGGCGGCGATCGGCAGGGAGGCCGTCGACCAACTGGCGGCCGCCTTCGAGGGCAAGAGCGTCCAGAAGGCGATAGGCACCAACATGGTCGCCATCACGAAGGCGAACATGAACGACCCGTCGGTCAGCAAGTACTTCTACAAGTCGGGCTGCTGACCGGCCGGCGCCGAACGACCGGGGGACTCTGCCGGGTCCACCCGGTCGGGGCGCCTGACTCGGGGCCGTACGAGATCAACTCTTCGCGCAGGCCAGCCCGTTGAGCGTGAAGTCGTACGGCGAGGAGTTCTTGCCCTGCCAGGACCCCAGGAAGCCGAAGGTGATCTTGCCGTCGGCGGGGACGGCCTTGTTGTAGTCGGCGGCGGTCGCGGTGACCCGGGAGCCGTTCTGGGCGACGCTCGCGTCCCACATCTGGCCGACCTTCTGGCCGTCCCGGAAGGACCAGGCGACGCGCCAGGTGTCGAGGGCGTCGACGGTGGTGACGGTGACCGTGGCCTGGAAGCCGTCGGTCCACTGGCTGTCCAGGTGGTAGGCGGCCTTGCAGGTGGCGGACGCGCTCTTGCCCGGATCCGGTGCGCTGCTCTGCGTGGTGGCGGAGGTGCCCTGGGGTTCCGGGTCGGAGTGCTTGCCCCCCTCGGGTTTCGTCGGGGTGTCGGAAGGGGTCGGGGAGGCGCTCTTCGGCGTCGGTGTGGCCGACGTCAGGGACGGGCGCGGGGCCGCCACCGGGCTGCTGTCGGTCGGAGCGTCACTGCTCGCGGCCTCGTTGTCGTTGCCACCGAACGGCATCATCGAGGTGGCCAGCGCCAGCAGCGACACCATGACGGCGGCCACGAGCAGCCCGCCCCGTATGACGCGGGCGCGGTCGGCACCGCTCTTCGCCGCACCGCTCTGCCCGTCTCCCGCCCCCGGTCGCCCGACACCGAGGCGCACCTCGGCGGCCCGGCGGCGGCGCTCCAGATAGGCGAGGCCGCCCCAGCCGATCACGCCGCCGGCGAGGGCGGCGGGCAGCCCGCCGCCCTGCGGACGCAGACAGGAGGCGGCCTCCGCGCAGTCCACGCAGGTGGCGAGGTGCCGCGAGAGGTCCGGCGGGATGTCGGCGGCGGGCGACCTGGTGATCGCGTCCAGCAGGCGCGCATAGCTGCGGCACTGCGCGTCCATCGGCGTGTCGAGGTGGTTACGGTGGCAGCGGTCCCTGAACAGGCCCCGCACCTGGTCGAGTTCCTCGCCCACGAGGTCCGGGTCGAGGCCGAGCCGGCGGGCCACCGCGGACCGCGGCAACGACTCCACCTCGGTCAGCCACAGCAGCGCCGCATCCGCCTCCTGGAGGTCGCGCAGACCGCGCAGGGCGATCGGGCGGCGCAGCGGGGGGCCGGTGTAGCGGGCGGCCTTCTCCGAGTTGAGCCACAGGCGCAGGTCGGGGTCGAGGTCCTGGCCCTGTCCGCCGGCCTCCCAGGCCGCGGCCGTGGTGCGTACGGCGGTCAGCAACAGGGGGATCACGGGGAGCCGGGGCGAGCGACGGCCGTTGCCCGGTGAGCTTGCGGTCTCGGCGGCGCGGACCTCGCGGATACCGAGGGCGAACGCCTCCGTGGCCAGCTGAGTGGCCGCACTGGCGCCGGCCGTGCACAGATCGGCGTAGGAAAGCACCGCGTCCCAGCACTCGGAGAACAGCGCGGCCTCGGCGGCGTCCTTCGGGGTCGGCAGGTCGGGCATGAGTCTCCTGCATCCACAAGCGAGGTCAACTCACCATTTCGGCGAAGGAGTTGGGGGGAACCTCGCGGCAGGACAGGAGCCTTTCACGTTTTCGACACAACTGACAAGCGCTGTGTTCAGTTGCCGTGACGGAACCTGTGAACCGGCCGGAGACACAACTCCGGCCTCTTGTACGGACGGGGACCCGATGTGACTCGAAGTCCCCGCCTGTCACTTACACCTCAGCCGCCTCCTGCGCCGGGAGGCTGTCCATGAACGAGCTGACGGAGAAGACCGCGCGGCCGGGTCCGGGCGGGCCGTATCCGGGCGGGGAGGAGAGGCCGAAGTCGTCCATCGTCCTGCGATAGGCCTGCAGCAGCCGGATGTGGTACTCCAGCGGGGCGCCGTGCGGGTTGGCCTTGCCGAGCGGGGTGGTGGGCTCGGGGCACCAGGTGGTGAAGCGGGGTGTGATGCCGTGCGACATGAAGAAGCGCAGGCCCTCGGTGGTGGACTCGATGGCCTCGTCGACCGTCTTGAACCCGAAGGGCTCGGCCATCTCCACGCCGGCCACGAAGTTGGGGATGACGTTGCGGGCGCCGAAGATCTCCGCCGAGTCGAGGATCCGCCTGTGCCACTCGTCGCGGCCGACGTAGCGCTCCTTGCCCGGGCAGTACATCTTGAACAGGTACTCGTCCCACACCTCGTAGTTGGGGTGGTAGATCTGCACGCCGTAGTCCTTGAACCGCTGCACGTCGTCACGCGGCAGCGCCTGGGCGACGACCTTGCCGATCCACCGGCCCGGGAACCGCTCCTCGATGGCCTTGGCGTAGTGGCCGTAGAAGTCGGCCTCGTCGCGCCCGGAGACGGTCTTGGTGATCGCGCCGCCGGTCAGCGTGTAGGCGGTGGACGCCTTCGCGGTGTCGTAGCGGTCGATGATCTCCAGGGCTTCGAGGACCTCCTCGACGTCCTTCACGCCCGTGTACGGCCGCCCGGCGGCCTTGTGCTGGCGCCAGTTGTGGTTGATGTCGCAGTACTGGCACTCCTCCTTGGCGCCGAAGTACTGGCAGACCCGGAAGACGGTCAGGTAGATCAGATAGCCCCACTGGATGGTCGGGGCGACCTCCATGACCGACTTCCCGTTGGAGAGGGTGTGCCGGTAGTACTCCGGCATCGGCGGCACACCGACATCCGCGATGCGCTTGCCGTCGAGGTAGAGCCCGAGCATGCCCTCCTCGTCGGCGGCGACGCGGTAGGGCGAGGCCGGGTTCACGCGTACGGAGACGACGGTACGGCGCAGGTCGTACGGGCCGCCGGTGAGGATGATCTCCTCCGGGGGGCGCCTCAGCGCGGCCTCGCCCAGCTCCGGCAGGGTGCCGTGGTCGAAGGAGAAGATGAAGTACGACTTCGGCTTGACCTCGCCGGACTCGTTGTCGCTGAGCGCGGACGGGTCGAAGGCCACGCCTCCACGCAGCAGGTCCTCTTTGAAGACGGCTTCCCGCGGTACCTGCGGGAACCGCTCCATCAGATCCTCGACCAGTGCGGTACGGCTGCCCATCCCGACTCTCCTTCCGGCTCAGGCGTTCGACTCCTCACGGTATGCCCCCGCGTGTACGTCAGCCGTGCCGGGTCCCCCCGCGGCGCGCGATGTGTCCTGGTACGGGGGTGTCCGACGGCAGCCGGGGGTCGGGGACAGGGGTGCCCCAGGCGGAGGTCAGCGGCAGGGTTCCGGCCCACAGGCCCAGCTCCGCGTCGGGTCCGTCGCCGTCGTCGGGTGCACCCGTGCGGATCTTGACCGAGGCCTCGTCGAGGGACAGGGCGAGGAGGGTGGTGGCCGCGAGTTCCTTGCGGTGCGGCAGCCGGGCGTACGACCACTGGCCGGGCGCCGCATGCTCGGTGAGCCGGCGCAGGCCTTCCAGCTTCTCCTCGGGGTCGGTGACCTTGCGTGCCGCGCCGTGGATCATCGCGCTGCGGTAGTTGACACCGTGTTCGAAGACGGAGCGGGCGAGGACCAGGCCGTCGACGTGCGTGACGGTCACGCAGACCGGAGTGCCGCCGACGAGACTGCGGCTCGCCACCGAGCCGTGGAGGTACAGCTGCCGCTCGTCCCGTCCGTAGACCGTGGGCACGACCAGCGGCCGCCCCTCGACCACCACACCCAGATGACAGACGAACCCGGCATCGAGGATGGCATTGAGATCGGCGCGGTCGAGGCTGCCCTGCTCGCGCAGTCGGCGGTGTCGGGTCAGGTCGGTCTCGGGGAGCGGTTCGAGCGTCATACAGATTGACGCTACTGATATCGCAGTCGTAGCGCCAGAGCTTTACGAATAGCTCCGTGAGCCCTGCCCGCATCTACGAAATCCGCACTTCACGCCTCCCGCTCCAGCGCCCCCGGATCGACCGGATGGGCCAGCTCCCCGCCCGTCAGCAGACGTGCGGCCTCCTCCGCGACCGTCATGCCGAGACGGGACAGCTCGTTGCCCTGGGAGCCCGCGAGGTGCGGGGTGACGAAGGCGCCCGGCAGGTCGTAGAGGGGAGAGTCGGCGGGGAGCGGCTCGGGGTCGGTGACGTCGAGGACGGCGTTCAGCCGGCCGGTGCGGACCTCGTCGACCAGGGCCTCGTGGTCGACCAGGCCGCCGCGCGCGGTGTTGATGAGGGTCGCCCCGTCCGGCATCAGGGCGAGTTCCCGGCGGCCGATCAGGTGGTGGGTCTCCGGCGTCTCGGGCGCGTGGATCGTGACGATGTCCGACGTGCGCAGAAGGTCGTCCAACGGCAGGAGCCGCACCCCGAGTTCGGCCGCCCGCGGCCCGGTGACGTACGGATCGCTGAGGCTCACCCGCAGGTCGAAGGGTGCCAGCAGCCCGATGACGCGGCGGCCGATCCGGGAAGCACCGATCACGCCGACACGGCGGCCGTGGTTGCCGATGCCCGCGACGACGCCCCAGCCGGGATGGGTCCGTGTGGTGCGCAGACGTTCCCGGGCGCCCAGGAGGTCCTTCCCGGCGAGCAGGATCATCGCGAGCGTGTACTCGGCGACCGGCAGCGCGTTGGCCGCGGCGGCCGAGGAGACCGTGATGCCGCGCCGCCAGACCTCGGGAGTGGTGAAGCCCTTGACCGAACCGGCCGAGTGCAGGATCGCGCGCAGTTTCGGGGCCGCGTCGAGGACGGCCGCGTCCAGGCGGGGGCAGCCCCAGCCGGTGACCAGGATCTCGGTGCGCGCGAGCACCTCCCGGACGCGCGGCTCGGTGAAGTCCTCGGTGACCAGGTCCGGATCGATGTCCACCGCCTCGCGCAGTCGCCCAAGCACCTCTGCGGGGAAGACGAGCGGCAGGTTCTCGGCGGTCATGGCGAACAGAGCCTGGGGACGCTCGGGCAAGGGTGGGCCCTCCGGCTTCGGCGGGGACGTTGCAGAAAACGCTCTCAACGGTAGGTCGCGGCAAATGAGAGGGTCAATGCAGAGGGTCAATGCACACGCACTCGCCGGAGGACGACAGGAATGACGGAGACGGTCACCAACTGGGCAGGCAACATCACCTATGCGGCCAAGGAGTTGCACCGCCCCCACTCGCTCGACGCGCTCAGGACTCTGGTGGCCGGCAGCGCCAAGGTCCGCGTCCTGGGCAGCGGCCACTCCTTCAACGAGATCGCCGAGCCGGGCCCCGAAGGCACCCTGCTCTCGATCGCCGGGCTGCCGCCGGTGACCGACGTGGACACCACGGCCCGCACGGTACGGGTGTCGGGCGGCGTCCGGTACGCGGAACTGGCCCGCGTGGTGCACACGCACGGGCTCGCGCTGCCCAACATGGCGTCCCTGCCGCACATCTCCGTCGCCGGTTCGGTGGCGACCGGCACGCACGGCTCGGGGGTGAGCAACGGATCGCTGGCGGCACCGGTGCGGGAGGTGGAGCTGGTCACGGCCGGCGGGGACACGGTACGGATCGGGCGGGGCGACGCGCGGTTCGACGGCGCCGTCACCTCGCTGGGCGCGCTCGGCGTCGTGGTCGCCCTCACCCTCGACCTGGAGCCGGCCTTCGAGGTCGAGCAGCGCGTGTTCACCGAACTCCCCCTCGCCGGGCTGGACCCGCAGACGTACGAGACGATCGCTTCGGCGGCGTACAGCGTGAGCCTGTTCACCGACTGGCGGGAGCCCGGCTTTAGGCAGGTGTGGCTCAAGCGTCGCACCGACCAGCCGCTGCAGGACTTCCCGTGGGCCGCGCCCGCCACCGAGAAGCTGCACCCCGTGCCGGGGATGCCGGCCGTGAACTGCACGGAGCAGTTCGGGGTGCCGGGGCCGTGGCACGAGCGGCTGCCGCACTTCCGGGCGGAGTTCACACCGAGCAGCGGGGCCGAGCTGCAGTCGGAGTATCTGCTGCCGCGGCAGCACGCCGTCGACGTACTGCATGCCCTCGACGGGATCCGGGCGACGGTGGCCCCCGTGCTGCAGACCTGTGAGATACGGACGGTCGCCGCCGACCAGCAGTGGCTGAGCCCGGCGTACGGGCGGGACACCGTGGCGGCGCACTTCACCTGGGTGGAGGACACGCGGGCGGTGCTGCCGGTGGTGCGGCGGCTGGAGGAGGCGCTGGACCCGTTCGACGCCCGCCCGCACTGGGGCAAGGTCTTCACCACGCCCGCGGCGGTCCTGCACGGCCGGTACCCCCGGCTGGGTGACTTCCGGGTGCTTGCGCGGGCCCTGGACCCGGACGGAAAATTCGCCAACCCCTTCGTGCGGACGGTGCTGGGCGACTGACCTGTGAAGGGCTTTATAAACCCCCTTTCCTAACCCCTTGTCGAAAGTCCCCCGCAGGCCATAGCCTTGCGCCGCGCCGGTGCCGACGTGCCCGGTGCGCCTGAGCGAAGGGACGGGGGTACGCCACCGGTGCTGTGTCTTCCCGGGGGGCAACCCCCGGACCCCCGGCCGAGATGCACGCACCGGCGCCCGCCTGTGAGGGGAGATCGATGAAGCGCGGCACATCACGTGACATCCGCACCGCGAATCGCTACGAGGTGCTGCGCCAGATCATCGCCGCGTCCCCCACCTCCCGGCAGGAGCTGGCGGCCGCCACCGGTCTGAGCCTTGCGACGGTCGCCACGCTCGTCGGCGAGCTGCTCGATCTGCGGATGATCACCGAGGTCGGGTTCGAGGACTCGGCGGGCGGCCGCCCCCGGGGTCTCGTGGCGGTCAACGCGTCGGGGGGCGCGTTGATCGGCGTCGACATCGCGGAGACGTATGTCCGTGTCGAGCTGTTCGACCTGGCGCTGAATGTGCTCGCCCGCGCCGAGGAGGACGTCCGCCCCGGTGAGAGCCTCCCCGAGGAGATGGTCGGCCATGTCGCCGCTGCCGTCGGCTCGGTGGTCGCACAGGCCGGCATCGAGGGCGCGCGGGTGCTGGGCGTGGGCGTCAGCGTGCCGGGGCAGGTGGACCGCGACACCGGCGTCGCCGAGTACGCGCCCAACTGGGACTGGCACGACGTGCCGCTGCTCGACCTGCTCACCGAGCACATCGCCTACCCCCTGTACCTGGACAACCCGCTGCGCGCGGTCGCGGTCGCCGAGCTGTGGTTCGGGGCCGCCCGCGGGCGCGGAGACGCCGTGGTGGTCACCCTCGGCACCGGTGTGGGCGCCGGGCTCGTCCTGGGCGGCGGGCTGCACCGCGGGATCAGCAACAGCGCCGGCGAGTGGGGGCACAACACGATCGTCCTCGACGGCCGGCTGTGCCACTGCGGCAACCACGGCTGTGTGGAGACGTATGTCGGGGCGCCCGGAATCATGCTGAACCTGCGGGAGCTCAGCCCCGGCAGCCCGCTGCTGCACCCGGAGGACCAGACGGCCACCATCGCCGCGCTGGCCCAGGGGATGCGCGAGCACGACCCGGTGGCGGTCAAGGTGGTCCGGGACACCGCCCGTTACCTCGGTGCCGGCATCGCCGACCTGGTCAATCTGTTCAACCCCGAAGTGGTCGTGCTCAGCAGCTGGGTCGCGGCCGCCCTCGGCGAGCCCCTGGTCGCGGAGGTGCGCGAGGCCGTCGCCCGGCACGCGCTGCCGCGGCCGATGGCCGCCACCGAGATCGTCCTCTCCCCGATCCCCACCGACCCGGCGTGTCTGGGTGCGGCGACGTTCGCGCTGGAAGGCGCGCTGCAGTCCGTCGGGCAGAGGAATGCGAAACGCACCCCCGCAAGGAGCCGTACCGCACCACCTTCATGACGACGGAAGGGATGCACGTGTCTCACCCCCACCCCCGCAGATCCGCTTTGTGGACGGCCGCAGCCGCACTCGCCGTCGCGGGTCCCCTGATATCCGCCCCGTCCTCCTCGGCCGCGACCCCCACGGCGGCCGAGGTCTCCCCGCACGCCGCCCAGACCATCGACGACATCGGTGCGTCGGGTGCCTGGTGGGTCAACGACCTGCAGCACTTCAGGCCCGCGGTGCAGGCGCGGGTCGCAGGCCTGCTCTTCTCCCGGCAGGGCCTGGCCCTCTCCTCGTACCGCTACAACATCGGCGGTGGCGGTGTCGCGGTCACCACCCCGGCCCGCGCCGCCCAGGACTTCCTGGGCCCCGACGGCTCGTACAACTGGAGCAATGACAAGGGGGGCCGCACCTTCCTCAAGTACGCCGCGAAGTACGGAGTCAAGGACCTGATCGGCTTCGTCAACAGCGCGCCCGCGCAGTGGACGACCAACGGCCAGAGCTGCGGCGGCCAGTTGAAGGCGGGCAGCGAGGCGGACTTCGCCACGTACGTGGCGGACGTGACCGACCACTTCGCCGAGCAGGGCGTGAAGCTGGATTACATCAGCCCGTTCAACGAGCCGGACAACGACTTCGGGGACTGCGGCCAGGAGGGCATGCAGGTCACCGTCGACCAGCGCGACGACATCGTGCGGGCGTTGGGCGCCGAGCAGCGGGCCCGCAAGCAGCGGACGTCGATCATCGCCGACGAGTCCAGCAAGACCACCCAGTTCACCGACGAGCTGCCGCAGTGGATCTCGCAGCCCGGCACCGCGCAGTATGTGTCCGCGCTCGCCCACCACACGTACAACAACCCCGATGACGGCCAGCTGGGCAACGTCTACGAGACGTCGAGGGCGGTCGGCAAGAAGTCCTGGGCCACCGAGATCTGCTGCTTCGGCAAGGGCGGCACGGGCTGGAACCAGGAGTACGACCCCACCATCGACAACGCCCTGCTGATGTCGCGGATCATCTACAAGGACTTCGCGAGCTCGCACGACTCGGCGTTCCAGTGGTGGGTGGCCCTGGCCTCCGGCTACGGCACCTCGCCCACCGAGCGCAACGACACGGGCTGGAACGACGGCCTGATCTACTACGACCCCGACTACGCGACGAACGGCAACCAGAAGCTGTACTTCACCAAGCGGTACTACGCGCTCGGCCAGTACAGCAGGTTCGTGAGGCCGGGCTCCGTCGCGCACAACGTGACCGGGGCGCCGGACGGCGTCGAGGTGTCGTCGTACGACCGGAACGGCACGTGGGTGGTCGTGGTCAACAACCACAACTCCACCGACACGCCGCTGAGTTTGCACTTCAACAACAAGACGCCGGTGCGGGCCGAGAAGGCCGTGCGGACCTCGGCCACCGAGGACTGGGCGAACGTCGCCAGGCCGACGGTGAGCGGCGGCACGGCCTCCACGACCCTCGCCGCCCGCTCCGTCACGACGTACGTCTTCGACCAGAAGGGCAAGAGCAGCTCGGCGGTCACGGGTGCGCTGCAGGGCAAGCAGTCCGGCAAGTGCCTGACCGCGGGCGCGTCCGGGGCGGCCATCAGCACGTGCACGGGCGGGACCGAGCAGTCGTGGTCGTACGACGGCAAGGGCGCCCTGAAGGGTGCGAACGGCTATCTCACGGCCGGCAGTTCGGGCCTGACGACGGCGGCCGACTTCACCGGCGACGCGAGCCAGCGCTGGCTGCTGAACGCCAACGGCCAGATCCTCAGCGAGGCGTCCGGCAAGTGCCTGGACGTCAGCGGGCAGGCGACCGCCGACGGCGGCAAAGTGATCCTGTACAGCTGCAACGGCGGCACCAACGAGGTCTGGAACAAGGCCTAGTCCCCTGCACCGAGGGCCGCCGGCCACATCCTGACCCGGCGGCCCTCACCTCCGCACCGACCCCCATGTTCGGGATTCCGAACCGGATTTAACGCTTCGAACAGACTTCGTCCAACCCCTTGCCGAAGCCTTAGCCGAAGGTTAACGTCCCCGCACCACAACGCAATTCGAGCCACGCAGCAGCCAGGTGCGCTGGAGCCGTGGAGCCGCAGCCGCAAACGAGACAAGGACGTCAGCATGTCGGCAATGAGCAACAGCAACTTCTCCCGCCGGTCACTCTTCCGGGCGGCCGCGGGCATGGCCGCCGCAGGCACCCTGGCCGCGTGCGGCAGCAACAACGGGCGGGGCGGGAGCGGTGGGGGGTCGGGCAAGCAGCTCACCCAGTACTTCCACGCCTACGGCGAGGCCGGTACGGAGCAGGCCCTCAAGCGGTACGCGGCGGCCTACAAGAAGGCCAACGTCAACACCAACTGGATCACGGGCAACAACTTCGAGTCCGCGCTGTTCGCGGCGCTGCTCACCGCGAAGGCGCCCGACGTCTTCGAGTTCCACCCGCAGCTGCAGCTCGTCAAGAGCGGCCAGGTGGCGGACCTGACCGACATCATCGACCCGGTCAAGAGCGACTTCAACCCGAACGACATCAAGTCCCACACCGTCGACGGGAAGATCTACGGGATACGCATGATCGACGACCCGCAGTTCTTCTACTACCGCAAGTCGATGCTGGAGAAGGCGAAGGTCGACGTCCCGACCACGCTCGACGAGCTGATCGAGGCCGCCGCCAAGCTCACCACCAGCAAGGTCAAGGGCATCTTCCTCGGCAACGACTTCAGCGCGATCCAGAACCCCATCATCTGGTCCGCCGGCGCCGACACCATCAACGAGAAGAACGAGATCGCCTATCACACGGACGGCGTCATCGGGGGCCTCAAGCAGCTGCGCAAGCTGTTCACCAGCGGCCATGTGCTCCTCGACGCCCCGACCGACTTCTGGGACCCGTCCGCGCTCAACCAGGGCCTGTGCGCCATCCAGTGGGGCGGCATGTGGTCCATGCCCGCCATGCAGAAGGCGCTCGGCGACGACCTCGGCATCTTCCCGTTCCCGAAGATCGGCAGCGCCGGCAAGCAGTCCGTCTACAACGGCGGCTGGTCGATCTTCGTCAACGCCAAGGGCAAGAACGTCGAGGCGGCCAAGGAGTACGTGAAGTGGCTGTGGATCGACCAGACGCAGTACCAGGAGGACTGGGCCACCTCGTACGGCTTCCACATCCCGCCGCGCACCTCGATCGCCAACAAGGCCACCAAGCTCAAGTCGGGCCTGCCGGCGGAGGGCGTCAAGCTCTTCACCGACTACGGCCACTTCGACAACATCGCCTACGACCAGACCATGCAGACCGCGTTCGCCGACGTGATCGCGTCCTCGGTCCGTAAGAACGGGGACCCGGAGAAGGCGCTCGACACCTGCGACAAGAAGGTCAACGTCGAGCTCAAGAAGCTGTTCGGATAGGCCGCCGGGAAGACCACGACATGTCGACCACCACCACGCGCGGGGTCGCCCAGCCCGCCCCGGCCAAGGCCTCCCCGGCCCGGCCGCGGCGGGGCCTGCGGGGCAACGCCACCGTCAACTTCTGGCTCTTCACCGGGCCCTTCCTGATCGGCCTGGCGATCTTCGTCTTCGTGCCGATCGTCTGGAGCGTCTGGCTCAGCTTCTTCGACGCCCGCTACACCGTCACACCGAGCCATTTCATCGGCTTCGACAACTACAAGCAGATCCTCACCAACAGCGAGTTCCCCGGTTCGCTGGTGACGTTCACCGTGTTCGCCGCGTTCATCGTGCCGACCACCTGGGCGCTGTCGCTGGGCCTCGCGCTGCTGGTCAACCGGCTGCGCTTCATGCGGGCGTTCTTCCGCTCGGTGTTCTTCCTGCCGACCGCCGTCTCCTATGTGGCCGCGGCCCTGATCTGGAAGATGTCCATCTTCAGCGGCGTTCGCTTCGGACTCGCGAACACGGTCATCGGCTGGTTCGGCGCCGACACCATCGCCTGGATGTCCAACCCCACCCCGCCCTGGTACTGGCTGGTCATCGTGACCCTGCGCCTGTGGATCCAGTCCGGCTTCTACATGATCCTGTTCCTGGCGGCGCTGCAGAACATCCCGGCCGAGCTGTACGAGGCGGCCGCCATCGACGGTGCGAAGAAGGGCTGGCAGACCTTCCGGTACATCACGCTGCCCCAGCTGCGCGCCACCTCGACCGCGGTGATCCTGCTGCTGCTCATCGCCGCCTACCAGGCGTTCGACGAGTTCTTCAACATCATCGGGCAGAAGGCGACCTGGGCCCAGACACCGCTCATGGTGCTCTACAAGTCGGCCCTCGGCACCAGCCAGGACTACGGCGCGGGCAGCGCGGGCGCGGTCATCCTGTCGCTGCTCATCTGTCTCGTCACCCTGATCCAGGGCAAGTTCATGGGCTTCGGAAGGGGGGATGAGTCCAAGTGACCACCACCGCACCCCAGGTCGGCCGGCAGCGCAAGAAGGGCCGGGGCGTCTTCGGCAACACCGGGCTGTACATCGCCGTCGGTGTCGCCGCGCTGCTCTTCCTGATCCCCTTCTATCTGATCGTCCGCAACTCCCTCTCCACGGACCTGGAGATCACGGGCGAGAACTGGAAGGTGCTGCCCTCCTTCCAGTGGGGCAACATCTCCGAACTGTTCGACGACCCCACGGTCGACTTCGGCCGCTCCATGCTCAACTCGCTGGTGGTCGCCGTCCTGACCACCTTCGGCACCCTCCTGGTCTGTTCGCTGGCCGGCTACGGCCTGGCCCGCATCCCGTACAAGCACGCCAACAAGGTCTTCTACGCGGTCCTGGCGACCCTGATGGTCCCGACGGCCGTCACCTTCGTGCCCAGCTTCGTGCTGGTCTCGTCCCTCGGATGGGTGGACACCTACCGCGGTCTGATCATTCCGGGCCTGTTCAGCGGTTTCACGTGTTTCCTCTTCAGGCAGTACTTCCTGGGATTCCCCAAGGAGCTGGAGGAGGCGGCACGCGTGGACGGGCTCGGCTACTGGGGCGCGTACTGGCGGATCGTCGTGCCGAACTCGCTGAACTTCTTCGCGGCGATCGCCACGATCACCTTCATCAGTGCCTGGAACTCCTTCCTGTGGCCGCTGGTCATCGGCCAGGACCCGAGCTCCTGGACCGTGCAGATCGCGCTGTCCTCCTTCATGACCAACCAGACCGTGAACTTCCATCTGATCTTCATGGCCACCGCCATCTCCATCCTGCCCCTGATCTTCGTGTTCCTCTTCCTCCAGCGCTGGCTGGTGCAGGGGATCGCGCAGACCGGTATCAAGGGCTGACACCCGCAATCCCGAGACCCCGAGACCTGGAGACCGATGTCTTTCCGCACGACCACGGCCATCGACTACGTCGAGGACGTCTCACCCGGCAGCGGGGCCCTTCCGCCCCGCGCCTGGTACGCGACCTCCGACGCCAAGTCGCTTTCTCTCAACGGCAGTTGGCGACTTCGCGTCTCACCGACCGCCGACGCCGAGGACGACTCCTTCGCGGAGGAGGGGTACGACGCCGGCAGCTGGGCCGAGGTCACGGTCCCCGGCCACTGGGTCCTCCAGGGCGACGGCGCATTCGGCCTGCCCATCTACACCAACCACCTCTACCCCTTCCCGGTCGACCCGCCGCACGTCCCGACGGAGAACCCGACCGGCGACCATCTGCGCGTCTTCGACCTGCCCGCGGACTGGCCCTCCGAGGGCGGTTCCGTGCTCCGCTTCGACGGCGTGGAGTCCTGCGCCCGCGTCTGGCTGAACGGCACGGACATCGGCGAGTTCAAGGGCTCCCGGCTGCCGCACGAGTTCGCGGTCGGGCACCTGCTGAAGCCGAGCGGCAACGTGCTCGCCGTACGCGTGCACCAGTGGTCCGCCGGCTCCTACCTGGAGGACCAGGACCAGTGGTGGCTGCCGGGCATCTTCCGTGACGTGACGCTGCTGCACCGCCCGGCGGGCAGCGTCCTGGACTTCTTCGTCAACGCTTCCTACGACCACGTCACGGGCGAGGGCACCCTGCGCGTCGACTCCGACGTGGACGGGCGGGTGACCGTGCCCGCGCTGGACATCGATGTCGCCACCGGGGAAGCGGTCACGGTACCGGTCCAGCCGTGGTCGGCCGAAGTGCCGAAGCTGTACGACGGCGAGCTGGTCACCGAGGGCGAGCGGGTACCCCTGCGCATCGGCTTCCGCACGGTGGAGCTGGCCGACGGCCTGATCAAGGTCAACGGCAAGGCGGTCCTCTTCAAGGGCGTCAACCGCCACGAGTGGCACCCCGAGAAGGGCCGCGCCCTCGACCTGGAGACCATGCGCGAGGACGTGCTGCTGATGAAGCGGCACAACCTCAACGCCGTGCGCACCTCGCACTACCCGCCGCACCCGGCCTTCCTCGACCTGTGCGACGAGTACGGCCTGTGGGTCATCGACGAGTGCGACCTGGAGACCCACGGCTTCACCGAGCAGGCCTGGCGGGACAACCCGGTCGACGACGACCGCTGGACCCCGGCCCTCCTGGACCGTGCGGCCCGCATGGTCGAGCGGGACAAGAACCACCCGTCGGTCGTCATCTGGTCGCTGGGCAACGAGGCCGGCACCGGGCGCGGCCTCACCGCCATGGCCGAGTGGATCCACGGCCGCGACTCCTCGCGCCTCGTGCACTACGAAGGCGACTGGAACAGCCGCGACACGGACATGTACTCGCGGATGTACGCCGACCACGGCGAGGTCGAGAAAATCGGCAAGGAGCTGGACGGCGGCACGCACAAGCGCCGCGACCTCCCCTTCATCCTCTGCGAGTACGGCCACGCCATGGGCAACGGCCCGGGTGGCATCGCCGACTACCAGGAGCTGTTCGAGAAGTACGAGCGGCTCCAGGGCGGCTTCATCTGGGAGTGGATCGACCACGGGATCACCCACCCGGAGCTGGGCTACGCCTACGGCGGCGACTTCGGCGAGGAGCTGCACGACGCGAACTTCGTCTGCGACGGCCTGATCTTCCCGGACCGGCAGCCCTCCCCGGGCCTGCTGGAGTTCAAGAAGGTCATCGAGCCCGTCTCCATCGAGGGCGCCGACGGCACCGTACGGGTCACGAACAAGCAGGACTTCGCCGACCTGTCCGCCTTCGCGTTCGAGTGGTCGTACCAAGTGGACGGCGAGACCGTGGAGTCGGGCCCCCTGTCCGTGCCCGCGCTCGCCCCGGGTGCCTCCGCGGACGTCAAGCTGCCCGAGCCGCCCGCCGACCACGGTGGCGGCGAGACGCAGTGGACGGTACGGGCGCTGCTGGCCGCCGACACCGTCTGGGGGCCCGGGGGCCACGAGGTGGCGTGGGGCCAAGTCCCCCTCGCTGCACGGGTGTTGCCGTCGGTTGCGGCCACCGACGGTCCGGTGGCGGGCGACGGCGTGATCACGCTCGGCCCGGCCTCCTTCGACGCCCGGACGGGTGCGCTGAAGACGATCGGCGGCGTCGAGGTGAGCGGCGGTCTGCGGCTGGACGTGTGGCGGGCGACCACCGACAACGACGAGGGCGCCGAGTGGCTGACCGGCATCCGCTCCGCCGAGCTGTGGCGCAAGTACGGCCTGCACCGCATGCGGCACCGCCTGGGCTCGGTCGAGCTCGGTGACGACGCGCTGACCGTGCGGACCCGGGTGGCGCCGGCCGCCTGGGAGTTCGGGCTCGCCGTGGTGTACCGCTGGACCTCGGACGGCAGCCACCTCAGGCTGACCGTGTCCGTGGGACCGGAGGGCGAGTGGCCGGTGCCGCTGCCGCGCCTGGGCGTACGGTTCGGGCTCGCGCAGGCCGACACCGTGAAGTGGTTCGGCGGCGGTCCCGGCGAGGGCTATCCGGACACCAAGTCGGCGTCCAGGGTGGGCCGTTGGGAGTCGACGGTCGACGGGCTGCAGACGCCGTACCTCCGCCCGCAGGAGAACGGCGCACGCGCCGACGTCCGCTGGGCGGAGATCGGCGGGCTGCGCATCGAGGGAGACCCGGAGTTCTTCCTCACCGCCCGCCGCTGGACGACCGAGCAGCTGGACGCAGCCACCCACCTCACCGGCCTCACCCCCGGCGAGACGGTGTGGGTGAACCTCGACCACGCCATCCACGGCATCGGCACCGGGTCCTGCGGTCCGGGCGTGCTCCCCCAGTACCAACTGCACGCCACACCCGCCGAGTTCTCCTTCGCCTTCTCGGAGATCAGTTGACGGACACGGACATACAGTCCCCTGCGGCCGGCCGGCTCTTCAGTCGGCCGGCCGCGGTGGCGTCCTGTCTCGGCTTCGTCCTCATCGGCATGCTCCAGGCGCTGTACGGCCCCTCGGTGCCGGGCCTGCGTGCGCAGTTCGGCCTGTCCCCGTCCGGTGCCGGGCTCGGTCTGAGCCTGCACTTCACGGGCGGTGTCGCGGGCGTCCTGGCCTTCAACGCGATCCACTCGCGGATCAGCAACAAGGCGCTGCTGGCGGTGAGTTACGGCCTGATGGCACTCGGCGGCGCGGGCTTCGCGCTCGCCCCGGACTGGCCCCTCGCGCTCTCCGCCGCCTTCCTCGGCGGCCTCGGCTTCGGCGGCATCGACTACGGCCTCAACCAGCTGTTCGCGGTCGGCTTCGGCGACCGCTCCACGGCCATGCTGAACGTCCTCAACGCGCACTTCGGCATCGGGGCGGTGCTCGGCCCGGCGGTGGTGGCCTGGCTGGGCCCGGACGCGTACGCGTATGCCTTCGGGGCGTGTGCGGTGCTGGCCGCGGTGCTGGTCCCGCTGGGCTCAAGTGGCGTACATACGGCCGCTGTTGAGCCGCCGGACCAGCAGACCGGATCGCTGGGCGGCCTTCCTCGCATCCTGGTCGGCTTCCTCGCGCTCTACATCCTGAACGTCGGCGTGGAGGCCGGTGTGGGCGGCTGGGAGCCCACGCATCTGGAGACCGTCGGCTACAGCGCGACCGTGGCCGCCTCGGCGACCTCCGTGTACTGGCTGATGATGACGGCGGGCCGTTTCCTCGTCGTGCCGATCACCCTGAAGCACTCCCCCGAGCGGATCCTGACGATCTGCGCGGCCGGTATGACCGTGTGTCTGCTGCTGGCACGTGTAAAAGGAGTGGCGCCGGTGGCCTACGCCGGTGTTGGGTTGTTCATCGCGCCGGTCTTCCCGACCGGACTGCCCTGGCTCAACAGGGCGCTTCCCCAGGCGAGGCGCGCCGGTGCCTGGGTCATCGCCGCGTCGATGATCGGCGGAGTGGCGGCTCCCCCGCTGCTGGGGGCGGGCATCGAGGCCTCGGGCATCCACGCCGTCCCCTGGCTGCTGACCGCGCTCTCCGCCGCCTCGCTCGCGGTGACCGTCTGGCTGATCCAGCTCACCCGGAGGTTCATCGAGTGATCGGCAGTATCGAGGTCCGCTCCCTCTCCCGCTCCTTCCACACCACCGTGCGCCGTCCGGGTTTCGCCGGCGCCCTCAGATCTCTCGTCAACCCGGAGCGGGCCGTCAAGCACGCCGTCTCCGACATCAGCTTCGACGTGGCGCCGGGCGAACTCCTCGCCCTGCTGGGCCCGAACGGCGCAGGCAAGTCCACCACCATCAAGATGCTCACCGGCATCCTCACGCCCACCTCCGGCGAGGCCCGGGTGGCGGGCGTGGTGCCGTACGAGGAGCGGGAGCGCAACGCCCGCAACATCGGTGCCGTGTTCGGGCAGCGCACCCAGCTGTGGTGGGACCTGCCGGTGCGGGAGTCGTTCTCGATCCTGCGGGACATCTACGACGTGCCGGATGCCGAACACGCCGCCCGGCTGCGGGAGTTCGACGACATCCTCGAACTGTCCGCCTTCTGGGACACCCGGGTACGCCATCTCTCCCTCGGCCAGCGGGTGCGCTGCGACCTGGCCGCCGCGCTGCTGCACGACCCGCCCGTCGTCTTCCTCGACGAGCCGACCATCGGCATGGACGTGGTGGTCAAGGAGCAGGTCCGGGAGTTCCTGCGCCACCAGGTGGAGGAGCGCGGCCGTACGGTGCTGCTGACGACGCACGACATGACGGAGGTCGAGCGGCTCGCGGAGCGGGTCGTCCTGATCAACCACGGGCGGCTCGTTCTCGACGGCACTCTCGACGAGATCCGCCGCAAGTTCGGCTCGACCTGGCAGGTGCGGGCGACGCTCGCCGACGGGCACGGCGACGTCGTACCGCCCCCGGGCATCGCACTGCTGCGGCAGGACGGCCCGCAGGTGGTGTTCGGCCCGGACGGACCCGGCGCCCCCACGGTCCACCAGGCGCTCAAGGCGGTCATCGAGCGGTACGAGGTGACCGGCGTCGCCATCGACGAGGCGGACCTGGAGGACGTCATGCGGGTCGCGTACGCGCATGCGGAGCCCGCGGCGGAAGGGGTCTGACATGGCCGTTCTGCACGCGTGGCGGGCCGCCCGCGTCACCCCGCTCGGCGAGCTGCACGCCCCGCCCCGGATGACGGCCGTCCTGGTCCGGCTGGTCGTCCAGGTGGTCCTGGTGGCGTCCCTGTGGAGCGGCCTGTACGCACATTCCGGCGCCACGGCCGGTATGAGCCGCGAGCAGGCCGTCACCTACGCCGTGCTGGCCGTACTCGCCTCCCGGCTGAGGGAGTTGGACCAGTACGCGGGCCGGGACACGGTCCTGCAGCACATGCACTTCGGCACCATCGTCTACTGGTATCTGCGTCCGCTGCCGCCCGCCCGCTACCACGCGCTGCGCGCGCTCGGCGAGCAGGTCTACGGGGCCGCGTGGGCGCTGGCCGGATACGCGGTGTGTCTCGCGGCCGGGGTGATCGAGCCGCCGGGGTCAGCGGCGGTCGCCGGGGTGTTCGTGGTCAGCCTGCTGCTCGGCCAGCTGGTCCTGTACTTCGTGATGCTGCTCCTGGACCAGCTGTGCTTCTGGACCCTCCGCAACAACTCCGCGATGCTCATCCTGCTCTTCGCGCAGAACCTGCTGTCCGGGGTGTACGCCCCGCTGTGGTTCTTCCCCGGCTGGTTCCGCACCATGAGCACCTTCCTGCCCTTCCAGGCGACGCTCAGCGTGCCCCTGTCGCTGTATGTGGGCCGGATCCGACTGGCCGACGCGGGCGGGCAGTTGGCGATCCAGGCCGTCTGGGTCGTACTGCTCTTCTTCCTCACCCGGTTCCTGTGGCGGCGGGCCGCCCATCGGGTCGTCTCCCAAGGAGGCTGATGGCCATGAATGCCGTCCGGATCGCCTGGCGCATCACACGCCTCAACATTCGCGCCCAGATGGAGTACCGCATCGAGTTCCTGCTGAACATCGCGATCGGCGCGATCTGGCAGGTCTCGGTGATCGTGTTCGCGACCGTGCTGCTGACCCGGTTCACCGGGATGGGCGGCTGGGACAGCTCTCAGGTGCTGCTGATCCCGGCGACACGGATGCTGGCCCACGGGTTGTTCGTGCTGTGTCTGGGCCGGGTGCACCAGCTGGGCCGGTTCGTCCAGGAAGGGAGGATCGACATCTATCTGCTGCGCCCGATGCCGGTCCACCGGCAGGTGCAGCTGCAGTTCTTCCCCACCAACGCCTTCGGTGACCTGACGGTCGCGGTGGGCCTGATGGTCGGCGCCCTGTCCCGCAGCCACCTCGACTGGACGGCGGGGCGGGCCGCGTATCTCATCGCCTGTGTGCTCGGCGGCATGCTGCTGGAGGCCGCCCTGTTCACGGCGGTCGCCTGCGCCGCGCTCCGCTTCCCGGCCGCCGACTACTGGGGCCGCTGGCTGGAGGAGCTGCTCGGCACCTTCGGCAGCTACCCGCTGAACGTGCTGCCCAAGGCGGTGGGCGGCTTCCTCACCTTCGGCCTCCCGCTCGCCTTCGTCGCCTACTTCCCGGCCGCGGTGCTCACCGGGCACGGACACGACACGGGCGTTCCGTACTGGCTGGCGGCCGCCTCCCCGCTGCTCGGCGCGCTCGCGTACCTCGGGGCGCGGCTGCTGTGGCGCCGGAGCCTGAACCACTACACGGGGGTCAATGGATGACGGTGACCGCGACGGCCGGGGCTTCCTCCGGACGCCTGGGCCGCCCTCGGCCGCCGTTCACGCGGTGACCAGGTCGTCCCAGTGCTCTGCGAGCTCCGGAATGGGCTGCGGAACGGGGCCGAGGCCTCTGTCGTACGGGGCCTCCAGCTCGTCGACCGCGTCCTTGACCGCCCGTTCGGAGACGGCCGGCGGCACGGGAGGAAGGGTGTAGCGGACGCCCGGGCCGTCGCAGGTGTGCGGGGAGGTGTCGGCGTGGTGCGGTACGGGTGTGTAGCTGGTCCAGTCGAGGCTGTTGAGGCGGTGGATCTGCTCGGCCCAGTGCTGGGCGTCACGCATGTCACCGCGGCGCAGATGGAGCAGATACAGGCACAGGGCGGCGGTGACGCTGCCGGCGCCCGCGGTGTAGCGCCACCAGAACTGGGCGCCCTCCTCCTGGTCCGCGAGGTACAGCAGACAGGCGAAGGTGAGGGCGCCGTCGGGGTCGCGTTCGGTGTCGAAGGCGGTGATGCGGCGGGCGGCACCGTGGTGGTGGACGGTGCCGCGGCACAGCAGGCGCAGGTCGTGCGCCGCCTGTTCGTGCAGGGCGGCCGGGAGCGGGGTGGCCCCGGCGGCGTGGCCGCAGTGCGCGGCGGTGTTGAGGAACCGCATCCAGCGCAGCTCGTGCAGGTCACGTGCGAGGTCGTGCCGGGCGGCTTCCAGGTCGGCGTAGCTGTACTCGCCCGGGAAGACGCGGGAACGGCGCAGGGCCTCCTCGATGCTGCGCGGGGTGCGGTTCACGGGTGGGTCACTCCTTGTCGTCGTCGGCGGTGTCGGGAGCGGTGCCGGGGGCGTCCTCGGTCCGGTAGCCCATGGCGGTCGCGAGCCGGTGGATCGCGGTGCGCCGGGTGGACCGGACGGTGGCCTCACGGATGCCCATGATCAGCGCCGTGTCCCTGGTGTCGAACTCGAGCACGTCCCGCAGCAGGATCACGTCGAACTGGCGCTCGCTCAGCCGTGACATCTGCCGGAACAGGCCCAGTCCTTCCTCGAGTTCGGCGATCTCCTCTCCGTACTCGGCCTGGAAGGCGCTGCGGAAGGCGCCGAGCAGGGGTGCGCTGGCCGCCCGGATGGCCCGTGCGAAGGCGAGGGTCTCGGTCGTGGCCGGGCTGCGGCCCTGGGCGGTGAGTTCGCCGTGGACACGCTGCTTGAACAGGGCCCAGGCGTAGGCGCCGGGATTCTCCATGGCCTCCAGGCGGGGCCAGATGGTGGCCAGGTACAGGAAGGTGCGGTTGACCAGCCGGCGGGCTGCGAGGGCGTTGCCGCCGAGGTGGATGCGGCTGTACTCGAAGCACGCGCGGTCGTAGCGGGCGTGGAAGTCCCAGAACTCCGGCGGCATGACGAAGTCGGAACTGCGCCTCGTGCCTCCCGCGGGGTCGGGCTGCGGGCTGGTCATCGGTGGCCTCCTTCGGACCAGGAGGCCGGGGCGGGGGGTGTCGGAGCGGGGGGAGGCTGCTGTTCGCTCAGGGCGAGGGCCCCTACGCGGACCCCGGCGCCGAGCAGACGCCGCACTAAGAACCACACGTCGGGCGCGTACGAGCGCGCCACGGCGGCGAAGGCCAGCACGAGGCTGACTACGTCGTAGTTCACAGTGACTGTTTTCCTTCTCTTCGGTCAGTGCCGTTACCGCCCGGTCCCCCGCACTGGACGGGCCTGGCACCTAGAGCCTCGTTGCTCTGGGAAACAGACAACCGGACGCGACCCGGGAAACGTGCAGTCCTTCGAACAGATCTTTCTAACGGAGGGTAACTTTCCGCTGACGGTTGGCCAGCGGCGAATTCACACCCGCGCACCACGGCGACCCGCCGCCCCTCACACCCCGTGCGCCACCCCTGCCGAACTGCACGTCCACCGAAACCGAAGAACTTCGAACGCCGTTTGCGCGAACGTGACGTGATGGACTCCGTAGGTGCTGTGCCATAGGTCACATTCACGCGGAAGGGATGCGGGCCGCCGCGCAGGATGGGGCCATGAACCCGCCCTTCGACGACCCTGCTCCCCGTCAGGTCCAGCCCGGCGAGTACCCCGCACTGGATGAGGCTCTCGCCCTGGTCAACCGGGACCTCGCCGCGACGCTGCCGGAGCAGGCCGCGCTCCGGATGATGGCCCGGCCGCACTGGGAGGAGAGCGAGCTGGAAATCGTGTACCTCTCCCCGCCCAACGGCGACTGGTGGGGCAGCAGGCTCTGGCTGAACTCCCCCGAGGCGCCCCGCGACGACCCCCTCGCCACTCTCACCGTCGTCGCCGAGGCGGCGCAGGACGCCCTCACCGAGGACCTCTGGCAGGCCTGGCCGGTGTGCACCGTGCACGACCTCGGGATGCATCTGGGCGAGGCGGACGGGCGGCCCGTGTGGCGGTGCGTCGGCACCGGGCAGGACCCCGCGCACGTACGGGCGGCGGTCGGAGAGCTCGGCACGCTCCGTCCAGGAATGTGATCACGCCAACTCCGCACGGAACCCCTGGCGCCACGACGGGTACCGCGGCTCCCAGCCCAGCTCCCGCCTCGCCTTGGCGTTGGAGAAGCCGCGGCCCTCGGTCATCATGGCGACCACCATCTCGCCGGCCAGCAGCCGGGCCAACCACACCGGGAGCCGCCGCGGCGGCTTGGCGCCGGCGCACCGCGCGAGATACGGCAGCCACGCGGCGACCGGCGCGGGCTCGTCGTCGACGATGTTGAAGACACCCCTGGCCTTCTGCTCCACGGCCAGCACGGTGGCGCTCGCCGCGTCGTCGAGATGGACCCATGAGGTGTAGCCGGTGCCGCCCCCGACGAGCGGGAACATCCGCCTGCGCACCATCCTCACCTGGTCGTCGTTGGCGCCCGGCCCGTAGAACGCGCCGTAGCGCAGGGCCGCGCCGCCGGCGCCGACGACGGCGTCCTCGAGGTGACTGAGGGCCTTGGTCCCCTCCACCACCTCCAGCGGGTCCTCCTCGGTCTTGACCCAGCCGCCCTCTCGGTTCCCGTTGAAGCTGGCGTGGCTCTGCGCGACGACGTGCGAGACGCCGGTGGCCTCGGCAGCGGCCAGCAGATGGTCGATCCCCTCGGTGCGGAGCCGGTTGGTGGTGGCGAAGAACCGCTCGGCCTTCCTCATGTCGGGCTTGCCGGCGTGCCCCTCGGAGAGGCCCGTCATCTGATGCACGATCACGTCCGGCCGGGCCCCCGCCACCGCCTGTCCGACCGACACCGCGTCCAGCCCGTCCATCACGACCCCTTCGGCACCCAGCCGCCTCAGCAGGTCCAGCTTGGCCGGACTCGTCGTCGTGGCCGTCACCTGATGCCCCCGGGCCACCAACTGCCCCACCAGCCGCCGCCCCAGGACCCCGCTCCCGCCTGCCACGAACACCCGCATGACCATCACCTTCCTGATCCCGAACCTGGTTACGAAGCCTTTCTTCGGGATCTGGGACGAGACGGCCCGGTCGTCTGTGACACGGGAACCACATTTCGCTCGCCGAGAATCGACTTGGGGTACTAGGTTATTGCCTAGGAACCCTAGGAAGGGCATTCGATCCATGGTCAGAGCCGGCCTCACCCCCGCCCGCATCGTCGCGGCGGCAGCCGACCTCGCCGACGAGGTCGGCTTCGAGAACGTCACCCTGTCCGCCCTGGCCCGCCACTTCGGCGTGAAGGACGCGAGCCTCTACTCGCACGTCAGGAACCTCGACGACCTCCGCACCCGCCTCGCGCTGTTCGCGGGCGCCGAGCTGATCGACCGCATCGCCGTCGCGGTCGCGGGACGGGCGGGCAAGGACGCGCTGGCCGCCTTCGCAGGTGCCTACCGGGAGTACGCGCTGGAGCGGCCCGGGCGGTACGCCGCCACCCAGATCCGTATGGACCAGACGCTGATCGCCGCCTCTCCCGACTTCCGCCGCACCGCCGAGATCACCTACGGCATGCTCCGCGCCTACGGCCTCGAGGAACCCGATCTCACCGATGCCGTACGCCTGTTGCGCAGCACCTTCCACGGCTACTGCGCCCTGGAGGCCACCGGCGGCTTCGGCGCCGCACGCGAGGTACAGAAGTCCTGGGACCAGGCCGTCGACGCCCTGCACGTGGCGCTCGAGAACTGGCCCCGGGAGAACAACAACGAGAACAACAGCAAGAAGAACAGTGAGGAGCAGAGCAATGGCTGAGGACCTGCACTACGACGTACGCGGCAAGGGGCCCGTCCTCCTGATCGTGCCGGGCGGGGCCGGGCATCCCATGGGATTCGCCCCCATGACGGAGGTGCTCGCCGACCGCTTCACCGTCGTGACGTACGACCCCCTCGGCCTCGCCCACGGACGGCTCGGCGAACCCGTCGGCGACCAGCGGGTGCAGGAGTGGAGCGACGGGGCAGGCCGCGTCCTCGACCAGGTCCTCGCCGAGGGCGAGTCCGCGTACGTCTTCGGGACCAGCTCCGGCGGTATCGCCGTCCTCGACCTGCTCGCCCGGCACCCCGAGCGGCTGAGCCACGCCGTCGCACACGAGCCGCCGTGCGTGGGAGTGCTCCCCGACGGGCCACGGCAGCAGGCCCTGTTCCAGGAGGTGTACGACACCTACCGCGCCGCCGGACTGCAGGCAGCCGCCGTCCGGCTGGGCGCCGTGCTCGCGGGACAGCAGCCGGAGGACGATCCGTCGGGTCAACCCCTGTCCCGCGACGAGGAGTTGGGCACCCCGATGGCCCTCTTCCTCGCCCATGTGCTGCGGCAGTTCACCTCGTACGTCCCCGACCTCCCCGCGCTCGCCGCCTCATCCGCGAGACTCACCCTCGCCGCGGGTTCCGACTCCCGCGGTCAACTCCTCCATCGGACCGCCCGGTTCCTCACAGAGCAGAGCGGCGAAGACAGCCGCTTCGTCGAGTTCCCCGGCGGGCACATCGGTGTGGCCGAACATCCCGTCGCGTTCGCCGAGCTGCTCACCGGGACGCTGGAGGAGGCGGCACACCTGCCCCTCTGACCACCTAGACTGGAGGCTTCGGGGGAGGGAGCGTGCCGTGTCTCAACAGCAGCTGGGACGCGGTCCCTTGAGATCGGACCGCACCGCACCGGAACCCGGCGGGCCGAGCGAGGCCGCACGGTTCGTCGGCTGGCTGGGCAGCCTCGGCTGCGCTGCCGCCGGGTATGCCGTGTTCCAGTTCCTGTTCGGGGTGCTGCCCGGCTCCCTCGGCGGGGAGGCCGCCAAATACCTGGTCTCGGGGGTCAGCGGGATCGGGACCGGCGTGGCCGCCTGGCTCGCGGCGGCACTGCTCAGGGCCCGTGCCGCGGCCGGCCCCTCCCGGCCCGCCACCACCGCCCCCGTCGTCACGGAACGCTCCGCGCCGGGCCCGCTCCCCCAGGTCTACGCCGCCGCGTACGGCACCCTCGTCGACAAGGTGTGCGTGGTCGACGACCCGGCCCGCGGGCGGCTGACCGGCTGGTCGCATTCCCTGGGCGAGAGCAGCCCGCCCCGCCCCACCTCCGTGGGCACGGCCTACGGCCTGCACATCATGCTCGACTTCGGCGTGCCCGACGGACGGCTGCGCACCGGCGATCTCGTCGACACGCTGTGGCGGCTGCGGCTGCCCCACGGGGGCTGGTCCGCACGGTCGCAGGGCGCGGAGCCACGGCCCGAGGTCACCGCGCTGGTGCTGGGCGCACTGGCCCGGGCGGGCGCGTCCGGCGAGCGGCTGGCCGAGGAGGTGGGCCGCTGCACGGCCGGCTTCACCCGCGAACTCGACCGCGCCGGGCGGGAGTCGACCCACGTGGTGACGACCGTGCTGCGCGGGCTGCTGCGCGCCGCGCCCGGCTCCGCCGTACTGCCCGTGCTGCGCGAGGCCCTGGCCGACGGCGCGATCAGCGACCCGCGCCGTGAGCACCTGCGCTGCTGGAGCTACCGTCTCGACCCGCCGTACGGAATGCCCTCCGCTCTGCACACCGCGCAGGCGGTGGTGGCCCTGGACCGGGCCGCCCGGGTGCTGGACGAACCCGAGGGCGCGGGTGCCCGCTCCGCCCGCGAGGACGGGGTGCGCTGGCTGCTGGCCTGCGCCGGCGCGGCCCACATCCGCTGCCCGGACCTGCGGAACCTGCGCGAGGAGGTGCGCCGCCCCCGCACCGACGACCCCGAGCGCCACGAGGTGCTGAACGTACGGCACTTCACCGCCTCCTGGGTGCTGCGCGCCCTGATGACCCCGGGCGCCCGCGAGGTCGCGGCGCAGGACGGACTGGAGGATGCCTGGCGGGAGCGGCTGGACGGGGCGGCGGCCGCCGTGTGGGCCGGGCAGACGGACGGCATCTGGTCCTGGGGCCGGACCGACAGCAGTGAGCTGCGGCATCCCATGTGGATGACCTACCAAGGTCTTTCGGCGCTGCGGGCACATGCCGTATGGATGTATCGACCGGGAGAATGAACCGGAAGCCGTAGGACGAAAAGCAGCGAACGCGGAGGTATGTGTGCATGGGCGGTCGGCAGGTTCTGGCGGCGCGACGACTGCTGGCCGGGACGCTGGACGGTGAACTGCCCGAACACGACCGGGTCGCCGCGGCCCGCTGCGTCGTCGCCGAACTCGGTTCACCCGAGCGGCTGTTGGAGCTGGTCGCCGAGCTGGCCTCCGGCGAGGGCGATCCGGAAGGGTGCGCCCGGCTCTCGTACCGGCACGTCCTCGGCTTCGACAAGCTGCTGCTGATCGACGGCGGACCGCGGCACATGCTCCGCGCCCACCTGTGGCACCCGGGCGCCGGGGCGATCGGCAAGGAGGACATCCACAACCACCGCTCCCCGCTCGCCTCCTATGTCGTCCGCGGGCGACTCGCCATGGAGTTGTACGACGTCGAAGGCGGCGGCAGGAACGGAATCCCGGCCGCCCGGTACGAGGAGTCGCTGAAGGAGGGTTCGGCGGACTGGCTGCTGGAGCCGGCCGGTCCCGCGCGGCTGCGGCTGACGCATGTGGGGCAGTACGCGGCGGGCAGCGCGTACGCCCTGCCGGCGCACACCCTGCACCGCGCCTGGTGCGACACGGACGTACCCACGGTGACGCTGTTCCTGGAGACGGGTAGCGGACGACGACAGCACACCGACGTGTTCACCGAGGCGGGGCCGCATCCGGGCGCCGTACCGAAGGTGCCGCTGGAGACGGACGACTATCTGGCAGCGCTGGGCGGACTCGCCGAGCTGCTCAGGAGTTCGTGAAGGCCTGGTCCACGATGTCGAGGTTGTACTCGTCGATCTCGACCGTGGTGAGCTCGGAGCGCTTGAGCCAGGCATAGGACTGGTCGGCCCGAGGGAGGGTGATCTGCTCGCTCAACGGCCTGACCAGGAAGTTCTCCTGCCAGTTCTTGATCTCGTGCCCCCGGTACTCGCTGACGAAGGACGACTCGCCGACCTTGCGGACGACCTCACCGAGGAGCCCCGTCTCCTCCTTCAGCTCCCGCAGCGCACCGTCCCGGGCGCCCTCCTCCGGATCGAGTTTGCCGCAGGGGACGCCCCACACTCCGGGCAGGAACTTCTCCGTCTCGCTGCGGCGGACCAGGAGCACCCGGCCCTCGTCGTCCATGACGACGGCAGCCGCCAGTCGCTTGTCGCCGGGGATGTCCATGTCCATGGTTCCTCGGTCCCTCGCCGGAGATGAGTCCAAAGGGTCTGATACCCACGAAAGTCCCTACTCTACCAAGGACTCGGCGCCGAGCGCTGTGAGCCGGGTCATGAGAGGCGGGTTTACCGGCCCGGTTCGTCCAGGTGGCGGCCAGTTCGAGGACGCGGTCGACGACGCCGGTGACGGCCCGGGCGGGTGATTCCTGTGGCGTGTCGGTCATACCGGCAGGCCAGGAGCACCTCGCATCGGTGACGGCCGCACTGTTCGCGCGTAAACCGTTCGCCTCATGCCCCATCCGTTCGAGTCACGCCCGCCCCCTTCGTCCTCGCCGGGTTGCCGGAGGACACGGTCCGGACGGGTGAAATCGCTGCTCCATGAGAGGCGTTGCGCGCGGTCGTCACGCACCGCGCGCACACCGCTCCTCGATCATCTCGGCGTCGGCGCTCGGCCGGCCTGAGACGAGGAGCGGCGCGATGACTGATCGAAATGTTCCCTGGAAGCGGTCGGGCCGGCGGCGCGCCAGGTGGGCCGCGGTCTGTGCGGGGTTCGCCCTGACGCTGGCCGTGGGGCAGCAGGGCGCGGCGGTCGCTGCCGACAGCCCGGCGCCTCCTCCGCCACCGCGGAACCTCCTGGCCCTCCCTGCGGCGGGGGTCGGCGGGCTCCTCGACCCCGAAGGGTCACCGACCGGGGCCAACGACTGGACCTGCAAGCCCACGCGTGAGCATCCGCGCCCGGTCGTCCTGCTGCACGGGACCTTCGCGAACGCCAAACTCAACTGGGGCGTGATGTCCCCGTATCTGAAGGAGCTGGGCTACTGCGTCTTCGCCGTCAACTACGGCGGGACGCCCGGCAACCCGATCAAGGCCACCGCGCATGTCCCGGACTCCGCCCGGCAGATCGGCGCCTACGTCGACCGTGTGCTGAAGGCCACCGGGGCCAAACAGGTCGACCTCGTGGGGCACTCCCAGGGCGGCGGTCTGACGCCCCGCTGGTATCTGCGGTTCGCGGGCGGCACGGACCCCGCGCACCCGAAGAAGAACAAGGTGCACAGCCTCATCGGACTGGCGCCCTCCAACCACGGCACGACCGCCTCCGGCCTCGGCACACTGACCACCAAGCTGGGTCTCAACCCGACCGTGTCCCTCCTCGTCGGTCAGGCGTACGCGGACCAGATGGTCGGCTCCGCGGTGAACACCACGCTGGACCGGGACGGGGACACCCAGCCGGGCGTCTCCTACACCGTCATCGCCAGCAAGTTCGACGAGGTCGTCACCCCGTACACGCACCAGTTCCTGACCGCGGGACCGGGCGCGACCGTCAAGAACATCACGATCCAGGACATCTGCCGCCAGGACCTCTCCGAACACGTGTCGATCGCCTACGACTCCAACGCCGCCCAACTCGTCCGCAACGCCCTCGATCCCACCCACGCCCAGCCCGTCCAGTGCGGCCTCACCCTGCCCGTGCTCGGCGGCTGAAACCCGCCACGAGGTGACGTCCGCCGCCCCGGGAAGCCGGGGCGGCACCCTTTTGACCCGGCCGCCGGCGCCCTCTCGGTCACCACCGGCTCGGTGAGCCTGCAAGTTCCCCTGTCCTTCGGCGCGCGGGGTCCAGCCCTGTGCGCCGCCACCACTCCGCGGGCTCGTGCGGCCCCCGTCGTGAGTCATCACCCTGCGGGACGGGACTCCTCCACGACGATCTCGTCCCGCACTCCGCGGAGCCGCACCCGGACCTCGGGCCCGTCGCTCCAGCGCACGGTCAACTCCCCGGCCCCGTCAACCCGTACGCTCACCGTCTCCCCCAGCGGCACGGGATCCTTCTCCCCGGTCAGCCGGGCCAGCGCGACGAACAGGGTCTCTCCCGCGCCGGTGACCCCGGTGAGCGCGTCGGAGAGCCCGGCGAGCGGCGACAACTCGGCGTGCAGGCCCACTTCCGCCGCCCATCCGGTCAGCCGCACGGTCGTCCCGGGCTCCGCCCCCGCCACCAGATGCGCTCGCACCTCCACGGCCCCGCGAGCCAGCACCACGCTGGTCACCCGGGCTCCGCCGCCCGCAGTGTGCCGGGAGGCAACCCACCCTTCCCCCACGCCCAACGGCTCGATGTCCGTCCGGCTCGGATCGCCGCCGAGGATCACGCTGTTGTCGTACGACGACGAGGGCCTGGTCACCGTCGAGTAGGCCAGGCGCGTGTAGTAGGGGTCGTAGCGGACGTCCTCGCTGCCGTGGTTGTGGAGGCGGACGATCCCGTCCGAACGCGTGGACTGCAGAAGCCAGTTGGGAGCCGCGATCGGGGTGAGTGCGTCGGAGCGCTCCGCCGGGCCCGGCTCCTCCGTTGCCGTCCACACCGGATGCTCCGGCGCCAGGAGCAGGCCGAGGAAGCCCTTGCTCGCCCAGTACGGGGAGGCGGGGCCCGAATAGCCTTGCAGGACGGCCTGGTCGGGGCCGTGCCAGCCGAGGGTGAGCAGGCCGCGGGAGTCCATCGCGCCGCGCTCCAGGAAGTACTTCAGGGCCCCCGAGGCCAGCCGGCGCGTCTCGCCCGGCGGCAGCGGAGTGTGTCCCGTCAGTGCGCCCAGCCACAGCGGGGCCGTCGTCGCGAAGCGGTAGGTGAGCGAGCGGCCCTGGTGCATCGGGGAGCCGTCGCCGCCGAACAGGCGGGCGTAATCGTCGAGATGGCGGGAGAGCCTGTTCCCGTACAGGTCGAGCAGGGCGGTGTCCTGCGCCAGCCAGGCGTGCAGCACCGGGTACAGGTGCATCGCCCAGCCGTTGTAGTAGTCGAACTTGCGGCCGTCGCCGTCGGTGTACCAGCCGTCGGCGACGTACCACGCCTCCGTGCGCTCCAGGCCGCGGTCGATCGCCTTGCGGGACGCCTCTGTCTCGTAACCGATTTCGGAGAGGAATCCGCCCACCGTCACCGGGAACAATTCCCAGTTGCAGGGCCAGGCTTCGGCGGTCAGCGCGTCCCCGAGCCAGGCGGCCGCCCGCTGTCGTACGCCGTCGTCGAGGCGGTCCCACAGCAGCGGGCGGGTCAGCCGCAGCGCGAGGGCGATCGACGCCGCCTCGACCAGGGGCTGGCCGCGGTCCTCGATCCGCGGCCAGACGCCCGCGACACCGGCCGCGAGCCCGTCGGCATAGCGCTGCAGCACGGTCTCGTCACGGCGGAAGGCCGCGGCGAGCAGCGTACGGGCGTAGCCCTCCAGGCCGTCGGAGAGCCGGCCGGACCAGCTCGTGCGGTCGCCCGGGAGGTGGTAGAGCGCGCCGCCCTCCGCGGCGTACGGCTCGACCGCGGCCAGCAGGGCGTCCGCGGTCGCCTCCCAGTGGGCACGGGTGTAGCCGGTGTGCGGACTCGCGGTGCGGTCCTCGGCGGGCAGGTGCATCGGTTCTCTTTCAGGAGCTGCGGCGACGGACGAGGGGGACCTGGGGCGCCCCGGTTCCGGTCGAGACGCCCCAGGAGTTCATCGCACCCGCATCAGACCCTCGGGACCAGATGCTGGGCGACAAGTGCGTCGCGGACAAGTCCCGCGTGCACTGTGGCTCCGTGGACGGAGGTGCGCCTTCGTCCTGGCCGTCAGGTCGACGAGTGGCGCGTGCTGCGCCGCGGCGACCGTGCGGATGACAGCAGGATGGTCCACTCCGAGGCCGTTGACCAGCAGTGCGGTGTTGTTGTTCAAAGTGCCGTCCGCATGGAACCAGCGCCGCACGACGGGAGTCACGAGCACCGGTTCGCCGCCCTTCTCCCGTACACCTGCCACCAGTGTTTCACCGTACTCTCGCCGGAGTCCGCGTAGTTGGCCGCTCTCGGCAAGCGCTCTCCAGACCCCCGGCCGATCTCTCAAGATGGCCAACCTCGCGCAGGCGAAAGCCCTTTCGCGAAATCGATTCAACTGTCACCCTCACAACCACTCGCTCCACCCCCACACCGCTTCCGGAGGAGGCACCCCCATGTCCGAAACCGCGAACAGACCGGTCGGCCGCCGTACCTTCGTCCTCGGTTCCGCCGCTGCCGCCGGGACGGCCGCCCTCGCCGGGCCGCTCGCCGCCACGGCGTCGGCCGCGGGCTTCGGCTACTCCGACGACGGGTCGAACTACGTCGTCGACACCGGCGCGAGCCTGGTCTTCAAGGTCAGCAAGACCAACGGCGACCTGACCTCGCTGGTCTACAAGGGCACGGAGTACCAGGGGTACGGAGGCAAGAACTCCCACATCGAGTCCGGTCTCGGCACCTCCACGGTGACGATCAAGCAGTCCGGTCCGACGATCCTGATCTCCGTCGCCCACGGCACCCTCAAGCACTACTACGCGGCCCGCAGCGGCGAGAACAACGTCTACCTGTGGACCAACAAGGCCGACGACTCGGTCAGCGCCACCCGCTACATCGTGCGCGTCAAGGCGGGCATGTTCCTCAACGACGAGCCCGACTCGTACACCTACGCGCCCACCACCATCGAGGCCTCGGACGTGTTCGAGAAGTCCGACGGCCAGACCCGCTCCAAGCACTACGCGAAGCTGCGGGTCATCGACTACGACTACATCGGCTGGTCCACGGGGAGCGTCGGTCTGTACGTGGTCCGCTCCAACCACGAGAAGGCCTCCGGCGGCCCCTTCTACCGCTCCCTCCTGCGCCACCAGAGCGCCGACGGCGGCGGCCTGTACGAGATCCTCTACTACGGCGAGAACCAGACGGAGGCCCAGCGCTTCGGCCTCCAGGGCCCGTACGTCATCGCCTTCACGGACGGCGGCGCACCCTCCCCCGCGCTGTACCACGCGAACCTCACCACCTCCTGGGCGGACTCGCTCGGCATCTCCGGATACGTCGCGGCGAGCGGACGCGGCAAGGTCGCCGGCGTCGGGATCACCGGGCGGAACACCGCGTTCCCGTACACCGTCGGGCTCGCCAACCCGGCCGCGCAGTACTGGGGTCCGGCCCGCTCCTCGGACGGCTACTTCTCCATACCGGGGGTGCTGCCGGGGACGTACACCCTGACCGTCTTCAAGGGTGAACTGGCCGTCCACACGGGCTCGGTGACGGTCACCGCGGGCGGTACGACCGCCCTCAACACCCTCGCGATCCCCTCGTCGAACGACCCCGGCAACGCGAGCGCCATCTGGCGGATCGGGGACTGGAACGGCTCGCCGAGCGGGTTCAAGAACGCGGACCTGATGACGTACGCGCATCCGTCCGACAGCCGGGCCGCGTCCTGGACCGGCAACGTCGTCATCGGCAGCGGGACGGAGACCTCGGCCTTCCCCTGCTACCTCTGGAAGGACGTCAACAGCGGCATCCTCGTCTACTTCAAGCTGACGGCCGCGCAGGCCGCCGCCGCGCACACCCTGCGCATCGGCGTGACGACGGCCTACGCCAACGGACGGCCGCAGATCAGCGTCAACGACTGGACGTCGTCGATCCCGTCGCCGCCCGGCCAGCCGAGCACCCGGTCGCTGACCGTGGGTTCGTACCGGGGCAACAACCACACGTTCACCTACAGCGTTCCGGCGAGTGCCTGGCTCACCGACACCAGCCGGTACAACGTGCTGAAGATCAACGTGGTGAGCGGTTCGGGGACGACGTCCTTCCTCAGTGCGGGTACGTCGATCGACGCGATCGATCTTCTGACCTGACGTCAGGTTCCGCGCGTCCACTGCTGGTTGGTGCCTCCGTTGCAGGTGTACGTGATGATCGCGGCGGAGTTGGCGGTGGACGCGCCGGACACGTCCAGGCACTCGCCGCTCGCGCGGGACGTGACGCTGACAGAGGAGCCGGAGGTGGTCAGTGACCACTGCTGGGTGGCGGCCGAGCCGCTGCAGTTCTCCTGGGTGACCGTGCTCGCGTTCTCCTGCACGCACAGGGAGCTGTTCCTGACCACCAGCTGGTAGTAGCCGCTGCCGAGGGACTTGAACCAGTACTTCTGGTTGGTGCCGCCGTTGCAGTCGTACTGCTTGATCTGGGCGCCCTGCCACAGCGACTGGCTGGTCACGTCGGCGCACCTGCCGCTGTGCCGCGCGATCAGCGTGTTGTACGTGGCGCCGGTGCCGGTGACGGTCCCGGCGGCCGTGTCGACGGTGAGCTCCGGGGACCAGGACAGGGACATCGAGGTGGAGCTCGGGAAGGTCAGCGGCAGCCAGACGTACCGGGAGTCGTTGACGGTGCCGCCGAAGGAGTTGCCCCAGCGGTCGCCCATGTAGAGGTACGAGGTGCCCGAAGTCCCCTGGACGGGAAGGACGTACGCGGTCTGCGAGCCGTAGGCGGTGGAGTCGCCGACGTTCGTCATCGAGGTCCACGGGCCGGAGAGGCTGGTCGCGGTGGCGTACTGCTGCTGGTTGGGGCTCCAGCCGGTGGCGCCCGAAGTCAGCATGAAGTAGACGCCGTCCCGCTTGAACAGGGCCGGGGCCTCGCGGTGGCCGCCCGGCCACGGGTTGGCGACCAGGGAGGCGATCCCGGTGTAGTCGGCGGTGAGCTGGTAGATGTGCAGGTCGTAGTTCTCGTTGGCGGCCGAGACCATGTAGGCCGTGCCGTCGGTGTCGACGAACGTGGTGATGTCCCGGGACATGTACTGGCCGAGCGGCTGGAAGCTGCCCTGGTAGGTGTAGCTCCCGTCGACGGTGTCGGAGACGGCGACGGCCGCGCGGGCCTGGCTGTAGTCGACGCCGTTCTCCTTGTGCATCCACAGGACGAACTTGCCGGTGGTGGCGTTGTAGATGACCTTCGGGCGCTCGATGTAGGCGGTGCCGAGCTCGGCGGCGGACGACTGGGTCAGGACGTGGTTCCTGAACTCCCAGTTCCTCAGGTCGGTGGAGCGGTAGGCGTCCACGTACCTGAAGGTGTTGTCGCTGTTGCGGTCCTCGCCGAACCAGTAGTAGTACGCGCCGACCTTGATGACGCCGCCGCCGTGGGCGTGCACCGGGTTGCCCGAAGTGTCGGTGAACTGGACGCCGTTGGGGACGGTCTGGGCGGCGGCCTGCGCCGGGCCGGCGGCCGCGAGGGCGCCGACCAGGGACAGGCAGAGGGCGAGCAGTACCGCGTAGGCACGTCTCATGTCATGCCCTCTCCTTCGCGGAGCCGGCCACCGAGGCGGCGACCGTGTCGGCCACGGGCACGCCGAAGTGGGGGGTGCCGTCCTGGTTCCAGCCCAGCTTCTGGATCCGGGTGTGGCGGTTGGGGTCGTTCAGGGGGTCGCCGGTGATCTCCTTGTACTGGCGGGCGTGGTAGACGAGGACGTCACTGCGGCCGTCCTCGGCCACCGTGAAGCAGTTGTGGCCGGGGCCGTACTGCTGGGTGGTGTCGTTGCTGGTGAAGACGGGCGTCGGTGACTTGGACCAGTTGGCGGGGTCCATCAGGTCGGCGTTGGCGTCGACGGTCAGCAGGCCCATGCAGTAGTGGTAGTCGGTGGCGCTGGCCGAGTAGGAGAGGAAGAGGCGGCCGCCCCGGGCGAGGACCGCGGGGCCCTCGTTGACCTTGTACCCGACGGTCTCCCAGTCGTACTCCGGGGTGGAGAGCCTGATCTGAGGGCCCGTCAGGGTCCAGGGGTTCGCCATCCTCGACAGCCACAGGGCGGTGTTGTTGTCCATGCCGGGCTCGTGCTGGGCCCAGACGAGATAGCGGGTGCCGCGGTGGCTGAAGGTGGTGGCGTCCAGGGAGAAGGTCTCCCAGGCGGTCTTCACCTGGCCCTTCTCCACCCAGGTCCCCTTGAAGGGGTCGGGGCTCGCGTTCTCCAGGACCCAGATGCGGATGTCCCAGATGCTCTCGGCGGGCGCGGAGGCGAAGTAGATGTACCACTTGCCGCCGATGCGGTGGATCTCCGGCGCCCAGATGTGGGCGCCCATGGCGCCCGTGGCGTGCTTGGTCCAGATGACGGACTCGGGGGCGGTCGCAAGGCCGTTCAGGGTGCGGGAGCGGCGCAGGATGATGCGGTCGTACTCGGGGACGGTGGCCGTGAAGTAGTAGTGGCCGTCGGCGTGGCGGTGGATGTACGGGTCGGCGCGCTGACGGACGAGGGGGTTCACGAACGGGGCCGCCTTCGCTGTCGGCGCGGCGGTGGCCACGGTGGGGGTGGCCGCCAGGGCGCCCGCGGCGAGGGCGGCTCCCTTCAGCATCAGGCGACGGCTGGCTACTTGGGGCAGGTCGTTGTTGCGGCTCATGCGGCTGCCTCTCAGGGGGGACGTTCGAGGTAGCGAACACCATCTGTCATGACGAACGCCGAAAAGGTAAGGGTGCGGAACGAGGAGGTCAACGGGTCTGACGTGACGGGCAGACAGCGCTTTCTCCATTTCGGCCGTACGGCAGCTTTTCTGTTATCGGCGGCCCTCCCCGGCCGTCTCCTCTGACGTGCGCAGCCATACCCCCCACCAGACAGCAGCCGTCGCCGGAGCCCTCGCGGCCGTCGCCGCCCTGCTCTCCACCGCTCCTCCCGCAGCCGCCGCCGGTACCCGCGACGTCACCGCCGAGGTGCTCGCCGACCGGGACGTGACGCTCACCGGCGACGCCGTGGTCACCGTGCCGTCCGGGACGACCAGGTACGACGGGGTGTTCCGCGGCGAGGGCACGCTCACGGTGCGCGGCGGCGGGACGCTGGTCCTCACCAAGGACAGCGACTTCACGCTCCCGAGGTCCCGTCAGCGGCAGGTCGTGCGGACGCAGGGCGGCAACCACCCGTACGTCACCACGGCCGACGCCGACCCGCCCGCCATCACCGTCGAGCGGGGCGCGACCCTGCAGTACGGCGACGGCGGGACGACCGGGCTGATCGGGCACTTCCCCTACAACACCCCGGCGTTCCGGCTCAACCAGGACAACATCCGGGTCGACGGCACGCTGCGGCTGTCGCTGACGAGCGCCTACAACCTGGGCACGATCAGCGGCTCGGGCCTGATCACACAGCCGCGCTTCCTGTGGGGCAGCTGGGCCCTGTCGGGCACCCACTCCTTCTCGGGGGTGATCGACAACGGCACGCAACTGAGCGCCGGCGCGCCGGAGTTCGCCACATCGCTGCCGAACGTGCGCAAGGTCCTCAACCAGGGCACCTGGACCGTGGACACGCCTCTCGGTCAGACCGTCACCATGGGCATGGACTTCTACCAGCGCGAGTACGGCAGTGACATCAACGTCCAGTCCCGGCCCGGCAGCAAGGTGATCCTGACCGGCCAGTACAGCTGGTCGAACCAGGGCGGCGACACCGACCCCTCACTCAGCGACCCGTCCCTGAACTGGACACCCGCGCACAAGAACGTCAACAAGCGCGGCACCAACATCAAGGGCGCGAACGTCCAGTGGGGCGACGGCACGACCCACAAGATCTTCATGCCGGGCACGGCAGAGACCGTTTACATCAACTTGCTCGCGGCGCGCTTCCGTTCGCTGCTCACGTTCGACTACGACGGGCCGGTGACGCTGGGCGCCCCCATCGGCGGCGGCAGGTTCCACGACACGCTGGCCGCGCCCGGCGCCGGGGACATCGTCATCAAGGGGACGAAGGGCAACGACGTGACCTTCGCCGCCGTCCAGTACTACAACGGCTCGACGACGGTCGAGAAGGGCGCGGTGCTGCGACTGGGCAGCGGCAGGCCGGGAGGGGACAGCGGGCTCTACACCAAGGGTGACCTCTACAAGGTGGTCGACAACGGCTCGCTGGTGCTGAACAACACGGGCAAGTCCCTGGCGCTGTCCCGGATCAGCGGCAGCGGATCCCTGACGCAGACCGGGGCCGCCACGGCCACCCTGACGGGAAGCCAGGTGACGTACACCGGCACGACGACGGTCGGGAAGGGCACCCTGGCACTGCGCTCCGGCGCGACCCTCGTCCACAGCAAGGCGATCAGACTCGACTCGACGAGCTCGCGGCTCGACCCCGGACCGTCCGGACTGCGCGTGGCCACCACCCTGACCGGCAAGGGCACCGTGAAGGGGGCCGTGACCAACGACGGTGTCGTGGCGGGCGGGGTCACGGTCTCCGGGAGCTACACACAGAGCGCGAAGGGCGAACTGGTCCTGGGCGCCGCGCCGTTGAAGGTGACGGGATCATCGGTCCGACTGGCCGGAGACCTCGACCTGTCGGCCGCCGGGACGAAACCGGCCCCCGCGATCACCGTCATCGAGCACTCGGGGAGGTCGAGGACCACCGGCGCCTTCAAGGGGCTCAAGGAAGGCACACGCCTGAAGCTCGCCGACACCACGTACCGGATCAGTTACCACGGCGGCGACGGCAATGACGTCACCCTGACCGCGGCCACCGGGAGCCACTCCCCGACCGCCACCCACCCGGACACGGCATCGTCCGGCGTGGCGGCGGGCGGCACCGCGAACAGCGGCCTCGGTTGGTGGCCGTATGTGCTGGCGGCGGGGCTGCTCGTCGGGCTCGTGGTGCCGGCGGTGATGCGCGGGCGCAGCGGCGGGCGGAGGGGTGGACGGCATGCGGCGCACGGTTAGCCGGCGCCTCACCGGCTCACCGGCTCACCGGCTCACCGGCTCACCGGGACAGCGTGGACGCGCTCGCGGGTGCGCTGGGCCGGCCAGTACAACTGCGCGGCGGCCGACAGGAGGTAGGGCACGCAGCCGGTGAACGTCGCGATCAGGACGAGGACGCGGAAGGTGGTGTCCGGGCCCGCCGTGTAGTTCAGGGCGATCAGGAGCGTGCCGAGGAGGGCCACGGCCCAGACCCCGAAGCCGGGCACCCCGCCCTTGCCGACCCTGGGGATCGGTGCCGGGAGGAGGCCGTCGCGGGCGGCGGCGTACGGCATCTGCGCGGCCCTCAGGATCCAGCCGTTGAGGCAGCCGGTGATCGCGTTCACGACGTCGGCGAAGGGGGCGCCCGAAGTCACCAGCCGGTCGTGCGGGACGAGACCGAAGACGGCGACCGTGCCGAGGAGGGGGACGAGGGCGGAGCCCAGGGTGCGGAGGAGGCTCGCCCGGCCCACGGGGCGCTCCGGGTTCTCGACCTCGCCCGCGTGGCCTGCGGCCGACTCGACGCCGAGGAAGCTGTAGAGCAGCAGGGCGGCGGCGAGCGCGCCGGGCGTGCTGTCGCCCGAGGGGTTGAACGGGCCGAAATTGCCGTCGACACCGCCTGGACCGCGCCGACCCAGCGGGTCCCGGCGAAGTTCGCGGCCGCGGGCAGCCGCAGCGCGGCGAGGGCCACGACCGCTTCGGGGGCGTGGTTGCCGTGCAGGGGGACGAGGACGTCGACGTATGCGACGACCGCGGCGGCGAGCGCGGCGATGCTGAGCCAGCACATCGTCCAGTACGACCAGGCCGACACGAACCCGGCGCACGGGCCGACCGCGTCGCGCGGGTCCTCCCACATGCTGGGCAACCTGTTCACGTGATGGACATGAACGGTCGTCACCGGCCCCTTCGGTTAGCGTCTTCCCATGACCAGCGACACCCCGTCCTCCCTAGCCGAGGCCCTCGCCACCGGAACCGTCGTGCTCGACGGCGGCATGTCCAACCAGCTGGAGTCCGCCGGGCACGACCTGAGCGACGAGCTGTGGTCGGCGCGGCTGCTCGCCGAGCGGCCCGAGGCGATCACGGAGGCGCACCTCGCGTACTACGAGGCGGGTGCGGACGTGGCGATCACGTCGAGCTACCAGGCCACGTTCGAGGGGTTCGCGAAGCGCGGGATCGGGCGCGAGAAGGCGGCCGAACTGCTTTCCCTGAGCGTGGAGTTGGCGCGTGAGGCGGCACGGCAGGCGCAGGCCGAGGGGGTCACGCGGCCGCTCTGGGTGGCCGCGTCCGTCGGCCCGTACGGGGCGATGCTCGCGGACGGCTCCGAGTACCGGGGGCGGTACGGGCTGAGCGTCGACGAACTGGAGCGCTTCCACCGGCCCCGGCTGGAGGTGCTGGCCGCCGCCCGTCCCGACGTGCTGGCGCTGGAGACGGTGCCGGATTCCGACGAGGCGGGGGCGTTGCTGCGGGCGGTGCGTGGACTTGGCGTCCCCGCCTGGCTTTCGTACACGGTGGACGGTGATCGCACCCGTGCGGGGCAGTCGCTGGAGGAGGCCTTCGGGCTTGCCGCCGACGTGGACGAAGTGATCGCTGTCGGCGTCAATTGCTGTGCGCCGGAGGATGTCGACGGTGCGGTGCGGACTGCCGTCCGGGTCACTGGCAAACCGGTCGTCGTCTACCCCAACAGTGGGGAGGCCTGGGATGCGGAGGGTCGCACCTGGGCGGGGCGGTCTTCCTTCGCCGCCGAGCAGGTGTCCGGGTGGCGGGGCGCCGGGGCGCGGCTGATCGGTGGTTGCTGCCGGGTGGGGCCGGAGGCCATCGCGGGGATTGCCGGGGCGCTGGGTCGCTGAAGCGTTCGCCTTCTCGCCGTGGGGGTTCTGTGTGTCGCGGCTGCCGCTTGTCTGTGGTTGTTCGCGCCGTTCCCCGCGCCCCTTTCGGGACGCCGGCCCCGGCCCCCGGGAACCGGTTGCCGATGACCAGGAAGAGCCAGGACTGCGCTGCACGAGGCGGGCCTGGACGGACTCGGTGGCGGCAGTCCGGCGGTAGCCGCCCCCATGGTCACTGCCTGCGGACCGAGCCGGGCAGCCGCAGCCGGCGCACGACGGACCGCAGTTCCGTGCCGCGCATGGGCGTACCGTCGACCGGGACCGCTGCGGGCATCGACGGCGGGGTCCTGAGCGCGTCGGCCGTCCACAGGGCGATCTCGGCGTCCCGCGGCCCGTGGACCGTGCGGGGCTCGCCCGCGTCGAAGATCCGCACCGGATGCGTGGCGTCCCAGGGCTCCCAGCCGGGTTTCCCGTCGGCCGCGAACCGCACCCACGCCGCGTGCATGGCGTCGGCCAGTTCCTGGGGCGCGCCCTCACCTGCCAGTTTGCGCGATTCCGGGACATCGCCGGTGTCGAAGACGAACCCGAGCTCCAGGGCGTGGCAGGCACCGAGGTCGGGGAGGCTGGAGGGCCAGCCGAACTCGTACACGTACGAGGTGCCGGGGCGGGCGTCGGCCAGGCGGTGCAGCGGGAGGCGCAGCAGATGGTCGGTGACCATCTGGCCGACGATCTCGGCGGTGCCGGCCTCGGGGTGCAGGGTGCGGTAGCCGCGGGGCACCTCGGTGTTGCAGTGGCAGCGGGCCATGGCTCCGGCGAGGGCGACCGCGCCCAGGTGATCGACGCGTTCCAGGAGGCCGCCGGGGACGAGCCAGAGCCGGTACTCGTCGCTGGTCCAGCCCATCATCAGGTCGACGCCCCGCGCCGCGTCACCCTCGACGAGCGCCTCCAGCGGATCGCGCGGCACCAGGTCGCCGTCGACGACGATCCCGAAGGAGGGGCCGCCGAGCACCGGGCTGCTGAGTTTGCCCACGTCGGCCTGGGTGCGCAGGAGCAGGTCGCGGTCGACCTCGGCGAAGGCCGCGGCGGTGGCGGGGATCTTCAGGCGGGTGGCCATGCGGCGCACCATGCGCCGTACCTTGTCCCGTTCGAACGCCTCGGGCGGCCCGCTCTGCAGGACCGCCCGCCGTACCAGCCCCTGCGCCTGCGGGGCGGCCAGCAGGGCGCCGATGCTGATCGCCCCCGCGGACTGCCCGGCGACGGTGATCCGGTCGGGGTCTCCGCCGAAGGCCCCGATCGACTCGTGCACCCACTGGAGGGCGGCGAGCTGGTCGCGCAGACCGGGGTTGGCGGGGGCGTCCGGGAACAGTCCGTAGCCCTCGACGCCCAGCCGGTAGTTGATCGAGACCAGGACGACGCCGTCCCGGGCGAAGTTCCGTCCGTCGTAGACGGGCACCGCGGAGGATCCCCTGGTCAGGGCGCCGCCGTGCAGCCACACGAGAACGGGGAGCCGGGCCCCGGGGCCCGGCTCCGGCGTCCACACGTTCAGATTGAGGCAGTCGTCACCGGGGACGACCGGGTCGGACAGGTACTTCTCGAAGGCCTCGGAGTACGGCGGCTTCGGCGGCGTCGGCCCGAACGCGCCGGCGTCGCGCACTCCGTCCCAGGGTTCGGGCGGCACGGGCGGCCGGAACCTGCGGGGGCCGAAGGGGGGTGCGGCGTACGGGATGCCCCGGAACACCGCGATGCCGTGCTCGTACCGGCCTCGTACGGCCCCGTACGGTGTGTTCACCACCGGGTCTGCCTGGACTGCTGTCGTCATACGACCATCAGCCTCCTCACCGCGCCACTGCACCGGTAACAACAGAGCACCACAGATCGCTCCGGTATTCCGGTGCAGAGCGCGATTCACCGGCTACCTGGCGTACATCAGGGTGCCGAAGCCGAGCCGGTCCCCGCCGCCGCTGGTGGAGCCGTGGTCACCTCCTCCTCCCCCCGCCGCGTTCGAAGTTTCGAAAGTCTGAAACCGCGTGGACCTGAGAAGTCCGGCCCCTTCCCGACGTGATCGGGTGAACCTAGTGTAGGAAGCGCTTACTGTATCCGCGCTGGTCGAAGCTCTTCATGGCCCTCGGGCGGGCCGGAGAGGTGGTTCCCGATGGTCCGCACGGGGAGTGCGAGCGTGGCGGCCGGGCCGACGCTGGCGGTCGTGGCCCGCGAGGCGGGGGTCTCCGTGCCGACCGCGTCCAAGGTGGTCAACGGCCGGGAGGACGTGGCCCCGGAGACGCGTCGCCGCGTCACCGAGGCCCTGGACCGGCTCGGCTACGTCCGCAGACCCCGGTTCGACGCGGCGAAGGTGCCGGGGCTGGTCGACCTGGTCGTGCACTCGCTGGACAGTTCCTGGTCGGGGGCGGTGCTGCACGGTGCGGAGGCGGCGGCGCACGAGGTGGGTCTCGAGGTGGTCGTCTCGGCAGGACTCACCCGCACCCGTGGCGGACGCCCGGAGCGCGGCTGGCTGGACAAGCTCATCGCACGCGGTTCGTCCGGAGTGCTGTTCAACCTGGCCGAGCTGACGCCCTCGCAGTACGCTTGGCTGGACACCCACCGCATCCCGTACGTCCTGATCGACCCGGTCCTCGAACCGCCGCCGGGCGTGGTGTCGGTGGGCGCGGCGAACCGGCAGGGCGGGGTCGCCGCGACCGAGCACCTGCTCTCCCTCGGCCACGAACGCATCGCCGTCATCGCCGGCCACCAGCGCAAGATGTGCAGCAGCGCCCGGGTCGCCGGGTACCGCTCGGCGCTCGCGTCGGCGGGGGTGCGGCATCGGCCGGAGTACGTCCGGCACGCCGGCTTCGACGAGAGCGTCGCGCATCGGCGCATGCTGGACCTCCTGGACCTGCCCGAGCCGCCGACGGCGGTGTTCGTCTGCTCCGACCACATGGCCCTGGGGGTCTACCAGGCCCTGGCCGCACGGGGGTTGCGGGTGCCGGACGACATGAGCGTGGTGGGCTTCGACGACCTGCCCGAGTCGCGGTGGGTCGCTCCCGCGCTGACGACGATCCGGCAGCCGCTGGCCGAGATGGCGGGGGCGGCGTTGCGCTTGCTTGTGCGGATGATGGCGGGGGATCGCCTGGAGGGGACGCGTACGGAGTTGTCGACGCGACTGGTGGAGCGTTCCAGTACGGCGCGCCCCCGGCGGTAGCGTCACCGTGCGTCGTCGGTTGTCCGCGGCCTCGTCGTGGCCGGTCGCGACCCACGCGGCGGAGCCGCATATCGATGCAGCCCCACGCGCCCTGAAAGCCGCTGCCGCACAGGTGTTCCCTTGTGGTGGCCCTCTGCGTAGCCTCGGCCGGGATGAACGCCATTCCCGTGCATCTGGACCACCTGGTCCTCGCGACCCCCGAACTCGCCGCGACCGTGGCCGACTTCGCTCGACTCACCGGTGTGACGCCTGCACCCGGTGGTGCGCATGTGGGGTTCGGTACCCGCAATTACCTGGTCGCACTGGGCGGTTCCAGCTATCTGGAGATCATCGGGCCCGATCCGGAGCAGGCCGGACCGGAGGGCCCCCGCCCGTTCGACGTCGACCAGCTGGCCTCCGCGCGGACGGTGACCTGGGCGATCAGCCCGCCCGACCTGGACGCGGCGGTCGCGGCGGCGCGGGCGCGGGGATACGACCCCGGTCCGGTGCGCCCGATGAGCCGCCGTCGGCCGGACGGGACGCTGTTGGAATGGCGCCTGACCGATGGCGACACCGCGCATCCGTCCGGTCTCGTCCCCTTCCTGATCGACTGGGGGTCCTCGGCGCACCCGACATCGGGGGCTCTGCCCGCCACTCCCCTGCTCCGGCTGTCGGCCACCGCCCCGGACCCGGGCGAGATACGCCCGCTGCTGTCCGCCGTCGGGGCCGAGCTGGTCGTGACCGAGGGGCCGGTGGGTCTCTCGTTCACGGTGGACACGCCTCGCGGGCCGGTGACCTTCGGCTGAGGGTTCCGATTCCTTCAAGACCGGCCGCCGGGGTGCTGCCTACGGTGACGGCATGACTCCACGATTCGCCGTGGTCGGCCTGGTCGTCTCCGACATGGCCGCCGCGCTCGCCTTCTACCGTCGCCTCGGGCTCGTCTTCCCCGAGGGCTCCGAGGACCAGCCGCACGTCGAGGCCGAACTGCCCGGCGGGCTGACGCTCGCCCTGGATCCCGAGGAGACCGTCCGTTCCTTCCACCCCGCGTATCAGCCACCGGCCGGCGGCGGCCGGGTCTCGCTCGCCTTTAGGTGCGGGTCGCCCGCCGAGGTCGACTCCGTGTACGAGGACCTCGTGGGCGCCGGTTACCACGGCGAACTCAAGCCGTGGGACGCCTTCTGGGGCATGCGGTACGCGGTGGTGCACGACCCGGACGGCAACGGCGTCGACCTGTTCGCGCAGCTACCCGCGGCCGAGTAGCTGCCCGAGCCGCAGCCCCGCCAGCTCCTTCACGTCGCGGGCCAGATGCGCCTGGTCGGCGAACCCGGCCCGGGCGGCCGTCTCCGCGAACGGCACCCCTTCCCGGGCCAGCCCCAGAGCCCGCTGCAGCCGCAGCACCCGGGCCAGCATCTTGGGGCCGTAGCCGAAGGCCGCCAGGGAACGCCGGTGCAACTGGCGGGCGCCCAGGCCGAGTTCGTCGGCGGTGGCCGCGACCGGGCGGCCCTCGCCGAGGGCGGTCACGAGGTGCCGTAGCAGCGGGTCGGGGGGTTCGGTGTCGGCGGCCAGGCGCAGCGCGAGTTCCTCCAGGCCGCTTGCCGGTTCGGCGGCGGCGTTCACGCGGGCGGTGAGGCGGCGGACCTCCGCGGTCGGCCGCAGTTCGCTGAGCGCCACGCGTCGGTCGCGCAGCTCGTGCGCGGGCACGCCCAGCAGGGCGGGCGCGGTGCCGGGGGAGAAGCGGACGCCCACCCACACTCCGGGCTCGCCCGCGGTGACGTACGCATGCGTGTCGGGCCCCGCGACCAGCAGCCGGCCCCGGTGCCACAGCAGGTCCATGCAGCCGTCGGGCAGCACGCGGCCGGCTCCCGCCTCGGACGGGGTGTTCGTCCACACGACGGCCCCGGTCAGCCGGGACGCCCTCTCCGTGTACACGCACGGAAGGCTACGCCGTCCGCGTCCGAACGTCCTGCGGGCTCACGCCGTACGCCCGCTTGAAGCGCGCTGCCCTGGCCGCTAGCCGGGCGATCGCCCCCAGCACGCGTCCGGCGCCCACCCGACCACCCCGGTCAGCCGGGACACCCCTCCGTGCACACGCACGGAACGCTACGCCGTCCGCGTCCGAACGTCCTGCGGGCTCACGCCGTACACCCGCTTGAAGCGCGCTGCCCTGGCCGCCAGCCGGGCGATCGCCCCCAGCACGCGTCCGGCGCCCACCCGACCACCCCGGTCAGCCGGGACACCCCTCCGCGCACACGCACGGAACGCTACGCCGTCCGCATCCGATGCTCCTGCGGGCTCACGCCGTACACCCGCTTGAAGGCGCTGGACAGTGCGAAGGCGCTGCCGTAGCCGACCTGGCGGGCGATGGCCTCCAGGGTGTCGTCGGTGTCGCGCAGCCGGTCGGCGGCCAGGGCCAGGCGCCGGCCGGTCAGGTACGTCATCGGGGCCTCGCCCACGAGGCCGGTGAAGCGGCGGGCCAGGGCGGCCCGGGAGACTCCCGCCTTGGCCGCGAGCGAGGCCACCGTCCAGGGGTGGGCCGGATCGTCGTGGAGCAGGCGCACGACCCGCCCCACTACGGGGTCCGCCAGCGCCCGGTACCAGGCCGGTGCCGCCGCCTCCGGGCGGGCGAACCAGGCCCTGAGCGCCGCGATGACCAGCAGGTCGAGGAGGCGGTCCAGGACGACCTCCTGGCCCGGCTCGTCCCGCACGATCTCCTCCATGAGGAGCGGGGTGAGCGGGCAGTCCCACACCTCGGGCGTGAGGGACAGCAGCGGCGGGAGTGCGTCCAGCAGGCGCCCGCCGACCTCGCCGTGCCAGAGATAGGTGCCGATCAGCATCACGGCCGACCCGTCGAGCCGGTCGCCCCAGGTGCGCACGCCGAGGTCCATGACACCGTTGAGGGAACGCCCGTCGGGGTAGCGGCACTCGGCACCCGGCAGGATCAGCGCCTGCGGTTCGGTCTCGGGGTCGTCGGCACAGGTGTACGGGTCCGGGCCGCGCGCGATGGCGAGATCGCCGGGCCGCAGCAGCACCCTCCCCCAGCCTTCGGCCGGGGGGACCCCCATCTCGCTTCGCTCGCCCGCGTCCGGCGTGATCCACGCCTCGCCGCGGACCATCAGCATGACGCTGAGCGGGGCGCGGTCCTCGATCCGTACGCACCAGGGCGGTTCGAAACACGCCCGGATCATGAAGGCGCCCCGCGCGCGGGGCCCGTCGAGGAGACCTGCAAGGGGGTCCATGCCCTGAGCGTAGACGTCCGCACAGGGGAATGAGCCGTTCGGCGATGGGGTCTTGGGGCGTACGGCCCTTGACTGGAGGCATGGCTGAGAACGCAGCGAACACGCGGAACACGACAGTCGTGGTGACCAATGCCTCGGGGCGCACCGGGAGCCGCGTGGCACAGGCGGCGCGGGCGGCGGGGCTCGCGGTGCGGGCCGCCTCCCGCGCCCACGGTTTCCACTGGGAGGACCCGACGACCTGGGCGAAGACCCTGCGGGGCGCCGACGCGGCGTACCTGGTGCACCCGTCCGACGTCGGCGCCCCCGCGGCGGCCGAGAGCGTCGGGGCACTCGCCCGGGAGGTGGTCGGGCTCCGGGGGCGGCGGCTGGTGCTGCTGTCGGCGCGCGGCGAGCGCAGGCCCTGGCGACCGAGGAGGCGCTGAAGGCTTCGGGTGCGGACTGGACGGTGGTACGGGCCGCGTGGTTCGCGCAGCACTTCAGCGAGGGGCCGCTGGTGGAGGAGTTACGCAGGGGGAGCTGGCGTTTCCGGCCGGTGAGGTGCGGGAGCCGTTCGTCGATGTGCGGGACATCGCCGACGTGGTCGCTGTCGCGTTGACGGCCGGGGAGCGGTATGCCGGGCGGACGATGGAGTTGACCGGGCCGCGGCTGCTGTCCTTCCGTGAGGCGGTCGGGGAGATCTCCGCGGCGATCGGTACGACGGTTTCCTGTACGCCGGTGCCTGCGCGGGCTTACGGCGAGGCGCTGACCGGGTTCGGCGTGCCGGCCGAGGAGGGGGAATTCCTGGTGGGGGTGTTCGAGGGGCTGCTTGATGGGCGCAACGCGTATCTCACGGACGGGGTCCGGCAGGTGTGGGGGCCGGCGCCCCGGGACTTCGGGGAATGCGTGAGGGAGGCCGCGGCGGGGGCTTGGAAGGTTTGGCGGGGAGCGCCCTTGGGGTGCGGTCCGCGGCCCTTTCGGGCGCTTCAGGAACCGTCCGGTTTGTGGTGCGGGTGGGTGCTCTTCACATGCGTTCGCAGGCGGGACGTCACGTCCTCCGGCGGCAGGAAGCGGGACCAGCGTTCCGGGAACTCGGAGGGCATGTCCGGATCGGCCGGGTCGGTTTCGTGGCCGGCGGCCGCGCGGGCCACGTGTTCGGCCAGCTGCACCTCGCGCAGCCGCTCGTTCGCGGCACGGGCGGCGGCGGTCGCGGCGGCCGGCCAGACCCGGTCGATCGCGGCGTTGACCGCGGCCCCGACCAGGACGGCGAACGCGGACACACCGATCCACAGCAGTACGGCGACGGGCGCGGCGAGCGAGCCGTAGATGGTGGGGCCCTCGACCGTGCTGGTCAGGTAGATGCGCAGCAGGAAGCTGCCGAGCACCCACATCGCGAGGGCGACCAGGGCGCCGGGCACGTCCTCGATCCACGGGGAGCGGACGGGCACGGACACGTGGTACAGCGTGGTCAGGAACGCGATCGACAGGACGATGACGACAGGCCAGTACAGGACCTGTACGACGGTCGTCGACCACGGCACGACGTTCACCACCGCGTCCGGCCCGGCCACCATCAGCGGCAGCGCGACCGAGCCGATCAGCAGGGCCACGATGAACAGCGCGAAGGACAGCAAGCGGGTCTTGACGATGCCGCGGACACCGTCGAGGCCGTACATCACGGTGATCGTGTCGATGAAGACGTTCACCGCGCGGGAGCCCGACCACAGGGCGAACAGGAAGCCGATGGAGATGACGTCGGGCCGGCCGCCCTTCATGACGTCGTGCAGGATCGGCTGCGCGATCTCCGAGACGCCCTTGTCGGACAGGACGGTGCGGGACGCCTCCAGGATGTTGTTCTCCAGGCTCGCGATGGAGTGCGCGCCGGTCCAGTCGTCGACGTAGCCGAGCAGGCCGATCAGGCTCAGCAGCAGGGGCGGCACGGACAGCAGCGTGAAGAACGCGGCCTCGGCCGCGAGGCCCAGGATGCGGTACTCCATGCACGAGTTGACGGTGTCCTTGAGCAGCAGCCAGGCAGTCCTGCGCTTCGAGACGTTCCGATAGAGGGCACGTGCCCGGTGGAGACGCCCGGAGGGGCTCTGCGGCGATTCACTTGCTGACTGCACGTCCTAACGGTATCCGCCGCGGCCGAGTGCACTCATCCCCCGGGCCCCGGCGCACGGTGTGCCGGGAGGGCCGGCCGGCGGACGCGCCGGATCCGGCACCGGCGGCGATGGCCCGGCCGGCCTGAATCTCCAGCGCCCCCGCCGCCCCTGCCCGTCCCGTCCCAGGGGCTCCGCCCCTTCGCCCCCGCCAGGGGGCTCCGCCCCCCTGGACCCCCGATCGGCCTGAACGGCCTCGTCCTCAGACGCCGGACGGGCTGAAAGAAGCCGACCCGCGCCGGAATCCCGCCCCGGGGCCAGCCCAGGCGGGTGGCCCCGGGGCACTGAAAGAGAGTCCCCGCCCCGCGAACATCAGCCCCTCCGGCGTTCGAAGAGCGGGGGTACGGCAGTGCACGGTACGCAGTCCCCGCCGGGGTCGAAGGGGCAGAGCCCCTGGGGACGGGACGGGTAGGGGCGGCGGGGGCGAGTAGCGACCGGCCCGCGGTCGAGGACCGTGCGTGACCGCCGCCCCGCCCCGGGGTACTTTCGCCGCATGGCAGGCACCACGCACACCGTGACCAACCAGCCCCCGCCCCTGACCGACTACGACCTCTTCGGCGCCGACCGTGCCCTCACCGCGGCCGTCGAACGGCACCTGGACCCCGAGCTGCTCGACGAGGCGCGCGGCGACCTGACCGCCCTCGGCCGGGCCTCCGGTTCGGCGCAGCTTCAGGAGTGGGCGGTCCAGGCCAACGAGAACCCGCCCCGGCTGCGCACCCACGACCGCCACGGCCACCGTATCGACGAGGTCGACTTCCACCCCGCGTGGCACCGCCTGCTCGGCAAGGGTGTCGCGGCGGGGCTGACGGCGGCCTGGGTCCGGCCCGGCGGCCATGTCCGCAGAGCCGCCGCGTTCCTGGTGTGGACGCAGGTCGAGGCCGGGAACCTCTGCCCCCTGTCGATGACCCACGCGGCCGTCCCCGCCCTGCGCACCGACCCGGCCCTGGCCGCCGAGTGGGAGCCGCGGCTCACGTCCATGGTCTACGACCGGGAGCTGCGGCCCGCCCGCCTCAAGGCCGGGGCGCTGTTCGGGATGGGCATGACGGAGAAGCAGGGCGGCAGTGACGTACGCGCCAATACGACGACTGCACGGCCCCTCACCGAGGAGGGAACATACGAGCTCACCGGGCACAAGTGGTTCTGCTCGGCCCCGATGTCCGACGGATTTCTGGTGCTCGCCCAGGCTCCGGAAGGGCTCACCTGCTTCCTCGTGCCCCGCGTCCTGGAGGACGGCTCCCGCAACGTCTTTCTGATCCAGCGGCTCAAGGACAAGCTCGGCAACCGCTCCAACGCCTCCGCCGAGGTCGAGTTCGACGGCACCTGGGCCCGCCGGGTCGGCGAGGAGGGGCGCGGGGTGCGGACCATCATCGACATGGTGGCGGCGACCCGGCTGGACTGCGTGCTGGGCTCGGCGGGTCTGATGCGGCAGGCGGTCGCGCAGGCCGTGCACCACTGCACCTACCGGGAGGCGTTCGGCGCGAAGCTGGTCGACAAGCCGCTGATGCGCAACGTCCTGGCCGACCTCGCGCTGGAGTCGGAGGCGGCGACCACGCTCGCGCTGCGTCTCGCCGCCGCCTACGACGACGGAAGCGAGCAGGAGCGCGCGCTGCTGCGGATCGCCGTGCCGGCCGCCAAGTACTGGGTGACCAAGCGCTGTGCGCCGGTCGCGGTCGAGGCCGCCGAGTGCCTGGGCGGCAACGGGTACGTCGAGGAGTCGGGGCTGCCCCGGCTGGTGCGCGAGTCGCCGCTCAACTCGATCTGGGAGGGCGCGGGCAATGTGCAGGCGCTGGACGTGCTGCGCGCCCTGCGGCGCGAGCCGCAGGCCCTCAACGCCTACCTCCAGGAGGTCGGCAGGGCCCGCGGCGCCGACCACCGCCTGGACGGCGCGATCAAGGACCTGCTGACCGAGCTGGCCGACCTGGACGGGATCGAGGGTCGGGCCCGGCGGCTGACGGAGCGGCTCGCGCTGGTGCTCCAGGGTTCGCTGCTCGTCCGGTTCGCCCCGCCGGAGATCGCCGATGCCTTCTGCGCCGCACGGCTGGGCGGCGACGCGGGCGCGGCCTTCGGCACGCTGCCCCACACGCTGGACCTGGCGTCGGTGGTCGAGCGGGCCCGACCGGTGTCCTGACCTGGGCTCATGTCGTACGGGGGTGGTGCTGCGCCGACACGGCACCACCCCCGCCCAACCAGGCCCGTTCGAGGCCACGAACGCCGCTCGGGACGGCGTTGCTCAATATTCAATCAAGCAGGAGCCGGTCCACCAGGGTTGCAAGGGGTTGCAACTTGTTGCTGTCTGCGGCTGGACTGGGCCCGTCCGCCGGGAACGGACGGCACTATGGACGGACAGTACGGACGACTCCGGCTCCGTGGCCGAATCGCAACGGGAAACCGGTTGTCCCGAGCCCTTGTTCCGGGAGGCCCCGTGGTGCACCCGCCGACGGACGTTGCGCAGCTCGCCGTGGTCGACACGGCACGCGCGGCGCGGGTACTCAGCGAGGTCCGCGCCGCCAGGCTCTCCGGGCAGCGCACCGCCGTCGCGCCGCGCCCGGTGATCGAGCAGTCCTGGGGGCGCATGCTGCGCAGTGGCATCGACCCCGAACGCGACCAGCGCTCCGGGCTGCTGCCCTCCGACGAGGTGCGGCGGCGCCGGGAGAGCACGACGCTGCGGCACGTCCTGCCGGTGCTGCGGGAAGGGCTGCTGTCGGTCGCGGACGTCGCCCACCACATCATGGTGGTCGCCGACGCGGACGGCCGGGTGCTGTGGCGCGAGGGCAGCCCGGCCGTGCTGCGCAAGGCGGACGGGCTCGGCTTCGAACTGGGCGCCGACTGGCGGGAGGACGTCGTCGGCACGAACGGCATCGGCACCCCGGCGGTGGTGCGCCGGCCCGTGCAGGTCTTCGCCTCCGAGCACTTCGTGCGCTCGCAGACCTCCTGGACCTGTACCGGCGCGCCCCTCACCGACCCGCGCGACGGCCGGCTGATCGGTGTCGTGGACGTCAGCGGACCGCTGGAGACGATGCACCCGGCCACGCTCGCCTGGGTGGACTCGGTGGCCAAGCTGGCCGAGGCCCGGCTGCGCGAGCTGCATCTGACCTCGCTGGAGCGGCTGCGCGCGGTGGCCGCGCCGGTGCTGGCCCGGGTGGGCGGCCGGGCCGTGGCGGTGGACCGGGACGGCTGGACCGCGGCGGTGACCGGGATGCCGTACACCGGCCGGATCGTCCTGCCCAAGTCGCTGACAGCGGGCCGTCGGTGGCTGCCGCCGCTCGGGCTGTGCTCGGTGGAGCCGCTGGCCGAGGGCTGGCTGATCCGGGCCACGGACGAGCCGGTGCCGCGCGGCGCCACGCGGATCGTGCTGGACCTGACGCAGTCGCGCCGCTGGTCGGTCACGGTGTCCGGGTCCGCGGGCTCCTGGAGCCATGAACTCAGCCCCCGGCACGCCGAATTGCTGTATCTGCTCGCCCTGCACCGCGGCGGCAGCAGCGCGGCGGGCCTGGCCGAGGAGATGTTCGGGGACCCGGCCCGTACGGTGACGGTGCGCGCCGAGATGTCCCGAGTACGGCGCTATCTCGGCGGGTTGCTGGAGCACCGGCCGTACCGCTTCGCGGAGGACGCGGAGGTGGAGCTGCTCCTGCCGGCCGACCCGCACGATCTGCTGCCGCAGTCGACGGCACCGGCGGTGGCCAACGCACGGCAGCCGGCCGACATGCCCTGAGCGTGTCCGACACATACCCCTCAGTGACCACACGGCCGTATCTTCCGCATATTTGCACGGTCTTCGTGCCCTACCGCCCCGGACTGCCGTAGCATCCCTCTACGGGCCACCCCACCTGCTCCTTTGGTCAACACACGGACCAATGGCCGCAGTTGGCCCGCCTCGGGAGGACGTATGAAGCAACGTGGCCGACACCGCAGGCAGAAGCGGGGCCGCGCGCTGCGCGCCTTCCTCGCCGGTACCGCCCTCGCACTCACCGCCGCCGCCACCATGATCAGCGCCTCGCAGGCCACGGTCGGTGACCGGCCCGGAGCCCTGAAGGCGCTCGCCGCTTCCGAGCGGACGACCGGGCTGCGGCTCCAGGAGCGGCTGGTTCCGCGCAGCACCCTCGACCGGCTCGCCGCCGCCATGGGCAGGCCCGTCGGCGTGAGCACCGTCCTCGACGACGCCGACCACTCCCTGCTCGGCGCCGCCGACTGTACGACCGGCGAGCGCACGGCGCTGCCCGTGGCGCCCGCGGCCACCCGCGCGTACTGCTGGGACGCCGCCGACACCCGCGGCTGGCGGGCCGGCGCGGTCACCACCTCCGGGGACGCGGACGACGACGGCCACTGGGGCGAGCACCGCGTGATCCTCTCCGGCTGGACCCACCAGGCGGGCAGGTCGGCGAAGCCGGGCCTCGCCCGGGTCGCCTTCGTCGACGCGAGCGACCCCGACCGCCTCACCTACGCCTGGGCGACCCTCGCCGTCCCCGTCGACGGCGGCCGCGACTACCGCGGGCTCACCTCCCCCGTCTCCGGCATGGTCTGGTACCAGGGCAAGCTCCTGGTGACCGCCGCCGACGGCCTGTACGTGTACGACATGCACCGCATCCAGCGGGCCACCGTCGACAGCGGCGCGGTCGGCAGGGTGCGCGGCGGCTGGGCGGCGTACGGCGCGCGGTACGTCCTGCCGGCCGTCGGCTCGTACCGGCTCACCGGTGGGAGCGCCGCCCGCCCGGCGGCGATCTCGCTCGACCGCAGCACCGCCCCCGACAGCCTCGTGGCGAGCGAGTGGGTCCCCGCGGACAGCGGCCGGCACACCCGGCTGTGGCGTTACGCGTTCAGCAGCGACCCGATCCGCGCCGGCCTGCTGGCCACCGACGCCGCGGGACGCGCGACCGCGACCGAGGCGTACGAGACGAAGACGGCCGGCGTCGGCGGGGTCCTGTCGTACGGGTCACAGTGGTACCTGGCCCGCGCGGCGGACACCGCGGACGGCCACGGCACCCTGTGGCGGCAGAACGCGCGCGACGCGAAGGCCACGCGGTGCGGCTCGGACGGGACGAACCGCTGCTGGACCGGACCCTCCGGGTCCCTCTCCTATTGGGAGGAGACCGGTGAGGTGTGGTCGCAGGCCGGGCGGATGTTGTATGCGTTGCCGCTGAGGTCGATCGATGGGGCCCTGGGCTAGTCGGGCCGGGTTGTCGTTCGTCTGCGGCCGCGTCGCGGCTGGTCGCGATCGACAGATCTGTGGGCCGGATGATTCCCTGACCGGCATGACCAACATTCCCGTGACCACCTGGTCCCTGGAGCAGACCGCGCCGACCGATCTGCTTCCGGCCGCCGCGCCGGAAGGGGACGTGCGGATCGTTCGTTCCGAGGTGCCCTCGCCCGAGTTCAGCCGGTTCCTGTACGCGTCCGTCGGCGGCGACATCCGCTGGATCGACCGGCTGGGCTGGACGTATGCGCGGTGGCAGGAGCACCTGGACCGGCCGGGTGTGGAGACATGGGTTGCGTACGACCGGGGAACGCCGGCGGGATACGTCGAACTGGACCCGCAGGACGACGGGGTCGTGGAGATCGTCTACTTCGGTCTGGTGCCGGCCTTCCGGGGGCGGCGGATCGGCGGGCACCTGCTGTCGTACGGCGCCGCCCGCGCCTGGGACCTCGCGGAGCGCTGGCCCGGACTGGCGCAGACGAAGCGGGTCTGGCTGCATACGTGCAGCCTGGACGGGGAGCACGCCATGGACAACTATCTGCGCCGGGGCTTCAGGCTCTTCGACACCAAGGTCGAGGAGCAGGCGGAGGTGGCCGCGCCGGGCCCGTGGCCTGAGGCATACCGCGCCTGACCTGCACGGACAAGACCGGCCGCAGCCAATGTGATCGACGACACCCTTGTCCCACATTTCGGGACAAGGATGTCCGCATCTTGGACGAAGCTGGACTGTGTCCAGATTGCCATGACACGCTTCCGTCATGTCTGGAACTGGAATTGCCTTGGTGAGTCGGCGGCACGTCGACCTCGGCCGCATGTCCAGCGCCATCTGTCCGGCGAGCTGACAGCTCCAGCGAAGCCCGACACCTCCTGACATTCCCTCTCCACCTGCGCAAAGACGCGCACGTATGCCCATGCGCCCGTACGCGCAGGTAAGAGCCGCTTTCCGCCTGTCCCGAAGGACGTAGAACCATGGCCGCCACCCCGCAGAACCCTGCTGCCGCAACGCCCCGCCGCAAGGTGAGCCGTCACCGCGGCGAGGGTCAGTGGGCCGCGGGACACCACACCCCGCTGAACGGCAACGAGCAGTTCAAGAAGGACGACGACGGTCTCAATGTGCGGACACGCATTGAGACGATCTACTCCAAGCGCGGCTTCGACTCCATCGACCCCAACGACCTGCGCGGACGTATGCGCTGGTGGGGCCTGTACACCCAGCGCAAGCCCGGGATCGACGGCGGCAAGACCGCCATCCTGGAGCCGGAGGAGCTGGACGACAAGTACTTCATGCTGCGGGTGCGGATCGACGGCGGACGCCTCACCACCCAGCAGCTGCGCGTGATCGGCGAGATCTCGCAGGAGTTCGCGCGCGGCAGCGCGGACATCACCGACCGGCAGAACATCCAGCTGCACTGGATCCGCATCGAGGACGTCCCGGAGATCTGGAACCGCCTGGAGGCGGTCGGGCTGTCCACGACCGAGGCCTGCGGTGACACTCCGCGCGTGATCATCGGCTCACCCGTCGCCGGCATCGCCGAGGACGAGATCATCGACGGCACCTGGGCGATCGACGAGATCCACGAGCGGTACATCGGCAGCAAGGAGTTCTCCAACCTGCCGCGCAAGTTCAAGACGGCGATCTCCGGCTCCCCGCTGCTGGACGTGGTCCACGAGATCAACGACATCGCGTTCGTCGGTGTCGAGCACCCCGAGCACGGCCCCGGCTTCGACCTGTGGGTCGGCGGCGGCCTGTCCACCAACCCCAAGCTGGGCGTCCGGCTCGGCGCCTGGGTGCCGCTGGAGGAGGTCCCGGAGGTGTGGGCCGGTGTGGTCGGCATCTTCCGCGACTGGGGCTACCGGCGGCTGCGCACCCGCGCCCGTCTGAAGTTCCTGGTCGCCGACTGGGGCCCGGAGAAGTTCCGCCAGGTCCTGGAGGACGACTACCTGAAGCGCAAGCTGGTCGACGGTCCCGCGCCCGCCGAGCCCTCGGGCCGCTGGCGTGACCACGTCGGAGTGCACAGGCAGAAGGACGGCCGCTACTACGTCGGTTTCGCCCCGCGCGTCGGCCGCGTCGACGGCGCCACCCTCACGAAGATCGCCGAGGCCGCCGAGGCCCATGGCTCGGGCCGGGTGCGGACGACCGTGGAGCAGAAGATGATCGTGCTCGACGTCGAGGAGGCTCAGGTCGAGCCGCTGGTCGAGGCCCTGGAGGCGCTGGACCTGACGGCCAAGCCGTCCCCCTTCCGGCGCGGCACCATGGCCTGCACCGGTATCGAGTACTGCAAGCTGGCCATCGTCGAGACCAAGCAGCGCGGTTCGTCCCTGATCGACGAACTGGAGCGCCGCATCCCGGAGTTCGACGAGCCCATCACCATCAACATCAACGGCTGCCCGAACGCCTGCGCCCGTATCCAGGTGGCGGACATCGGTCTCAAGGGCCAGCTCGTCCTCAACGACCAGGGCGAGCAGGTCGAGGGCTACCAGGTGCACCTCGGCGGTGCGCTGGGCCTGGAGCCCGGGTTCGGCCGCAAGGTCCGCGGCCTGAAGGTCACGTCCGAGGAGCTGCCCGACTACGTCGAGCGTGTCCTCAAGCGGTTCCAGGCCGAGCGTGAGGACGGCGAGCGGTTCGCCGCCTGGGCCTCCCGCGCGTCCGAGGAGGCACTGTCGTGAGCGAGCGGGCCGCCCCCTTCTACTGCCCCTACTGCGGCGACGAGGACCTGCGTCCGTCCGAGCAGGGCCATGGCGCGTGGGAATGCGCTGCGTGCAACCGGGCTTTTCAGCTGAAGTTCCTCGGGCTGCTCGCCCGGGGCCTTCAGCACTCCGAAGCAGGGGGAGACGACATATGACCGCAATTCAGGAGGAGAAGGCGACCGAGGACCTGAAGGCGCTCGCCGAGCAGGCCGGCCGTGATCTGGAGGACGCCTCCGCGCTGGAGATCCTCCAGTGGGCGGCCGAGACCTTCGGCAGGCGTTTCTGCGTGACCTCGTCCATGGAGGACGCGGTGGTCGCCCACCTCGCCTCGCGCGCCATGCCCGGCGTGGACGTGGTGTTCCTCGACACCGGCTACCACTTCCCGGAGACCATCGGCACCCGCGACGCGGTCGAGGCCGTGATGGACGTCAACGTCATCACGCTGACCCCGCGTCAGACGGTCGCCGAGCAGGACGCGGAGTACGGCCCGAAGCTGCACGACCGCGACCCCGACCTGTGCTGCAAGCTGCGCAAGGTCCAGCCGCTGGAGCAGGGCCTGCAGAACTACGTGGCCTGGGCGACCGGTCTGCGCCGCGACGAGTCCCCGACCCGGGCGAACACCCCGGTCGTCGGCTGGGACGAGAAGCGCCGGAAGGTCAAGATCTCCCCGATCGCCCGCTGGACCCAGGACGACGTGGACGCCTACGTCGCCGAACACGGCGTACTGACCAACCCGCTGCTGATGGACGGCTACGCGTCCGTCGGCTGCGCCCCCTGCACCCGCCGCGTCCTGGAGGGCGAGGACGCGCGCGCGGGCCGCTGGGCGGGCAGCGCCAAGACCGAGTGCGGGCTGCACGGATGACGACGACGATTCAGGAGACGAACGTGACGACCGGAGCCACCGTCTGGCTCACGGGTCTGCCGAGTGCCGGCAAGACCACCATCGCGTACGAGCTGGCCGGCCGCCTGCGCGCGGAGGGCCACCTCGTCGAGGTGCTCGACGGTGACGAGATCCGCGAGTTCATCTCGGCGGGCCTCGGCTTCAGCCGCGAGGACCGGCACACCAACGTGCAGCGCATCGGCTTCCTCGCCGAACTGCTCGCCCGCAACGGCGTCAAGGCGCTCGTCCCGGTGATCGCGCCCTACGCGGACAGCCGCGAGGCGGTGCGCAAGCGCCACCAGGAGGGCGGGGCGCCGTACATCGAGGTGCATGTGGCGACCCCGGTCGAGGTGTGCTCCGTACGTGATGTGAAGGGTCTGTACGCCAAGCAGGCGGCGGGCGAGCTGTCCGGGCTCACCGGGGTGGACGACCCCTACGAGGAGCCCGAGACGCCCGATCTGCGCATCGAGTCGCAGCACCAGACCGTCCAGGAGTCCGCGGCCGCGGTCCACGCGCTGCTCACCGAGAGGGGACTGGCATGACGACGACCGTCGCTGCGGTCGAGGAGGGCACGGCCTCCCCGTACGCCCTCTCGCACCTGGACGCCCTCGAGTCCGAGGCGGTGCACATCTTCCGCGAGGTGGCGGGCGAGTTCGAACGGCCGGTGATCCTGTTCTCCGGCGGCAAGGACTCCATCGTCATGCTGCACCTGGCGCTGAAGGCCTTCGCGCCGGCCGCGGTGCCCTTCTCGCTGCTGCACGTGGACACCGGGCACAACTTCCCCGAGGTCCTGGAGTACCGCGACCGGACGGTGGCACAGCACGGCCTGCGCCTGCATGTGGCCTCCGTGCAGGACTACATCGACCGTGGGGTGCTCAAGGAGCGCCCGGACGGGACCCGCAACCCGCTGCAGACGCTGCCGCTGACGGAGAAGATCCAGGCGGAGAAGTTCGACGCGGTCTTCGGCGGCGGACGCCGCGACGAGGAGAAGGCCCGGGCCAAGGAGCGGGTGTTCTCCCTGCGGGACGAGTTCTCGCAGTGGGACCCGCGCCGCCAGCGCCCCGAGCTGTGGAACCTGTACAACGGCCGGCACGCGCCCGGCGAGCACGTCCGCGTCTTCCCGCTGTCCAACTGGACCGAGCTGGACGTGTGGCAGTACATCGCCCGCGAGGGCATCGAGCTGCCGGAGATCTACTTCGCGCACGAGCGTGAGGTGTTCGCCCGCAACGGCATGTGGCTGACCGCGGGCGAGTGGGGCGGGCCCAAGGACGGCGAGACCGTCGAGAAGCGGCTCGTCCGGTACCGGACCGTCGGCGACATGTCCTGCACGGGTGCCGTCGACTCGGACGCCGTGACGCTGGAGCAGGTCATCACGGAGATCGCCGCCTCCCGGCTCACCGAGCGCGGTGCCACCCGCGCCGACGACAAGATGTCCGAGGCCGCGATGGAAGACCGTAAGCGCGAGGGGTACTTCTAGGCATGAGCACCACCACGGAACTCACCGAGACGACCCTTCTGCGGTTCGCGACCGCCGGTTCGGTCGACGACGGCAAGTCCACCCTCGTCGGGCGGCTGCTGCACGACTCCAAGTCGGTGCTCGTCGACCAGCTGGAGGCCGTCGAGCGCGTCTCCGCGAGCCGCGGCCAGGAGGCCCCCGACCTCGCGCTGCTGACGGACGGTCTGCGCGCCGAGCGCGAGCAGGGCATCACGATCGACGTGGCCTACCGCTACTTCGCCACGCCCCGGCGGCGGTTCATCCTCGCCGACACGCCCGGCCATGTGCAGTACACCCGCAACATGGTGACGGGTGCCTCCACGGCCGAGCTGACGGTGGTCCTGGTCGACGCGCGCAACGGCGTCGTCGAGCAGACCCGCCGGCACGCCGCGATCGCCGCGCTCCTGCGTGTCCCGCACGTCGTCCTCGCCGTCAACAAGATGGACCTGGTCGACTACAAGGAGCCGGTCTTCGCCGCGATCGCCGAGGAGTTCACGGCGTACGCGACCGAGCTCGGCGTCCCCGAGGTCACCGCGATCCCGATCTCGGCGCTCGCCGGTGACAACGTGGTGGAGCCGTCCGCCAACATGGACTGGTACGGCGGCCCGACGGTGCTCGAACACCTGGAGACGGTTCCGGTCACACACGACCTGAGCCACTGCCACGCGCGCCTTCCCGTGCAGTACGTGATCCGCCCGCAGACCGCGGAGCACCCGGACTACCGGGGCTACGCGGGCCAGATCGCCGCGGGTTCCTTCCACGTCGGCGAGGCCGTCACGGTGCTCCCCTCGGGCCGTGCCTCACGCATCGCCGGCATCGACCTGCTCGGTGAGCCGGTCGACGTCGCCTGGACCACCCAGTCGGTGACGATCCTCCTGGAGGACGACATCGACATCTCGCGCGGCGACCTGATCGTGCCCAGCAAGGACGCCCCGGCGACCACGCAGGACATCGAGGCGACCGTCTGCCATGTCGCCGACCAGGCGCTGACCGTCAACCACCGGGTGCTGCTCAAGCACGGCACCCGCACGGTCAAGGCGATCGTCAAGGACATCCCGTCCCGTCTCACGCTCGACGACCTGTCCCTGCACCCGCACCCGGGACAGCTCGTCGCCAACGACATCGGCCGCGTGAAGATCCGCACGGCGGAACCGCTGCCGGTGGACTCCTACGCCGACTCGCGCCGCACCGGCTCGTTCATCCTGATCGACCCGAACGACGGCACCACGCTCACCGCGGGCATGGTCGGCGAGTCGTTCGCGTCCCCGGAGCCGGTCAAGGACGAGTCCGAAGACGACGGTTGGGACTTCTGACATGAACTCTCCCGACTACTACTCCACGTTCGCGAAGGAGGGCGGCCGCGTCGGCAGCGGCGACCTCGGCAGCGGGCAGGGCGGAGTGGCGCGATGTGTGCGTTGACGTACGCGCACTGCCTGCGCGCCCCGTCCCCCCACCCGCCGTCCCGGAAGCGACGAAGACCTGCCGACCTCCCGGCCACGACCTGAAAGACCGTGACCGCCGGGCCTCCGAGAGGAACACCTCCCGTGCCTGTCAACCGCTCAACGTTCCTTCGCCGCGGCGTAGCCGTGGTAGCCGCACTTCCGCTCCTCACGCTCGCCGCTTGCAGCTACGGGTCGAAGTCCACGAGTGACAACTCCAAGGAGAAGGTCGCCGCAGGGTCGTCGAAGATCGACGGTCTCGACTCCGTCAAGATCGGCTACTTCGGCAACCTGACCCACGGCACCGCGCTCGTCGCCCGTCAGCAGGGCCTCTTCCAGAAGGAGCTGGGCGCCACCAAGGCGGGCTACCAGATCTTCAACGCCGGCCCCTCGGAGATCGAGGCCCTCAACTCGGGCTCCATCGACATCGGTTGGATCGGCCCGTCCCCGGCGATCAACGGATACGTCAAGTCCAACGGCAAGGGCCTGAAGATCATCGGCGGTTCGGCCTCCGGCGGCGTGAAGCTCGTCGTGAACCCGAAGAAGATCAAGTCCCTGAAGGACGTCAAGGGCAAGAAGATCGCGACCCCGCAGCTCGGCAACACCCAGGACGTGGCGTTCCTCAACTGGGTCGCCGACCAGGGCTGGAAGGTCGACGCGAACACCGGCAAGGGCGATGTGTCGGTGGTCCGCACCGACAACAAGATCACCCCGGACGCCTACAAGTCCGGCGCCATCGACGGCGCCTGGGTGCCGGAGCCGACCGCGTCCAAGCTGGTCGCGGAGGGTGGCAAGGTGCTGCTCGACGAGGCGTCGCTGTGGCCGGACAAGAAGTTCGTGATCACGAACATCGTCGTGCGACAGGCCTTCCTCAAGCAGCACCCAAAGGCCGTGGAGGCCGTCCTGAAGGCCTCGGTCGAGGCCAACAAGTGGATCAACGCCAACCCCGACAAGGCGAAGGCGGTGGCGAACCAGCGGCTGGAGGCCGACTCCGGCAAGGCCCTCAAGCCGAACGTCCTGGACCCGGCCTGGAAGTCGATCCAGTTCACCAACGACCCGCTGGCCTCCACCCTCAACACCGAGGCGGAGCACGCCGTCAAGGCCGGTCTGCTGGAGAGCCCCAGCCTGAAGGGCATCTACGACCTCACGATCCTCAACAAGGTCCTCAAGGCCGAGGGCGAGAGCACGGTGGACGACGCCGGTCTCGGCGCCAGCTGATACCCGCCCGATGAGTTCCCAGGAGGTGACGACCATGGCAACGACCCTCGCCAAGGCCGCCGAGACCGTGGAGTACGCGGCTCGCCTTGAGCACGTCTCGAAGTCCTTCGCAGGACCGGGCGGGCAGCAGCTCGTCCTGGACGACATCAGCCTCGATGTCGCGCCCGGCGAGTTCGTCACCCTCCTGGGGGCCTCGGGCTGCGGCAAGTCCACCCTGCTGAACCTGGTGGCGGGGTTGGACAAGCCGACCGTCGGTTCCATCGCGACCGACGGCCGCCCCGCCCTGATGTTCCAGGAGCACGCCCTCTTCCCGTGGCTGACCGCGGGCAAGAACATCGAACTCGCCCTCAGGCTCAGGGGAGTTCCGAAGAACGAACGACGTGACAGGACCGAGCACCTGCTCGAACTCGTCCGGCTGAAGGGCGCATACGGGAAGCGCGTCCACGAGCTGTCCGGCGGTATGCGCCAGCGCGTGGCACTGGCGCGGGCGCTCGCCCAGGAGAGCAACCTGCTGCTGATGGACGAGCCGTTCGCGGCCCTCGACGCCATCACCCGGGACGTGCTGCACGACGAGCTGACCCGGATCTGGGCGGAGACGGGGGTGTCCGTCCTGTTCGTCACGCACAACGTGCGTGAGGCGGTACGGCTCGCGCAGCGCGTCGTCCTGCTGTCGTCGCGCCCGGGCCGGATCGCGCGCGAGTGGGCGGTCGACATTCCGCAGCCGCGGCGCATCGAGGACGCCCCCGTGGCCGAACTGTCCCTTGAGATCACCGATGTACTGCGTGGGGAGATCCGCCGTCATGGCCAGCACTGAGACGACGCCGGCCCAGGACGCCGGAAGCGTCGAGGCGGGCCTCGACGCGCTGGAGACCACGGCCACCGGCCGGACGCCTTTCAGCCAAACCTTCAAGAACAAGATCCTGCCGCCCATCCTGGCCATCGCGGTGGTGCTGGTGGCCTGGACGCTCCTCTACCCGGTCGTCGACGACCCGTCGAAGCTGCCCTCCCCCGGCGATGTGTGGGCCGAGGTCGAGGACCAGTGGCTCAAGGGGACCCTGCTCGACTACATCTGGGGCAGCGTCTCCCGCGGTCTGCTCGGCTTCCTGCTCGCGCTGGCCATCGGTACACCGCTCGGCCTTGTGGTGGCGCGGGTGAAGTTCGTGCGCGCGGCGATCGGGCCGATCCTCTCCGGCCTGCAGTCGCTGCCCTCGGTCGCCTGGGTCGCGCCTGCGGTGATCTGGCTGGGCCTGAACAACTCCGTGATGTTCACGGTGATCCTGCTCGGCGCCGTTCCTTCGATCGCCAACGGTCTGGTGTCGGGCGTCGACCAGGTGCCCCCGCTGTTCCTGCGCGCGGGTCGCACCCTGGGCGCGACGGGACTGCGTGGCACCTGGCACATCGTGATGCCGGCGGCGCTGCCCGGCTATGTGGCCGGTCTGAAGCAGGGCTGGGCGTTCTCCTGGCGTTCGCTGATGGCCGCCGAGATCATCGCCCAGTCGCCGGACATGGGCATGGGTCTGGGCCAGCTGCTGGAAGTGGGCCGTACGAACAGCAGCATGGCGACGGTCTTCCTCGCGATCCTGCTCATCCTGTTCGTCGGCATAGCCATCGACCTGCTGATCTTCAGCCCGCTGGAGCGGTGGGTGCTGCGCAGCCGCGGTCTGCTGGTGAAGAGCTGAGTCCCATGCCCCCTTCGAAGCCCGTTCTCCTCGTCATCGCCCACGGCAGCCGCGATCCGCGGCACGCCGCGACGGTGCACGCCCTTGTCCGCCGGGTGCGCTCGCTGCGCCCGGACGTACGGGTGGAGACGGGCTTCCTGGACTTCAACATCCCGTCGGTGCACGGGGTGCTGGAGTCGTTGGCGGCGGAGGGCGTCCATGACGTCGTGGCCCTTCCCCTTCTGCTGACCCGCGCCTTCCACGCGAAGGCGGACATCCCCGCCGTCCTGCGGGACGCGCCGCGGCGGCTGCGGATCCGCCAGGCGGAGGTGCTCGGCCCCTCGCCGCTGCTCCTGTCCGCCCTCGAACGGCGTTTGTACGAGGCCGGATTGACGCCCGGCGACAAGTCCTCGACCGGGGTCGTACTGGCCTCGGCGGGGTCCACCGACCCGGAGGCGATCGCAGTGATCGCAGAAATCGCGCGGGAGTGGCGGCACACCGGTTGGTGCGCCGTGCGGCCTGCGTTCGCCTCCGCATCCCTGCCCCGTACCGAGGACGCGGTGCGGGAACTGAGGGCACTGGGCTGCGAGCGCGTCGCGGTCGCCCCGTACGTCCTGGCCCCCGGCTTCCTGCCGGACCGCATCGCGCGGGGCGCGGCTGAGGCGGACGTACTCGCCGAGGTGCTCGGCCCGGCACCGGAGGTGGCGCAGGTGCTGCTGGAGCGGTACGACGAGGCGCGCAGGCCGGTACTGGCGGCTGTCGGCGCCTAGGCCGTTTCCTCAGACCGTCGCCCATCATCTGTCGTCGCTCTTCACCGAGCTGGGGGTCAGCGGCCGGACGGAGGCCGTGGTCCTGGCCCGGGAGCAGGGGTTGGGCGGCAGCCCGTGGGAGGGTGGTGGGCCCCGGTGTGGCTGTGGGCTCTTCTCGCGCTGCTCGGCGGAGCCTCGGCCGGTCCGCTGTGGTTCGCCGCCGTCCTCGTCGGACCAGGGGGTGATCCGGGCCGTGACGGTCGGCGTCTGCCTGGCGGCTTCCTGCTGCGCGGTCACCGTCCGTCGTCCGGTCTCCGTCGCCGCCCGGCGGCTTGCCGTCTCGGCGGCGGGGCTGCTGCCCGCTCCGCTCGTGCTCGCCGCGGGGGCACACGCCGCGGCCGTGGCCCTGGCCGTCTTCGCGTCGACGGTGACCGTGCCGCCGGCCGCCCTTCGTGTCGTGGAGCAGCGTCCGTTCTGTCGGCTGCCGCGCTGGGCGGAGGCCACGGTCGTCGGCACGGGGGGCGACCTGGGCGGCGGCCGCGCCGGCGGGCGCACAGGCCCTGACCGCGAGGTGCGCCGGCACCTGGGTGCTGTTCGAGGTCACCTCCGGGGACGACCGGCGTCACCCTTGTCCATCCGGGACTAGTCGAAGGACAGCCCGCCCGTGCGGGTGCGCTTCAGCTCGAAGAAGTCCGGGTCGGTCGCCAGCACCCGGAAGCTGTCGAAGAGTTCGGCCGCTCGCGCACCCCGCGGAATCGCCCGCAGTACCGGACCGAACCACACCGTTCCATCGACATGGATGGTCGGCGTGCCCACATAGCCGCCCGATTCCGGCTCGGTGCCCGCCTCATGGCTGCGGCGTACGGCCTCGTCGTACGACGGGTCGTGCGCGGCGGACGCGAGATCCGCGGGAAGGCCGAGTTCGGCGAGGGAGTCGGTGATCACCGCGTCGAAGTCCTCGACCTTCCGCTCGTGGATCCGGGTGCCGAATGCCGTGTACAGGTCGCGCAGGACCTTCTCGCCGTGCCGCTCGGCTGCGGCCACCGCGACCCGTACCGGGCCGATCGACTTGTCGACCAGCTCCCGGTACCAGTCCGGGAGTTCGTTGCCGAGGTTGTGCAGGTAGAGGCTCATCGCATGGAACCGGAGGTCGAGCGGGCGTTCGCGCTCGACCTCCAGGAGCCAGCGGGAGGTGATCCAGGCGAAGGGGCAGGCGGGGTCGAACCAGAAGTCGACTCGGGTCGGCGAGGTGATCGTCATGGGGTCGACGGTAGTGGCCGAGTGGTGCAGTGTCCCGGCCCAATCCGATGCCTTTTCAGTGACCCAATTCGGGGTCCCGGCCACTGGCGGCGAGCGCCCGGTCGAACACCGGGGCGCCGTCCGGCACCGGCACCGGGTCGGCGAAGCCGTCGTACTGCCGGTAGAGCTCGCCGTGCTTCTCGACCACGCCGAGGACGAAGCGGGCCGCCTCGTCCGAGACGTGGAAGTGTTGGCCGGTGGCGGTGGCGACGTCCCAGCCGTGCACCGCCATCTCCTTGATGACCATCGAGGCGATCTCGGCAGCGGGCATCTTCGCCATGCCCAGGTCGACCTCGCCCTCCCACACCGCGGGGTCGGCCCAGGCCGCGACGGCGCGGTCCAGCTGGGCGGCGTAGGCCGCGGGCCAGTCGGCGTCCGCGGTGAAGTCCCGGGCGGTCAGCTCCTCGGGGAGCTGTCTGCGCAGGGCGCGGTGCTCCAGGCCGTGCGAGGTGTAGAGCACCCAGTGGTTGACCAGGGCACGGACGTCCCAGTCGGGGCAGTGGGTGGGGCTGCCGAGCCGGTCCGCCGGGACGCCGCGCGCCACACGCGCCGCCTCGGCGGCACACTCGGTCATGTACGTGTGCAGGTGCTTCGGGTCGTCGTCGTACGTCATGCACCCCACGTTAGGAGGGGGCCGCTCAGGGCTCTTGAACAAACGCGACAGCCTCGTCGGCGAGGCGGACGAGGTCCTCGACCGGCATGGATCCGGGGGTACGGTGCTCGCGCGCGAAGGTGTTGGCGAGGTGCTGGAGAAGCTCGTTGAGCGGGGTCGGTACGCCGTGCAGGCGCCCCAGCAGGGCGATCTCGCCGTTGAGGTGGTCGGCCTCGATGGTGCCGGTGCCGCGGGTGAGGGACTGCCAGGAGGAGCCGCCGCCGCGCGGAGCGCCGTCGAGGGGGACCAGATCGACCTTGTGGCCGCGAGCCGCCTTCTGCTCCTCGGTGCTCGCGTACGCGATCCCGGCGGCGTCGAGCACGGCCTCGCCCTCGGCGCGCACGCGCGCGTACAGCGCCGCGGCCTCGTCACCGGCGATCGGCCCGGCGACCGCCTCCAGCGCGTTGCCCAGGTTGGAGAGCAGCTTGGCGTACTGCCAGCGCGCCACGTCCGGCACGACCGGCGCCTCGACGTACCCCGTCTTCTCCAGGTCGGCGGCGACCCGCCGTACCGTCTCGTCGGTGCCGCGGGGAAAGCGGCCCAGGTGCAGGATGCCGGTGAGCGGGGCTCCTGCGGCGGAGACGACGCCCGGTTCGACGAACGTCGAGGGCAGCCAGACGCAGACGCCGTACACCCGCCGGAAGACCCGCAGGCCGAGCCGCCGGCCCTCCACCCCGTTCTGCGCGCAGAACAACGGCAGCCGCTCGGCCGCGGTGCCGCCGCCGGCGACCGGCGCCGGGCCCCAGGCCTGGAGCGCGCCCACGGTGTCCTGCGTCTTCACGGCGAGGACGAGCACGTCGTCGGCCCTCAACTCGCCCAGCTCGTCCGGCCCTTCGACGGTCGGCAGCCGGTAGGTGTACTCACCGTCCGGCACCTTCAGCCGCAGCCCGCCGTCCCGCAGCGCCGCGTGGTGCGCACCCCGCGCGACCAGAACCACCTCGTGCCCCGCACCCGCGAGCCGCCCGCCGACCGCACCGCCGACGGCTCCCGCTCCGATGATGATGTAACGCATGGGAGGAGCCTCGCACAGTCGTGTGTACGTGCCATGAAGGGCCGGGATTTGCAGGTCACTCCCCCGTGAGCTCCACCAGCTTCACCACGGTGTTCCAGTTGCGGCTCGTGGCGATCACACCTTTGTTGATACGGGGTTTGGCGAGGTGGACGGCGAGCCGGGAGCGGCCGAGGCCGTCCGGCGCGTACAGGTACAGGGCGCGGTCGCCGAGGCGGAACTCCTCCGGGAGGTAGGCCTCCCGGTCGATCTCCGCGAACCGTTCGGCGTCGACCGGGGCGGAGAAGTAGGTGACGTGGAGCTGCTTGGGCTCCAGTTCGGCGGCCGGGAACGGGCAGGCCTCGGCGATCGCCCTGAGGTAGGCGTGGTCGCGCACGATCACGTCGACGGCGAAGCCGAAGTGCTTCTGGATGGCCTGCGCGAGTTCGGCCGCCAGGGACTCCTCGTCGCCGTGACCGGACGCGAAGACGGCCTGGCCGCTCTGCAGATGGGTGCGTACGCCGTCGTAGCCGAGGCCGTCCATCAGCTGACGCAGTTCGGCCATCGGGAGCTTCTTCTTGCCGCCCACGTTGATCCCGCGCAGCAGCGCCGCATACGTCGTCGTCATGGCGCACACCATAAAGCGGCCGTCGTGCCCCGTGGGGGTGGGCACGACGGCCGCCGCGTCCGCACGGGCGGACTGCCCGAAACTCTGTCCGAAGCCGGGGCTCCGGATCAACAGATACACGCACCTGTGACTTGTTCAACAAGGTTTCGCAATAACAAAGAGGAGCGATGCCGACGGGCCGGACACCCCGATCTTCATCCCCGAGAAGTCCCGATAGATGTAAGGGGCCGAAATCCTCCCCAGCGGTGAGACGCCGGGGTCCGAGGGGAGGACCCGTGCCCGCCGCACTTCACCGGGCAGCACGACGAGACGTGCTTATCGCGCCCATACCTTCGAAGCGGAAGGTGATGGCAGGGGGCTGTCACCGCAGACGAGGGGGCAAGCCCGTCATGGGGAACGGAGATTCGCGGGTGCGGGGCATAGCCGCCCGGGCCGGTGGCTGGAGCGCCCGGCACCGATGGGCTGCCGTCGGCATCTGGGTGCTGTTCGTCGTCCTGGCGATGGGGCTCGGTTCGGCCGCCGGCCGGGTCGACGTCAAGGAGAGCGAACAGCTCAAGGGCGAGACACACACCGCCGCCAAGATCATCGAGGATGCGGGGATCGAGGAACCGGCCGGCGAGACGATTCTGATCCAGGCGAAGGACGGAAGCGTCAGGGCCACGGACGCCGAGTTCAAGGCGGCTGTGGGCGCGGTCGTGAAGGCGGTCGACGGGACCGGCGAGGTCACGGACGTGAAGTCGCCGTACACCACGAACACGATCTCCAAGGACGGGCACAGCGCGCTGGTGCAGTTCGACATGCGCGGCGACCCCGAGACCGCGTACGAGCGCGTGGAGCCGGTGCTGAAGGCCGTCGCGGGGGTGCAGAAGGACCACGAGACGCTGCGGATCGAGGAGATCGGCAGCGCCAGCATGAACAAGACGTTCAAGGACGCGTTCGGCGACGACTTCAAGAAGGCCGAGCTGTCCGCGGTGCCGGTGGCGCTCGGCATTCTGCTCATCGCCTTCGGCGCGCTGGTGGCCGCGCTGCTGCCGGTGGCGCTCGCGATCACCGCGATCATGGCGACGATGGGTCTGATGGGTGTCGTCAGCCATGTGATGCCGATGAGCGACACCGCCAACTCCGTGATGCTGCTGGTCGGTCTGGCGGTCGGTGTCGACTACTGCCTGTTCTATCTGCGCCGTGAGCGCGAGGAGCGCGCCGCCGGACGGGACGCGCAGACGGCCCTGCGGATCGCCGCCGCCACCAGCGGCCGGGCGATCGTCGTCTCCGGCATCACCGTGTGCGTGGCGATGGCGGGCATGCTGTTCACCGGGCTCGTCACGTTCCAGGGGATGGGTCTGGCCTCGCTGATGGTCGTGGCGGTCGCCATGGTCGGGTCGGTGACGGTGCTGCCGGCGCTGCTCTCGCTGCTGGGCGAGCGGGTCGAGAAGGGCAGGATTCCCTTCCTGCGCAAGGCGATGGAGCGCCGGGCCGCCCGCACGGGCGGGGAGAGCCGGTTCTGGACGGCGGTCCTGCGCGGTGTGCTCGCCAAGCCGCTGGTCTCCGTACTCGTCGCGGCCGGTGCGCTGCTGGCCGTCGCGGCTCCGGCGCTCGGCATGAAGACGCAGAACCTCACGCTGGACCAGGAGTTCGGCGACTCGTTGCCGATCGTGCAGACGTACAACCGGGTCAACGACGCCTTCCCGGGCGGCTCCGAGCCGGCCGAGGTCGTCGTCAAGGCCAAGGACATCAACGCGCCGGAGGTGAAGTCCGCGCTCGCCGACTTCAAGGCGCGGGCGATCAGTTCGGGCGCCTCGCGCGGCCCGGTCCAGATCACCCTGCACGACGCGCAGAACATCGCCTACGTCTACGTCCCCCTCGTCGGCGGGTCCGACCTGGACAAGGCGGGCGCGAGCCTGGAGAAGCTGCGGGACGAGGTACGGCCCGCCACGCTCGGCAAGCTGGACGGCGTGCAGGCGCCGATCACCGGACAGGTGGCCGGTTCCAAGGACTTCAACGACCAGCTCGGCGGCGCCGTCGTCCCGGTCTTCGCGTTCGTCGTGGTCTTCGCCTTCGCGCTGATGCTGCTGTCGTTCCGCTCGCTGACCGTCGCGATCACCTCGATCGTGCTCAACCTCCTTTCCGTGGGCGCCGCTTACGGCATCCTCGTCGCCGTCTTCCAGCACGGCTGGGGCGCCTCCCTGGTCGGCGCGGAGGGCGTCGGCGCGATCATCACCTGGCTGCCGCTGTTCCTCTTCGTGATCCTGTTCGGCCTGTCGATGGACTACCACGTGTTCGTGGTCTCGCGGATCCGCGAGGCGCGGATGCGGGGGCGCACGACGAGGGACGCGATCCAGCACGGCGTGGTCACCACGGCAGGTGTCGTCACCAGCGCCGCGGTCATCATGGTCGCCGTGTTCGCGATCTTCGGGACGCTGTCCATGCAGTCCATGAAGCAGATGGGTGTCGGCCTCGCGGCCGCGGTGCTCATCGACGCGACGATCATCCGGGGTGTACTGCTCCCGGCGGTGATGGCGCTGCTGGGCGAGCGCAACTGGTACCTGCCGAAGTGGCTGGACCGGCTGCCCGACCTGACACACGACGAGTCGGCCGAGGTCATCACGCACTCGGTGCGGCGCGACGAGGGGGAGCGACTGGGCGTCTGAAGGGCCTGAGCCCCCACAGGGGTTGCCCCCCACCGACCAAGGGCCCGCCGGCCACAGGGGAGCCGGCGGGCCCTCGTCATGCCGGGAACTACCTCAATCCGGCGGGCAGTTCGGCCTCGATCAGGTCGGCCGCCCGCCGGGTTCCCCCTTCCTTCGCCATGCCGGCCTGGATCTCCTTGAGGCGGCGGGCGACCTCGGGGTCCTCGACGAGAGCGAGGGCGGTCCTGCGCAGGGTCTCGGCGGTGGCTTCGTCCGTGGGGACGCGGCGGGCGACTCCCAGGGCCTGGAGCATGTCCGCGTTGCCGAACTGGTCGACGGCCTGCGGTACGGCGATCATCGGTGTGGCGGTGGCCAGCCCCTCCTGGCTGCCGCCCGCCCCGGCGTGCGTGACGAACAGGTCGGCCTGCCGGAGGACCGCCAACTGCGGGACCCAGGAACGCACTTCCACGTTCGCTGGCACGGTCCCGAGCGCCTCGGGGTCCACACGCCTGCCGATCTGCAGGACGAGGTGCCAGCCGGGCAGGCCGCCGAACGCCTCGACACACTCCCGGTAGAAGCCGGGCCGGTCGGTGAAGGTCGAGCCCAGCGACACCAGCACCACCTTCTCGGCGCCGGCCGGCCGCTGCCAGTCGCCCTCCGTGGTGCGGTCGCCCTGGCAGGCGCCGACGAAGGTGTACACGCTCTCGTCCACCCGGTCGGCGTTGGGCTGAAGCGCCTTGGGGATCAGGACGAGTGAGCGGTCGGGGCGGCCCACGAAGTCGTCCGGGTGCCGGGTGATTCCGTTCTCCTCCAGCCAGGCCCGGAAGCGCGCGTAGTACGCCCGGCCGCGCTCGGTCCGCCTGGGCTCCGCCCACATGGGCTCGGCGACCTCCTCCTCGTAGCCCTCCCAGGCGACGAGGTTCGGCGAGAGCGAGATCGCGGGGACGCCCCAGCGGCGGGCGAGGACGCGGCCCGGATAGGCCGTGATGTCGTGCAGCACGAGGTCCGGCGCGTCCCCGTCGTACGCCTCGGCCAGCTGCGGCAGGGCCTGGATCGCGTCGGCGAGGAACAGCTCGACGTGGTCCAGCAGTTCACTCCCCCATGCCGCCGGGTCCGCGTCGGGCCCCGGCAGCGTGGACTTCCACAGCTTCGGTTCGGCGCCGGTCTCGGCGACCTTCTCCGCCAACGCCGGCGGGATCGCATACGTGACGCGATGCCCGCGGGCGACGAGCTCGCGGATCACCTCCAGGCTGGGGTTCACATGGCCGTGGGCGGCGACGGAGAACATCGCGATGTGGGCGGGACGGGGTGGGGGCGTCTGGGTAGGCATGTCCTCGAAGCTAGACGAGACGATACGTCTCGTCCAATCATTTGGAAGGAGGTGTGGAGCGAGCCGCCCGCCGACGCCCGAGAAACCCAGCCCGACGAGGCGGCGCCAGCTGTCGTACGCGGGTTCGAGCAGTGGGGTGCGACGCCGTTCGATGCGTACGATCCCGGCGTCGACGCAAGAAGGGCACGTTCCCGGCGACGGAGAACGGGGTGCGTGGGGACGCGCGGCGAGGACCTTCTGCGAGAACGCGCGGCAACCGGCTTTCCGTGGCGGCCGTACGGCCGCCCGCTCTCAGCGCTGGTAGCGGGCGAGCACCAGGTTGCCGTCCTTCTCCAGCCGCCTGCGCAGTTCACCGAGGCCGATCGCCCCGCTGTAGTACTCCTGGAACGCGGGGGTCGCCACCTTGTCCTTCCACTCGGGGTAGCCGCGGACGGACTGGGCGGGCGCCGAGCGGAGGTGGGCGGCCAGGGCGGTGCCGGTCGCCCAGCCGTCCTTGGCCGTGTGCAGGGCGGGGTCCTTGAGCGCCTGGGTGCCCGTCGGCAGCATCCAGTCCCCCAGCGCCAGCCGCACCATGTTCCTCGGCCGGAGCAGGTAGTCGACGAACTCGACGGCCTCCTTCTTGTGCGGGCTGTCCGCGGCGATGGACAGGGTCTGCGGGCTGACACCCTGCGTGAGTCCGTCGGCGCCGGCCGGCGCGGGCAGCACCTGCCAGTCGAAGCCCTTCGGTGCCTGCTGCACGATCTGCTGGCGGTAGGAGAAGCCGAGCGGCACCATCGCGTACCTGCCGCCGAAGAAGCCGGGCAGGGTGTCCGAACCGCCGCTGCCCAGGGTGGTGGGCGAGGCGCTGCGGTCGGTGTTCGCCTGATCGTGAATCGTGCGCGGCACCACCCGGTCGGCCGGCTCGAAGCGGACCGTGACCTTGCCGTCCGGGCCCCGGTGGAAGAGCTGACCGCCCGTCGACAGGGACAGGTTGAGGGTGGCGGACACGGGCTCCTTGAGCGGCCAGGCCACGCCGTACTTGCCGTTGCCGCTCAGCCGCTTCGTCACCCGCTGGAACTCCGTCCAGCTCCACGGCCGTTCGGGCGTCGGTATCCGTACGCCCGACTTCTTCAGCAGGCCCGCGTTGGCGATGAGGACGCGCGGCTCCTGGAGGAAGGGCACGCCGTAGACGCCGTCGCCGAAGGTCGACGTCTGCCAGCTCCGCTGCGGGATGTCCGATTTCAGGCGCGGGGGCAACAGGTCGGTCAGATCCGCGAGATAGCCGCCGTAGGCGAAGTCCGCGAGGTCGTCCGAGGCGTCGTGGATGATGTCGGGCGCCTCACCGCCCTCGAAGGAGGTGAGCAGCTGGTCATGGACGCTGTCCCAACTCCCCTGCACATACTCGACCTTGACGTGCGGATGGCTCGCGTTCCACTCCTTCACCAGCTCCTTGTTGGCCTCGACGGACTCCTGCTGCCAGGCCAGGGACTGGAAGCGGAGCGTGATCCGTCCGCTCGCCGTGTCTCCGCTCCCGCCGCCCGTACAGGCGGCCAGCAGCAGCGCGAGGACGAGGGCAAGTACCCCGCCCGCGTGGCCCGTGAATTTGGTGGTGCCGCGCATCAGTTCTTCACCGCCCCGGTGAGCATGCCGCCCGTGATCCGCCGCTGGATGACCGCGAAGACGACCAGGGAGGGAAGGGTCGCGAGGAACGCGGCCGCCGCCAGCGGGCCGAGATCCGCCACGCTCTCCGCGCCGATGAAATGGCTGAGCACCACCGGCAGGGTCTGTCTGTCCGGCGTCTTCAGCAGGACCAGTGCGAAGAAGAACTCGTTCCACGCGGTGACGAACGCGAACAGTCCCGTCGCCGCGATCCCGGGCGCGAGCAGCGGTGCCACCACCGACACCAGCGTCCGTACCCGCCCGGCCCCGTCGACCGCCGCCGCCTCCTCGACCTCCGCCGGTACCGCCCGGACATACCCGGCCAGCATCCACAGCGCGAACGGCAGCGCCCATACGACGTACACCAGAGTCAGCCCGGCCAGAGAGTTGATCAGGTGCAGGCTCTTCAGCACGAGGAACAGCGGGATGATCACCAGGACCAGCGGGAACGCCTGGCTGACGACGACCCATCCGGTGGCCGCCCGGGTCAGCGGGGTGCGGTGCCGGGCCATGACATACGCCAGCGGGGTCGCGATCAGTACGGCGATCACCGCCGCCCCCGCCGCCGCGAGCAGGGAGTTGAGCGCGGCGTGCAGCAGTGGCTGCTCGTCGAAGGCCTGCCGGAAGTTGCCCAGGGTGGGGTGCCGGGGGATCCAGGTGGGGTGCAGACTCCCCAGCTCGCGCGGCGACTTGAAGGCCGTGGAGACCAGCCAGAGGAAGGGGAAGGCGAGGAAGAGCAGATATGCGAGCAGGGCCGCGTACTGGCCGACGCGGGTGCCGGTCCTGGTCCTCATGTGTCGTCCCCTCCCCTGAGCCGGCCGGCCAGGAAGACGGCGAGGAGCACCGAGACCAACGCGACCATGACGCATCCCATCGCCGCCGCATACCCGAACTGCCCGTAGCGGAAGGCCTCTTCGTACGCGAACAGCATGGGCAGCCGGGTGCGGCCGCCGGGCCCGCCGTTGGTCAGCACGTAGACGAGGGCGAAGGAGTTGAAGTTCCAGATCAGGTTGAGGGCGGTGATGGCGAGGGCGACCGGTCTGAGGGCGGGCCAGGTGACCGTGCAAAAGCGCCGCCAGGCGCCCGCCCCGTCGACCGCCGCCGCCTCGTGCAGTTCCCGCGGGGTGTTCTGCAGTCCGGCCAGCAGCGCGACGGTGGTCTGCGGCATGCCCGCCCAGACGCCGACCACGATCACCGCGGGCAGGGCGGACCCGAGGCCGCTGAGCCAGTCCCGCCCGTCGCCGAGCCCGAGGTCGCGCAGGGTCTCGTTGAGGACACCCGCGTCCGGGTTGTAGACCAGCCGCCACATGATGCCGACCACGACCTCGGGCATGGCCCACGGGACGATCGCGAGGGCGCGGGCGAGCCATCTCAGCCGCAGGTCCTGGTTGAGCAGCAGGGCGAGGCCCAGCGCGAGCAGGAACTGCGGCACGGTCACGCCGACCGCCCAGACCAGCCCGATGCGGAACGACTCCCAGAACAGCGTGTCGTGCAGCAGGTCCTGGAAATTGAGACCGCCGATCCACTGGGTGGACCGGGTGCGGCCGGACTGGGCGTCGGTGAAGGCAAGCAGGATCCCGTAGAGCAGTGGTCCGACGCTCAGCACCAGGATCGGGATCAGCGCGGGCAGCACCAGGAACCAGGCCCCGCGGTCGGGGAGCCGACGGTCCCCGGCGGTGCGTGGCGCGCCCCGCGCCGACCGCCTCGTCGCGGTCACCAGTGTCACGTGATCGGCTCCTTTGCGCGGCTCGTGACGTTCGGACCCGGCGGGCCTGAGTCATGGTCGTGAAGGGCGTATGCACCGTCAAGGCCGTACGCACACGGTCCGACCTGTGCGAATGCGAGACTGGGCCGGTGGGTGGCGCGATCTCGACGCCGTTCACCGATGCATACGCGGACGTGGGAGGAAGGCGATGGACGAGTCACGGGCGCGCGGGGTACTGGCCGCGGCGCGGGTGCTGCCCGGCCCGGCGCGGGACGCACGGCTGCTCGCCCTGGGCGAGAACGCGGTGTTCGCCTCCGGCGACCTGGTCGTCAAGGTGGGCCGTGACGCCGAACTCCTGGACCGGGCGCGCCGTGAGCTGGACATCGCGCTGTGGCTCGCCGAGGCGGGGGTGCCCGCGGTGCGGGCGGCGGAGCCCAAGCCACTGCTGGTCGAGGGTCACCCGGTGACGGTGTGGCACCGGATCCCGGATGCCGTACGGCCGGCCGAGCCCCGGGATTTGGCCGAATTGCTGCGGGTCGTCCACGCACTGCCCACTCCCCCTGTCGATGCCTTCGAGCTGCCGCCCCGCGAGCTGCTGGGCGGTGTGGAACGCTGGCTGCGGCTCGCGGGCGAGGCGATCGACCCCGCGGACGCGGCGTATCTGCGTGAGCGGCGCGACGGGTTCGCCGCGGCAGCCGCGGCACTTACTCCGCATCTGCCGCCGGGCCCCATCCACGGCGATGCGCTGCCCCGCAATGTGCATGTCGGGCCGGACGGCCCCGTTCTGGTGGACCTGGAGACCTTCTCGGCCGATCTGCGCGAGCACGATCTGGTGGTGATGGCGCTCTCGCGTGACCGCTATGGCATGCCTGCCGAGGCCTACGACTCCTTCATCGAGGCGTACGGGTGGGATGTGCGGGAGTGGGACGGCTGCGGTGTGTTGCGCGGGGCGCGTGAGACGGCGAGTTGTGCGTGGGTTGCGCAGCAGGCCGCGACCAATCCCGCCGCTCTGGCCGAGTTCGAGCGGCGGGTGGCGTCGTTGCGGGACGGGGACGAGTCTGTGCGGTGGTATTCGTTCTGAGCGCCTGTTGATTGGGGGCTTGTTGCTGTCGCGCGGCTGCAGGTTCGATGTGGCTGGTCGCGCCCGCGCGGCGGAGCCGCAAATCGACACAGCCCCCCGCCCCTTAGGGGGCACCCCCGAACCCGGCGGTTCAGACCGGCTCGTCCGCCGGCTCCCGCAGTGGCCACGTCCCGTCGACCACCGCTGTGGCGTCACCCTTGCGGCGCAGGAAACTCTGGAAGTCCGCCGCCCATTCCGCATACCACTCGATCTGGCGGCGATGCAGTTCCGCCGGGCCGAGGGCTGCGATCTTGGGGTGGCGGGTGGCTATGGCGCAGGCCAGGCCGGCTGCGGCGAGGGCGTCGGCGGAGGCGTTGTGGGCGGCGTCCAGGGTGACGCCGTATTCCGTGCAGACCGCTTCGAGGTTGCGCTTGCCACGGCGGTAGCGGTCGACCCAGCGGTCGATCGTGTACGGGTCGATGACCGGGGCGGGGTCGAGGCCTCCCAGGCGGTCGCGGAGGGACGGCAGGCCGTAGCGTCGCAGTTCCGCGGAGAGGAGGCTCAGGTCGAAGGCCGCGTTGTAGGCGACGACCGGGACGCCCGTCTTCCAGTAGGTCGCCAGGACGTCCGCGATGGCGTTCGCCACCTCGTCGGCCGGGCGGCCCTGAGCCGCCGCGCGTTCGTTGCTGATGCCGTGCACCGCCACGGCGTCCGCCGGGATCTCCACGCCCGGATCCGCCAGCCACTCCCGCTGCCCTATGGGCTGTCCGTCCCTGACCTCGATCACGGCCCCCGTGACGATGCGCGCCTCGCGCGGATCGGTCCCGGTCGTCTCCAGGTCGAAGCCGATCAGCAGCTCCCGGTGCCAGCCCATGCGTGGCCCCCCTTCTTGGTGGTGCTTTCCCCCAGTGGTCTCCACCTTCCCATGGGCCACTGACAATCCGAGGACCGCATTCCGCTTGGCCTCGGCGACAGTTCAGGACACAGGTCGCGAATCCGCCCAGGACGTTTCGAACTCCTCGCGGTATGTCGGGAAGAGCCCGCTCTCGACTCCCTTGCCCATGTCGTCCGGCTTCACCACCCGGCTGCCGTTGCGCAGCACCAGCACCGGAGCCTCCATGCCGCGCGAACGCCGCAGATAGGACTGCACCACGGCGACGCCGTCCGAGCCGTCGCCGTCGACGAGGTAGGCCGTGAAGCGCGGGGTCTCGTCGTAGACCTGGATCTCGAAGGCGGCCGGGTCGCGCAGCCTGGAGCGGACGCGGCGCATGTGCAGGATGTTCATCTCGACCGCTCGGCTCAACTCACCGCGTTTCATGCCGAGTTCCCGCTCGCGTCGTTTGACGGCGCTGGAGGCCGGGTTGAGGAACAGCAGCCGGACCCGGCACCCCGCCTCGGCCAGGCGCACCAGCCGGCGTCCGGAGAAGTTCTGCACGAGCAGGTTGAGGCCGATGCCGACGGCGTCGAGGCGGCGGGCGCCGCCGAAGATGTCCTCGGCCGGGAACTGGCGCAGCAGCCGCACCCGGTCGGGGTGCACGGCGACCACGTCCGCGAACCGGTCGCCGACCAGTTCCTCCACCGCGTCCACGGGCAGCCGGCGGGCCGACGGCACGTCCCCGGCCGCACCGAGGACGTCCAGCAGCCTCGCCGAGGCCCGCTCCGCCTGGTTCAGGACGGCCTCGGACAGGGCCCGGTTGCGGGAGACGACGTTGCGGGTGACCTCGAGCTCGTCCAGGGCGAGTTCGACGTCACGGCGGTCGTCGACGTACGGCTCGAAGCAGGGCCAGTGCTGCACCATCAGCTCGCGCAGCTGGGGCAGGGTGAGGAAGCTGAGCACGTTGTCGTCGGCCGGGTCGAGCAGATAGCCCTTGCGGCGGCTGACCTCGCGTACGGCGACCGCGCGCTGCACCCATTCCTGGCCGGCCGGCCCGGCCGCGGCGACCACCCAGTCGTCGCCGTGGACGGGTTCGTAGATGGGCCGCAGAACAGCGGCCACGACCGCGCGCAGCCGCTGTTCGACGAGATTCAGCCAGATGTAGGCCCGGCCGGCTCGCTGGGCGCGCGTACGCACCTCGCGCCAGGCGTCGGCATCCCAGTCCAGCTCCGGCCCGATGGAACTCGTCGCCATCGGCCGGGCCAGGGACACCGTGCCGGGCGGGACATCTGTGGAGTTCCCCTCGTGACCCTCGTCACCAGGGGGCAACTCCAGCCCTCCCGACCCCACCCGCGCACCGCCTTCCGCTCCCCCGAGCATCCCCGTGTCAACGATCAAGGAAGGGTACTCCGGGAGCAGTCAGCGGTGCAGCCGGATGGACAGGTCGATTCTCAACTGCCTTAGTGCCAGTGCCCGTTCTGAGCGGCCAGGGCGGCCGGAGTGAGCGGATTCATAGCCGTGACGTCGCGCGGGGCGATGGAGAAGCCCTGCCAGTGGACCGGCATCGGCTGCTGGTCCTCGTCCCGGGCTATGTGGTGGAAGCCCACGTTCACCCAGACGATGGGGTGGGTGAGGGTCTGCCCGTTGATCCACTTGTCGACGGACTTGCCGTGCCCGGCACCGCAGTTGAGCGGGTTGCCGCTGGCGTACTGCTCGCACTTGTTGTACTCGGTGAAGTACACGTCGTGGCTGGTGAAGCTGCGGCCCGGGTACTTCGCGGTGGGGCCCTGGACGATCTCGTACGAGCGCGGGTGGTCGTCCTTGTTCTTGCCGGCCGTGCTGACCACGCGCCACCAGCGCATGTCCTTGGCGTCGCCCGCGAGTTCCTTGGTGACCTTGGTGAGGGTCGTCTTGTTGGTCGGCGCCTGCTGGCTGCCCACCGGGGCACTGACCTTCGAGTCGTACTGCTCGACCTTGGTCTTGGACGAGCCGTCCAGGCCGAAGTCGAGCCGCCAGAAGATGTTGTGGCTGTGGCTGGTGGCGTAGGCCTTGGCGCCCTTGCCGATGGGCCAGCCGCGGCCGTCACCCGCGTCGTAGTCGTCGGGCGAGAGGCTGCCGGTGGCGCCGGCGTTCATGCTCATCGTGCCGTCGTCCTGGAAGCGCCACTCGGTGATGTACTCGTACCAGCCGACCTTGTTGACCGTGTAGAGGAGCAGGTCCTTGCCCTGCGCCTGGTAGGTCTTGTTGGCGTCGGACAGCAGGTGGTAGGCGTGGCCGCGGGAACGGGTCGTGGCGCACAGGCCCTTGACGTCCGAGGAGTCCGAGTAGAAGGGCGTCGCGACCTTGACGGTCTTGATGGTGCCGCCCGGGCATTCGTCGGGGGTGAGGTTCAGCAGGCCGTCGCCGAAGTTGTAGTCCGTGACGTCGTTGTACTCGACGCTGCCGTCGTCGTACGGAACGTCTATCTGGGCGAGTTTGGCGCTGTTGAGGACCTTGATCGGCTGGGACTCGCCGGGCGGCTGGTAGGAGATGTCGTCCAGGATGACCCCGGACCTGCTCTCGAAGCGCCAGCACATCCGCCAGGTGGTGCCGGTGGAGAGCTTCTGTTCGATCTGGTAGGCCGCGCTGCACTGGGGGGCCGCGGCGGCGGCCGCCTCCTTGTGGTCGGCGAAGGCCGGTGCCGCTGCCGTGCCGCCGAGGGCGAGCCCGACCGCGAGCGGGCCCACCAGGGCCCGCCTGCGCAGCGCGCTGCGGCGGGCACGGCTGTCTCTGTTGACGTGCATGACGAGGTGACTCCCTCACAGGAGAAGCAGGTGTGAAAAGTGAACGGACCCGGCTCAGCCGAGCTTGACGACCTTGCGGGCGCTCAGGTCGATCACGAAGTCCCGGGTGTCGATCCAGGCACCGTTCTTGACCTTCGGGAAGAGCCGGGTGCAGCGGTGTTCACCGCACTTGCCGAGCTCGGCGGGCCGCACGCCCGGGGTCGCCCGGAACACCATGCTGGTGAGCGTCAGCTGGTCCGGGGAGGTGAGCTCCTTGCCCGTGGCGTCCTTGTAGTCCGCCTTCAGGCCCGCGCCCAGCGGGTCCGCGATCAGCAGCCGGGCCGCCTCGGTCTGCTCGGCGATGCCGAGCGGCGGCTGGACGTCGTGCTGGGTGCTCGTCTCCTCGACCTTGCCGGTGTCCAGGTTGACGGTCTTGGTGACGACGCTGTCGCTGCGGTAGTCGTAGAACGTCACGTCCGCGCGCCGGGGCGCGTGCGCGGTGTCCGGCTGGTCGGTGTCCGGCTCGGTGAGCTCCACGGTGAGGCGCTGCGGGCCGCGGGCCCCCTTGACGTTCTCACCGGAGTTCAGCAGTTGCGGGCTCAGCGCGATCTTCTCGACGCGCTTCGTCTCGTCGTCGGTCAGCGGGTCGAGACCCTTGCCCTTCTCGCCCTCGGCCGGGGCCTGCTCGACGACGCCCGGAGCGGGCGTGCCGTTCGCCTGGGCCGCCTGCCCGGCCTGCCCTGCCCTGGCCCCTCCCGAATCGTCGGCCCCCGCCGTCCCCGGCAGCGTGATCCCGACCATCACGGCAGTTCCGGCCACCGCTATGGCCGCACCGGCCACCACCTTGCCCAGATGGCGGTGCACTATCTTGCGCACATTTGCCCCCTACTCCCCCTTCATCCCCGGGAGTACTTTTCTGCCCCACTGATTGGCATACGGCGTTGCCATACGGCGTATGCACAGGTCGCCCGGTAAGAGGGACGTAAGTCATAGGTGGTTCCATCACTTTCGGGGACACTCGACGCCAAGGCGCCCCCTGGGGCTCGCTCCACCTGAAAGAGTCGTGTCCATGCAGGTCTGGCCTGGCGAGGCGTATCCCCTCGGTGCCACGTACGACGGCGCCGGCACCAATTTCGCGGTCTTCACGGAGGCCGCGGACCGAGTAGAGCTGTGTCTGCTGCACGACGACGGCTCGGAGACGGCGGTGGAACTGCGCGAGAGCGACGCATTCGTACGGCACGCGTACGTGCCCGGCATCATGCCGGGACAGCGTTACGGCTTCCGTGTGCACGGCCCGTACGCCCCCGAGCGCGGCCTGCGCTGCAACTCGGCGAAGCTGCTGCTCGACCCGTACGCGCGCGCGATCAGCGGTTCCATCCGCTGGGGCGAGGAGGTCTACGGCTACCACTTCGACGCGCCCGACCGGCGCAACGACCTGGACTCGGCGCCGCACACGATGACGTCCGTGGTGGTCAACCCGTACTTCGACTGGGGCGACGACCGGCGGCCGCGGCGCGGATATCACGAGACGGTGATCTACGAGGCCCATGTCAAGGGCCTCACCATGCGGCACCCGGGGCTGCCCGAGGAGCTGCGCGGCACCTACGCGGCGCTCGCGCATCCGGTGATCATCGAGCATCTGGTGGAGCTCGGCGTGACCACGCTGGAGCTGATGCCGGTGCACCAGTTCGTCAATGACCACCGGCTGGTCGACATGGGCCTGAACAACTACTGGGGCTACAACACGATCGGTTTCTTCGCCCCGCACAACGCGTACGCCTCCTGGGGCGACCGCGGCCAGCAGGTCCTGGAGTTCAAGTCGGCGGTCCGGGCGCTGCACGAAGCGGGCATCGAGGTCATTCTGGATGTGGTCTACAACCACACGGCCGAGGGCAACCATCTGGGGCCGACACTGTCCTTCAAAGGCATCGACAACCCGCAGTATTACCGGCTCACCGAGGACCCGCGCTACTACATGGACACCACGGGCACCGGGAACTCGCTGCTCATGCGGTCACCGCACGTCCTCCAGCTGATCATGGACTCGTTGCGCTACTGGGTCACCGAGATGCACGTCGACGGCTTCCGCTTCGACCTGGCGGCGACCCTGGCCCGGCAGTTCCACGAGGTGGACCGGCTGTCGTCGTTCTTCGACCTGGTGCAGCAGGACCCGGTGGTCTCCCAGGTGAAGCTGATCGCCGAGCCGTGGGACGTCGGCGAGGGCGGCTACCAGGTGGGCAACTTCCCGCCGCTGTGGACCGAGTGGAACGGCAAGTACCGCGACACGGTACGGGACCTGTGGCGCGGCGAGCAGCGCGCGCTCGCGGAGTTCGCGTCCCGGCTGACCGGCTCCTCGGACCTCTACCAGGACGACGGGCGCCGCCCGCTCGCCTCGATCAACTTCGTCACCTGCCACGACGGTTTCACCCTGCACGACCTCGTCTCCTACAACCAGAAGCACAACAAGGCCAACGGCGAGGACAACCGGGACGGGGAGAGCCACAACCGGTCCTGGAACTGCGGGGAGGAGGGCGAGACCGACAACGCCGAGGTGCTGAAGCTGCGGGCGCGCCAGATGCGGAACTTCGTCGCCACGCTGATGCTCTCCCAGGGCGTGCCGATGATCAGCCACGGCGACGAGTTCGCGCGCACCCAGCGCGGCAACAACAACGCGTACTGCCAGGACAACGAGCTGGCCTGGGTGAAATGGGCGGATCCGGACGCGGAGGAGGACGGGGCCGACAGCGAGCTGCTGGCGTTCACACGCGCGATGGTGTGGCTGCGCAAGGACCATCCGGTCTTCCGCCGGCGCCGCTTCTTCCACGGGCGGCCGGTGGAGGGCACCCACGACGAGCTGTCGGACATCGCCTGGTTCACGCCGGAGGGCAAGGAGATGACCCAGCGGGACTGGGACTCGGCGCCGGCCTCGGCACTGACGGTGTTCCTGAACGGCAACGCGATCTCCGAGCCGGGTACGCGCGGAGAGCGCATCACCGACGACTCGTTCCTGCTGATGTTCAACGCCTCGCCGAAAACGCTGGACTTCGTGGTGCCCGTCAACCACGGCCGCCAGTGGGAGGTGGTGGTCGACACCGCCCGCTCGGACGGAGTGCCACCGCACACCGGCCCGAAGGTGCAGGCGGGCGACCGGCTGACGCTGGTGGACCGGAGCCTGACGGTGCTGCAGCGGCCGGTCTAAGGCCTGTCGTCCGCGGGGCCTACGACTCGGCGAGGCGGCCGGTGACGGCGACACGCTCCTTGGAGGGCGAGGGCGGCGCGGCGGGGGGGGCGGACGGACCGGGGCATGCGGGAGCGCGCGACGCTGCGGGCCCGACGGCCGCGCCGCCCTCGCCGTCGCGTGCCGTGCGAAGCCGCTGCCGCGCGTACGGCGGCCAGGCCGACCAGGGCCGGGCCCGGGGCGAGGGAGATCTCGTCGAGGGTGCTCTCGAAGGAGACCGGCGGGCCGGCGCCACAGGGGCCGATCAGCGGCACGGTCGCGCCCGCCGCCCCGAGGAGCGGCGGCAGCGCGACGGACAGACCTGCGAGGGACCCGGCGACGAGTGCGGGGGGCGCGGCGGCGTTGGCGAGCGAGAAGGCGAGCACGACCGTCCGCCGCCGTGCCGGTCGGCGAGCCATTCCCCGCCGGCGGACCGCGGGTAACCTGCCCGGCCGCCGGCCCCGCGGCGGCCTGCGAACCGCTGGTGCGGGCGAACCGGATCGTGGCCGTCGGCAGCCACGCGTGCGTGCACCCGTGCAGGGGACGATGACACGAAGGGCGGCAGGGCGGGTACGTAGGTTTGCATGACACCTGAGCGACCCGATCCCCCGGTGCCCACGGCCACCTACCGGCTCCAGCTGCAGCCCGAGTTCCCGTTCGCGGCCGCGGCGGCCGCCGTGCCGTATCTGGCCTCGCTCGGCGTCTCGCACCTGCACCTGTCCCCCGTCCTGGAGGCCGTACCGGGCTCGGCGCACGGCTACGACGTCGTGGACCACGCGCGCGTGCGTGAGGAACTGGGCGGCGAGGAAGGGCTGCGCACGCTGGCGCGCACCGCGCGGGAGCACGGTCTCGGCCTGGTGGTGGACATCGTGCCGAACCACATGGCGATGGCTCCGCGCCACAACCGCGCGCTGTGGGAGGTGCTGCGGGAGGGTCCCAAGTCGCCGTACGCGCGCTGGTTCGACATCGACTGGGAGGCGCAGGGCGGCCAGGTGCTGCTGCCGGTGCTGGGCGGCCCGCTCGGCTCGGTCATCGGTGAGCTGCGGGTCGACGGTGACGTGCTGCGCTACTACGACCATGTGTTCCCGCTGCGCGAGGGCACCGGGGAGCTGCCGCTGCCGCAGCTCCTGGACGCGCAGTGGTACCGGCCGGTGTGGTGGCGGCTGGCCCGCACCGAGCTCAACTACCGGCGTTTCTTCAGCATTTCGGAGCTCATCGGGGTGCGGGTCGAGGACCCGGAGGTGTTCGAGGCCACACATGCGAAGATCCTTCAGCTGCTGCACGAGGGTGTGCTCGACGGACTGCGGGTGGACCACCCCGACGGGCTCGCCGACCCCGACGCGTATCTGCGGCGGCTGCACGAGGCGACCGGCGGCCGCTGGACGGTCGTGGAGAAGATCCTGTCGGACGGAGAGGCCCTGCCGGCCTCCTGGCCCGTCGCGGGCACCACCGGCTACGACGCCCTGCGGCACATCGACGGCCTGTTCACCGATCCGGCCGGGTTCGGGGAACTCCTCGGCCAGTACCGGCGCTTCGCGGCCCCGCAGACCGACCGCGGCGGCGAGTGGGCCGCGACGGTACGGCGGGCGGCGTACAAGGTGCTCACGCACGAGCTGGCCGCCGAGATCGACCGGCTGACCCGGGTGGCGAGCAGACTGTGCGCCGCCGCACCGGACCCCGCGCTGCGCGACCGCGCTCCCTGGGCGCTGCGTACGGCGCTGCAGGAACTGCTGGTCCGTCTGGAGGTCTACCGGCCGTACGCCCCCGGGGACGCGGCCCGTGTGGTCACCGAGGAGGCCGCCGCCGAGGCCAAGCGGGCCTTCGTCGTCCCGGAGGAGTCCGGCGCGGTCGACGTCGTACGGGATCTGGTCCTCGGGCGTCATGGCGACGGGCCCGCCCACCCCGACCACACGGAGTTCCGGGCGCGGTTCGCGCAGACCGCGTCCGCGCTGCGGGCCAAGTCCGTGGAGGACACGGCGTTCTACCGCTATGTGCCGCTGCTGTCGGCGAACGAGGTGGGCGGCAACCCGGGGAGCCCGGCGGTGTCCCCGGAGGACTTCCACGCCTACTGCGCGCGCGTGCAGCGCGACTGGCCCGCGACCGGGACGGTCGTGTCGACGCACGACACGAAGCGCAGTGCCGACGTACGGGCGGCGCTGGCCCTGCTCACCGAGTGCCCGCAGCGCTGGGCGGACGTGCTGGCGGAGGTGACGCGCGCGGGAGAGGTCGTGCCGGACGCGCAGGTGGCGTGGGCGGCGTGGCAGACGGTGTTCGGGCTCGGTGCGGCGGCCGAGGAGCGTGTTCAGCAGGCCCTGTTGAAGCATGTGCGCGAGGCGGGGCTGCTGACGAGCTGGACGGAGCAGGAGCCCGCGTACGAGGAGGCGGTGGCGGCGTTCGTCTCGGCGGGCCCGTGCGGGGCCCCTGGCGAGCACGTGGTGGCTCTCCGCCGTGCGCTGGAGCCCCACATCCGGGCGAACGTGCTGGGCACCGCCCTGGTCCAGCTGACGATGCCGGGCGTGCCGGACGTCTACCAGGGCACCGAGGGCGAGTACCTGGCGCTGGTGGACCCGGACAACCGGCGTCCGGTGCGGTTCCCGCCCTCCGCGGACCCCGGCGAGAAGGGTCTGGTGACCGCGGCGGCGCTGCGGCTTCGCGCGCGGCGGCCCGGCGCCTTCGGGGACGCGGCGACGTACGCGCCGCTGACCGCCGAGGGGCCGGCTGCGGGCCACTGCGTGGCGTTCGCGCGCTCCGGAGAGGTCGTCACCGCCGTGACACGGCTGTCGCTGCGGCTGGCGGATGCGGGGGGCTGGCGGGACACCGTGCTGCCGCTGCCGGACGGGCGCTGGTCCGATGTGCTGTCTCCCGAGCGGGAGTTCGAGGGGCACGCGCGCGTGGGGGAGCTTTTCGAGCCGCTGCCGGTGGTGCTGCTGGAGCGGGTGGCCGCGGACTGAGCGGTCCGCGGGCTGCGTGGCGTTGCGGCTCCGCCGCGGGGGTGCGACGGGCCTTCAGCCGTCTGCCGCGCCGTCGTGGCTGATCGCGCCCACGCGGCGGAGCCGCACATGGACACAGCCCCGCGCCCCTTCGGGGCGCTGCCGATCCCGGCGGGCTTTGCTCAGCCTGCTCGGTCCGTCAGGGAGGATGTTCCCGGCGTCGGCCATGACGATCTGAGGAGGTCTACGAAGGCCTCTGCTGCGCCGGTGGGCGGCACGCGCGCGAAGACGGTCATCGGGCGCCTCCAGGACGGGGCGTGCGAGAGGACCGCGCAGTCCTCGCCGACCGCTCCACGGACGATGTGCGAGGGTGCGACGCAGACGCCGACTCCTGCCGCGGCCATCCGTACGGCCGTCGACGTGTGCTCGGTCCACACGGCGGTGCGCGGCGCGAAGCCGGACAGTCCGCAGGCCCAGTCGAGGAAGCGTTCGCCGTGCACGACGGGTTCCATGGCGCAGCGGATCCACCGGCGGTCGGCGAGTTCGGGCAGGGTCACCGTCGTACGGCCGGCGAAGCGGTCGTCGAAGGGGACCACGAGGACGGCCTCCTCCTCGCCGACGGGCACGACGGTGCCCGGCCGGCCGGCGGGTGCGGGGCCGACGGCGAGGTCCGCGGTGCCGCGCTCGACCTCCTCCTCCAGGGCCTGGGAGGTGGCGTACTCGTGCAGGTGAAGCAGCACATGGGGGTGGGCGGCGCGCCAGCGGGCGAACACGTCCGGCAGGACGCCCACCGCCACGGAGTGGACGGCGGCGATGTGCAGTTCGCCGCCCTCGGCACCGGCGGCGGCACGGGCCGCGCGGCGGGCCTGGGCGGCGCTGCGGACGGCACGCTCGGCGTGCGGACGGTAGGCGCGGCCCATCGGTGTGAGGCGCACTCCGCGCGGCATGCGCTCCAGAAGGGCGCCGCCGACCGACCGTTCCAGGGCCTTGATCTGGTGTGAGAGCGCGGGCTGGGAGACATGCAGGACCTCGGCCGCGCGCGTGAAGGACGCCTCGTCGACGACCGCCAGGAAGTACTCCATCTGGCGCAGACTCATGACCGGCCTCGTCTCATGAACGTCTTGCATCGGTTCTACAAGAATATTGCCTTGGACTTATGGCAAGGGGCGGACGGAGGCTGGGGGCATGGCCGACACACGGGACTTGAGCACTGCGGATGTCATCGTCATCGGCGGCGGTACCGGCGGGTACAGCACCGCCCTGCGCGCCGCCGCCCTCGGTCTCGATGTCGTACTCGTCGAGCGGGACAAGGTCGGCGGGACCTGTCTGCACCGCGGCTGCATCCCCAGCAAGGCGATGCTGCACGCCGCCGAGCTCGTCGACGGCATCGCCGAGGCGCGCGAGCGCTGGGGGGTGAAGGCGAGCCTGGACGCCGTCGACTGGACGGCGCTGGTCGCCACGCGTGACGACATCGTGGCCCGCAACCACCGGGGCGTGGAGGCGCATCTCGCGCAGGCCGGCGTACGGGTCGTGCGGGGCAGCGCCCGGCTTGCGGGGCCGCGCACGGTACAGGTGCAGGGCCCGGACGGTGAACTCGCGCTGGGTGTGGGGGACTTCGCCGCACGCCGGGGGATCGTCCTGGCCACCGGCTCTCGGCCGCGCACGCTCCCGGGGCTCGAGCCGGACGGCCGGCGCGTGGTGACGAGCGACGACGCGCTCTTCGCGCCGGGTCTGCCGGCGTCCGTCCTGGTGCTCGGCGGTGGCGCGATCGGCGTCGAGTACGCCTCGTTCCACCGCTCGATGGGAGCGGAGGTCACGCTCGTGGAGGCCGCCGACCGGCTCGTGCCGCTCGAGGACGTGGACGTGAGCCGTCACCTGACGCGTGGTCTGCAGAAGCGCGGCATCGACGTGCAGACGGGTGCCCGGCTGCTGGACGCGGAGCTGCTGGAGGACGGCGTACGCGCGCGTGTGCGCACGGCCCGCGGCGAGACCCGTGGCGTCGAGGTGGAGCGGCTCCTGGTGGCGGTCGGCCGGGCCCCGGTGACCGACGGTCTCGACCTGGCCGCCGCGGGCCTCACGACGGACGCGCGTGGCTTCGTCGAACCGGCCGACTGGGGCCGGCTGGAGACGCCGGTGGGCGGCGTTCACGTGGTCGGTGACCTGCTGCCGCCGCCGTCACTCGGCCTGGCGCACGCCTCGTTCGCGGAGGGCCTGCTGGTGGCCGAGACACTGGCCGGCGTGGCGTCCGTGCCGGTCGAGTACGCGGCCGTGCCCCGGGTGACCTACTCGTCGCCGCAGACCGCGGCCGTGGGCCTGAGCGAGGCGGAGGCACGCGCGCGTGGGTACGAGGTGGACGTCAACACCATGCCCCTGACGGCGGTCGCGAAGGGCATGGTGCACGGGCAGGGCGGGATGGTGAAGGTCGTCGCCGAGGCGGGCGGCGGGCAGGTGCTCGGTGTGCACCTGGTGGGCCCGCACGTGTCCGAGATGATCGCGGAGAGCCAGTTGGTCGTCGGCTGGGACGCGTACCCCTCGGACGTGGCCCGTCACATCCACCCGCACCCGACGCTGTCGGAGGCGGTCGGCGAGACCTTCCTGACCCTGGCCGGCCGCGGGCTGCACCAGCAGTGAGCGCCGGTGTCCGCGCCCCCCTTCGGCAGCAGCGCGCCGTGTCGTCGGCGGTGAATGCACCTGGGCGCCCCCTGGAGCCTCCCCCCAGGCGTTATTGACACTTCACCTTGAGCATGGGGTACTGCGGATTGCGAAGCCGGGCGGACGTGACGGGGGTGAGTCTCCTGCCGCAGCTGCGCTACCCCACCCTGACTCAACTCATCGCGTCCGCAGGCGCGTTGGTCGCTCACAGACCCGGCCTGTGCACCCTGAGGCAGGTCGGCGCATCCCGGGCGGGCAGACCCCTGCACCTGCTGTCCGTGGGCCATGCCCGGCGTGCCGTGCTCGTCGTCGCGGGGGCCCACGCCAACGAGCCGACCGGCGGCTCCACCCTGCTCGCGCTCGCCGAACGGGTGGTGTCCGAGCGGCAGTTGCGTGCGGACACCTCCTGGCACTTCCTGCTGTGCGCCGACCCCGACGGGGCGAGCCTGCACCGCACCCCGGCGCCGCGCAGCCTCTTCGACTACCACCTGGGGTTCTTCCGGCCGGCGGCCGAGGAGCAGCCGGAGTGGTCGCCGTCGGTGCTGCCGCCGCACCGGCTGCCGCCCGAGACCCGCGCCCTGACCCGGGTCATCGACGAGCTGCGCCCCTACCTCCAGGCGACCCTGCACGGGACCGACCTGGGCGGCAGCTGGGTCCAGCTGACCAAGGACATCCCGGGTCTCGCCGAGCCCTTCGCCAAGTCCGCGGCCGAGCTGCACATCCCGGTGGAGACGGGCGCCTCGGACGCCGCGGGCTGGGCCGCGTCCGGCCCCGGGGTGCATGTGATGCCCTCCCCCGGTGCGGGCGCCGCGTATCCGAGCATGCCGGACGACGCACGCCACAGCACCTGGTACGCCACCCACCGCCACGGCGGTCTGACGGCGGTGGTCGAGGTGCCGATGTGGGCCAGCGACCTGGTGGACGACCCGGCTCCGCATCCCGCTCCGGCCGCGGCGATGCGCCGGCTGGCGCGCCGGCTGCTGCGGGACGCGCTGGAGGTGGAGCGGGTGCTCGCCGAGGCGCTGCCGCGTCTTGAGGGCCTCGACGGTCCGCTGCTGCGGGCCGCCAAGTGGGCGCTGGAGCTGGTCCCTGGCCTGGCCGCGGACTGGGCGCACACACCGCCCGCCGACAACACGATGGCGTACGTCGGCAGTGTGGACGCGTTCGGCCGCCGCCTGCCGCTGCGGGCGGCGGCCATGCTGCTGCGCGTGCTGCAGGAGGCGGACGACCGGGCGGCACCGGGCCTGGAACGGCTGGTGGCGACCTGGAGCGACTCCTTCGCGGAGCGCTTCCGCGCCCGCTGGGTGCCTTTGGAGCACCAGGTCGAGCACCAGTCCCGGACGGTCCTCCTGGCGGCGCTGCACGCGCGCGACCGGGCGGCCTGACGGGGACCGGCACGCGCGCGGCAGGCCCGCGGCGGTGCCGCCGTCAGGCGTCCAGCGCGAACACCGATCCGGTGCGGCCGGCCATGACGCAGGCGCTGGAGAAGGTCTGGGTGTACTCGACCCGCCGGCCGCTCCACTCCCCGCGCGCGTGGACGGTCACCGGCGCGTAGATCATCGGGCAGAAGATGTTCTTCTTCGACGGGATGCGGGCGATGTCGCCGTCCGCCGCCGCCAGCTCCGAACACGCGTCGGCCGCTCGCGCGTGCCCCTGGGGCGGGTCGCACAGCAGCAGGGTGTCGCGTGTGTGCGGGGACCGGGCGTCGCCCTTGGTGACCGTGAGGTAGAGCCAGTCGGTCGGCGGGAAACCCGGGGACGCCGCCTGGGCCGGGGCCGCGCCGCCGGCGAGGAGGGCGGCCGCCAGCAGCGAGCCCCGTACCGCTTTCACTGTGGTGCTGATCGTCATTCCCGATGCATCGGCACGGCGGCCTGGGAACCCCACCCCGACTCACCCGAACGGGAGCACGCGGGCGCCTCCCGCAGGGCGAGCTCGAACGCCGCGAGCACCACGCGCGACTGGTACTCCACCTGGCGCGCGACCGGGATCCAGCGTGCCCCCATGCCCTCGCGGTAGTCGGCGCACCAGTCGTCGATGAGACGGTCCAGGTCCGGCAGCACACCGGCCGGGTCGCGGCCGGCGCGGGTCACGAGCTGGTGCAGCAGCCCCGCCGTGCGCAGCGCCAGCCTTCGTCCGGCGATGCGCAGGGCGACGAGGTGGGCGGTGCTGAGCGGCGGGAGGGGGCGGGCCCCGTCGGCGACGTCGGGGTCCCATGCGTCGGCGAGCCCGGGGCAGACCAGTAAATAGTCGTCCACCGGGGCGAGCAGGCGGGCCGCGTCCGGCATACCTGCGAGATGGGGCCGCAGCCGCGCGAGGAGCACCTCCAGGAGCCGGGTGTCGTGGCGCAGGGTGTGGCTGACGGTGCGCAGCACGGCGGCCGCGTCGGCGGGCGGAGCGCCGTCCTCGACGGCCGCCACGCCCCACATGGGCGCCTCGACGACGGCGGTGACCGTGCCGTGCCGGTAGGGGTGGAACCAGGTGGACTCGACGGCCGCCTCGGTGATGGCCGCGGCCAGGTCCCCGATGCGGGGAGGTGGGATGCGGTAGACGGCGGGCCCGAGGTTCGGCCAGTACAGGGTGTCGTAGGGACCGAGCTCGCGCGGGATGCCGAGGCGTGCGGCGGTGCGCGCGACGCGTCCCGCGAGGCCCGGCAGGTCGTGGGTGAGCTCCACGAAGCCGCCGCCCACGTCGACGCCGTGCAGCGAGCACTGCAGGAAGGGCCGCAGTTCGTCCTGGAGGTCGAGCAGGGTGCGGGTCTCCGGCAGGGCGGCGCCCGCCGCGCCGTCGGGCAGCCATTCGGGCTGTTCCAGGAAGCCGGGCCGGAAGAAGTTACGGAAGTACCGGCCCAGGGTGTACGGGCCCGCCAGCCAGCCCTCGTTGCGGCGCAGGCCGTCGGGGTCGAGGCTCAGCAGCAGGTTCCAGGTGGCGTCGGCGCCCTCCGTGAATCTGGGGTCGGCGAGCGCCCGTTCGGCCAGGCGCAGCACGGTGGCACCGCCGACGGGTTCGTTGGCGTGGGGTCCTGCCACGACGAGGGCCTGACGACTGCCGTGACCGACGGAAAGCAGCCACACGGGGGTGCCCGCGCGCGAGGTGCCGACGCGGCGCAGACGGGCGTCGCCCGGACGGCGGGATACGAGTGCTGCCGCCCGCGCGCCGAGCTCGTCGACGGTCGGGTAGCGGAGGAGGGGCGGCAGGGCACACCTCCACAATGTGGCGCCGTCGGTTCACCTGATGTGCATGGCGTACGCACAGTCAGTCACGACTTGAGGGTTACGTCAACACCATGGAGGGGAAAGCGATTTGCGCCATCACCCCACGTCAACGGGGTGTCATGCTCAGGCCAAAGCTAAGGCGTGACTCAGTCGCGCCTCAGTCGACGGCGAGCCGGAACGCCATCCGCCCGAAGCCCACCTGATCGCCCTCGCGGACGACGGCGGCCCCGATGACCCGCCGGCCGTTCACCGTCGTGCCGTTGGTCGAGCCGAGGTCGCGCAGCACCCACATGCCGCCCTGGCGGCTGAGTTCCGCGTGCACCCGGGACACGGTTTCATGCGTGAGGCGCAGTCCGTTGGCCGGATCCCGGCCGATGCGCAGCGGGTGGCCGCCCGCCGGGTGGGGCAGCAGCAGCTTGGGGAGGCGCTCGGCCTGCCAGGCCCTGCGCAGCCGTACGGTGAAGCCGGAGACCGCCTCCACCGTGCCGAACACCAGGCGCGCGACGCGGCTTTCCTGGGGGAGGTCGGCTGTGAGTGCGGCGAGTTCCTCCGAGCGGCGGGCGGTGAGGGCCAGCTCCATGCGGCGGATGAACGTGTCGTGCGAGAGCCGACCCATGGCGACGCCGTCACGCAGCACCTTCAGCGCCTTGTCGCGCTCCGCGTCGGACAGCCGCGCGGGGTACGTGTTGAACTCGAAAGACGACGTCACGTTGGTGATTGTCGGTCAGTGAACCCCGGGTGTCCAGAAAACCAGAAAACGGCCGCCACGCGCGCGCGTACCTGACGACACCCACCGTAAAAGGGGTGATTCAAAAGCGGATTGATCTCGTTTGAAGCACCATGGACGGGCTACATCACGGTGAGCAGACGAAGGGGAACCGTCCGTGCAGTTCGAGGTGTGGGCACCGCAGGCCGGCCGAGTGAGACTCCAGTGCGACGGCGCCACGCGCGCGTTGGAGCGTGATCCGGACCGGGAGGGCTGGTGGCGGACGGAGGCGGAGGCGCGGGACGGCTCGCGGTACGGGTTCGCGGTGGACGACGGCCCCGTGCTGCCCGACCCGCGTTCGCGCCGGCAGCCGGACGGCCCGGACGGGCTGAGCGCGGTCGTCGAGCACGACCGGTACGACTGGCGCACCGAGTGGGCCGGGCGCCCGCTGCCGGGCGCGGTCCTGTACGAGCTCCATGTGGGCACGTACACCCGTGAAGGCACCCTGGACGCGGCCGCAGAGCGGCTCGGGCATCTGGTCGAACTGGGCGTCACCCACGTCGAGTTGATGCCGCTGTGCCCCTTCCCGGGCCGGCACGGCTGGGGTTACGAGGGCGTCTCGCTGTGGGCCGTGCACGAGCCGTACGGCGGCCCCGAGGCGCTGAAACGGTTCGTCGACCGGGCTCACGCACTCGGCCTGGGCGTCGTCCTGGACGTCGTACACAATCATCTGGGCCCGTCGGGCAACTACCTGCCCGCGTTCGGGCCGTACTTCACGGACACGCACCACACGCCCTGGGGTTCCGCGGTCAACCTGGACGCCCCCGGCTCGGACGAGGTGCGGGCGTTCCTGCTGGGCAGCGCGCTGGCGTGGCTGCGCGACTACCGGATCGACGGACTGCGCCTGGACGCGGTGCACGCGCTGGCGGACACGCGCGCGTGCCACTTCCTCGAGGAGCTGTCGACGGCCGTGGACACCCTCGCGGCCGACCTGGGCCGGCCGCTGTTCCTGATCGCCGAGTCCGACCTCAACGACCCGCGGCTCATCACGCCCCGGACACAGGGCGGGCTCGGGCTGCAGGCGCAGTGGAACGACGACTTCCATCACGCCCTCCACACCGCGCTGACCGGCGAGTCCCAGGGCTACTACGCGGATTTCGCCCGCGCTCCGCTCGCCGCGGTGGCCCGGACCCTGACCCGCGGCTACTTCCACGACGGCACGTACTCCAGCTTCCGCGGCCGGCACCACGGGCGCCCCCTCGACAGCACGCGGGTGGCCGGGCACCGGCTGCTGGGCTACAGCCAGACCCACGACCAGGTGGGCAACCGCGCCCAGGGCGACCGTCTTTCGGCGCTCCTCTCCCCCGGTCTGCTCGCCTGCGCGGCCGCCCTCACGCTCACCGCGCCCTTCACCCCGATGCTGTTCATGGGCGAGGAGTGGGCGGCCGGTACGCCGTGGCAGTTCTTCACCGACCACACCGATCCGGAGCTCGCGGAGGCCGTACGGCGGGGCAGGCGGCGGGAGTTCGCGGCGCACGGCTGGGCCGAGGAGGACGTCCCGGATCCGCAGGACCCGGCGACCCGCGACCGCTCCTGTCTCGACTGGGCGGAGCTCGCGGACGAGTCCCACGCGCGCGTGCTGGACTGGTACCGCAGGCTCATCGCCCTGCGGCACGAGCAGGCCGATCTGACCGATCCCGACCTCGCGGACACCAAGGTGGCGTACGACGAGCAGGAGCGCTGGCTGGCCTTCCGCCGCGGGGACGTCCGCGTCGCCGTGAACCTCGCCAAGGAGCCGGCGGCGATCCCCCTGGGCCCCCGCCACGCGGAGGTACTCGCCGCATGGGAGCCCGTCGAGCCGCCGGGTGCGGACGGGGTGCTGCATGTCCCCGGGGAGTCGGCCGTGGTGCTGCTGCAGGCGTGACGGGCTGCCGGGCGCTCCGCGGGCTGTGCCGCGCTCGGCCGTCTGTCGTCCGCGGGTCCGTCGTGGCCACCGCACCGGACTTCGCCGGGGTCGCCTAGACCTCCTCGTCCGCGTCCTCGTCCCGGAACTCCGTCACCCTCTCCAGGAGGATCGCCTCCCAGGCGCGTCGGAGCTGGAGCCTGAGGAGGGGCAGGGGGCCGGTGTCCTGGCCCTGGAGGTGTCCGGCGAGGCGTACGACGGTGTCGCAGCGGGCCAGCCAGAGGCCGCGGAGGCAGGGGCGGGCGGCGTAGCCGGCGAGTGTGGCGGCGCGGACGGCGGCGGGTGAGCCGACCGCGATCGCGAGGCCGGCGATGTCCTCGGCGGGGTCGCCGACGGCCGCGTCGGTCCAGTCGAGGATGCCGCGCACCCGGCCGTCGGCGCTGACCACGAGGTGCTCGCCCTTGAGGTCGTGGTGGACGAGAACGGCGGTGCCGGGCTGCGCGGCGAGCTGGACGGCGGCCTGCGGGGTGAGCTGGTTCAGGCGGGCGGGATCGAACTCGTCGGCCGCGGCGAGGCGTTCGGCGGCGCGCCCGGCGGCCCGGCGCAGCGCCTCCAGGGAGCGCGGGGCGGTGCGCGGGACGCCGAGCGTCTCGGCCTGCCGTGCGGGCACCTCGCGCAGCCCGGTGAGCAGCCCCGCGAGATCGGCCTCACCGACGGCGGACACGTCGTGCTGCTCCGCCGTCCCGCCGGGCACCTTGGTGTCGAGCGTGTACGTCAGCCCGGGCGCCCACTCGCCGTGCGCCACGCTGGTCGGGACGGCGACCGGCAGGTGCGGGCGTACGAGGTCGCGCAGGCGCAGTTCGCGGCGCTGGCGCAGGGCGGCCTCGCGGTCCGGGGCGAGCCGCAGCACATGGCGGGTGCCGACCCACCAGGTGGAGTGCTCGCCGCCCTCGGCGACGGGCCGCACCTCGGGTCCGCCGGCCCCCCTTGTCGTGCCGTCCTTGATCAGTGAACTGACCAGCCGGCGGACGGTGTCCGCGGTGGGTGTCGGTGCCTGGGTCATGGTCGCGCCGTTGTCACTCGAAGGTGTGCTGGGGCTCCTGGGGTCGTTCAGTCCACTATGACCATCTCGCGGTCGGTGTTGTTGAGGCGACGGCCGCCGTCCTCGGTGACCGTGACGATGTCCTCGATGCGCACGCCGAAGCGGCCGGGCAGATAGATCCCGGGCTCGACGGAGAAGCACATGCCGGGCACGAGCGGCTGCCATTCGCCCTCGATCATGTACGGCGGCTCGTGCGTGGTGACGCCGATGCCGTGCCCGGTGCGGTGGATGAAGTACTCGCCGTACCCGGCCTCCGCGATGACCTCGCGGGCGGCGCGGTCGACCTCCTGGCAGGCCACGCCGGGCCTGACCGCCCGGAAGCCCGCCTCCTGGGCCTCGCGCACCAGGTCGTGCACCCGGCGCTCCTCCTCGGTGGGCTCGCCGACGTGGACGGTGCGGGAGGTGTCGGAGCCGTAGCCGTTCTTGAGTCCGCCGAAGTCGAGGACGACCATGTCGCCGCGTTCGATGACGCGCTCGCCGACCTCGTGGTGCGGGTTGGCGCCGTTCGGGCCGGAGGCGACGATGGTGAAGTCGACCTGCGAGTGGCCGAACCGCCGCAGCAGGTCGGCGAGGTCCGCTCCGACGTCGGACTCCCTGCGGCCGGCGAAGGGAACCTTGCGGATCTCCTCGAACGCCGCGTCCGCGGCCGCTCCCGCGGCCGCCATCAGTTCCAGTTCCGCCGGGTCCTTGACGGCGCGGAGCATCGGAAGGGCGTCGGTGAGGGACGCGTAGTCGGTGCCGGGCAGCGCGCGCTGCAGTCCGAGGAGGTGCATCGCCCAGGCGTTGTCACTGATGCCGAAGCGGCCGGTGCCGGCCAGCAGGGCGGCGGTCGCGGCGTAGGGGTCCTTGCCGTCGGTCCAGTCGCGCAGGGCCAGGGCGGGGGCGCCGGCGGCCTGTGCGGCGTCCGGGGCCTCCAGGGTGGGGACGACCAGGACGGGGGTGCGTCCCTGGACGAGGACCAGCAGGGTGAGCCGTTCGGTGACCGCGGTGGGCGCATAGCCGGTCAGCCACACCAGGTCGGGCCCGGGTGCCACCAGCAGCCCGGCGAGACCAGCGTCGGCGGCGGCCCGCGCGGCGCGGTCCATCCGGTCCCGGTAGTCGTCGGCGGTGAAGGGCGCGCGCGTACTGCCGGTCATCCGGGCCTCCCTGGGCGGGTGAAGGGACCACAAGGGACTACGGGCAGCATCCTGCCCGTACCGCGGGGGCGGCGCGACCGGTCTGCGGGTCTTTCGGAGGCCGCGTCGGCCATGGCGTCGGCTCTCCAGGGCGAGGCGGACGCCGAGGAGCAGCAGCACGCCCCCGGAGACCTGCTCCAGGCGGCGGCGCACCCCGGCGCGGGACAGGACGGCCCGCACCCGGGCGAGGACCCACACGTACAGGCCGTAGCAGCCGGCCTCGCAGACCGCCCGGAGTGCGGCGAGTCCCGCCTCCCCCACCGCCTCAAGGTTCGCGAGGTTGAGCAGCAGCCCGCCGCGGCAGGCGGCCCAGCCGCTCTTCTCGGCGCCCTCCCGGCCGTCCGGGACCCGGTCGGTGCGCCGCGCCTGCCGCAGCGCCTGGATGCCGAGACCACCGGTCTCGTTGCCGAGCACGGTCAGGACGCCGGAGCGGCGGCTGCGCAGCGACTGCTCGGTGCTGGGGCCGGGTGAGGCGGCGATCAGGGTGCGAATGTCCTCCCACCATGGGTGGACGATCCGGGGCGGCGTACGGCCGGCTCGCCGCACTGCTGGAGCGGCGGCCGGAGATCGCGGGGCTGATCACCGGTCATGCGCACACACCTGCCGCGAGCGTGTCCGCCGGACGGTCGGTGATGGTGGGTCTTGGCGTGACGTGGACGCTGTGGCTGCCCCGGGAGGGCGACGGACGGCTCACCGCTCGCTTCCGGGGCGTCACGTGACGACGCCGGGCACCGCCGTCAACTGCTGGTAGCCGCCGCTGCGGTGACGGACCGTCAGCGTGATGCCGACGCCCGGGCGGGCCCGGGCGACGGCTCGTGCGAGGTCGGCGGCCGAGTCGATGCGGGTCCTGCCGAACGCGAGGAGTACGTCGCCCCGGACGAGGCCCGCCGCATAGCCCGGGCCGGGCACGTGGACGCCGACGACCAGGGCGCCCGCCCTGTACGCGTCCACGGCCTCCAGGCCGAGGGTCGCGGCGGCGGGCGCCGGGGACGCAGACGCCGGCGGGGACGACGGGCCGGGGTGCGCCCCGGCCGACGGGGTGCCCTGCGCCTGGCGTTGCAGGTCGGCGATTTTGCTCATGCCGATCACCGTGGCGCCGACCGTCCCGAGACCGACCCCGGACAGCACCAGGACCGTTCCGACGAGCAGGCCGAACAGTGCGGCCCTGAGCCTGCGGCCGCGCCGGCGCGCGGCGTGCGGGCGCCGGGCGGGGCGGGGCTCGGTGCCGCCGCCGGACTCCCCACCGGGCATCGGCTTGGGACGCAACGCAGTCTGTTCCATGGATCGCCTCCGGCTGGACCTCTACCCGGAGCCCCGGCGCCCGACGAGCCACGAACGAGTGAGACTGCGACGGCCCGCGGCACTCAGCCCGTGCGGCCCTCGCCGTGACCGCCGTGCGCGCCGCCGTGGTCGAACTTCATCGCCTCCTCGGGCATCACGACGAAGGGCCGCATCATGCCCATGTCCTCGTGCTCCAGAAGGTGGCAGTGGTACATGAACCGGCCGTACGCCCCGTCGAACCTGCCCATGACACGCAGTATCTGACCGCCCGGCACCCGGAAGACGTCCTTGTAGCCGCGTTCGTTGGGCGCCAGCGGAATCCGCGTGCCCGCGTCGAACGCGATCGGGGCCCGCGTGCCGCCCACCGACGGGTCGAAGCCCGAGACGTCGTACGCGTCCCGGCCCAGCAGCTGGAAGTCGGCCAGGTGGATGTGCATCGGGTGGACGATCGGCGCGAGGTTCAGGAAGCTCCACTGCTCGTAGGAGCCCTCGGCGATGGTGAATCCGAGGCCGTCGTTGAACGTCCGCGATGTGCGCCGGTACGTCTTCGTCGTGCCGTCCGGGCCCTTGAGCTGGATGATGCCGTCGGTGGGGACCTGGATGTCGCCGGGGTCGGTGACCTCGGCCATCTCCCAGATCTCCGGGTGTCCGCCGGCGCCCTTGGTGGCGGGCGGGGTGAGCACGATCAGACGGTGGCCGTGCGGGGTGTCGTGGGTGAGCCGGCGGAAGGAGCCGGAGAGCACCTCGGGCAGTTCGAAGGTGTCCGTGCAGCCGCCCTCGCCCACCCGGAACTCCAGGACCGCCGGGTAGCGCACGTCGTTCACCGGGTCGGGCACGCCCGGTGCCTGTCCGCGGCCCTTGTTGACCAGGCGCAGCTTCTTGCCCGCGAGGCCGCGGAAGTCGACGAGCAGGTCGAAGCGCTCGGCCGGTGCGGCGGTCAGCGTGGGCAGCGCGTCGTCGAAGTCGACCGGGACAGGGCGGGGCAGCAGTCCGCCGTCGCTGCCGATCTGGTGGACGACGCCCGGCACCGGGTTGTCGTCCTCGTCGACGAGGACGAGGCTGTAGATGCGCGCGTTGGACGCGTTGACGAGCCGGAAGCGGTACCAGGCGTCGTCGACCTCGGCGTACGGCCAGATGCGGCCGTTGACCGTCGTGTACGGGCCGGTGAACGGGATGGAGACCGGTTTGCCCGTCTCCGGGTTCTGCTGCTGGACGATCACCGTCTTGTGCAGCAGCCGCCCGTTGAGCCGGCCGTCCTCGTCCGTGTCGAGGTTCCGGTCGGCGAGCAGCAGCGGGATCTCCCTGTCCCCGGAGGGCAGCCCGAGCGCGTCCTCCTCGTCGTCACGGACGAGGTAGGTGCCGTACAGGCCCGTGTGCACGTTCCACCGGGTGATGTTCATGGCGTGGTCGTGGTACCACCACTGCACCGCCTGGTGCTCGTTCGGATACTCCGAGAGCTGGGCGTCGCCGTACCCGACAGCGTTGTCCGCCCAGCCGTCGTTGCCGCCGCCCGTCTGGGCTCCGTGCAGGTGTGTCACCGACCAGGCGGGCAGGGCGGCGACGTCCTTGTTCGGCTCGACGCCCTCCCGGCCGGGCTCGGTGGTGGGCGGCGGGGTGCCGGGGGCGCGGACCGGCACCTCCACCGAGGTGACCGGGTATTCGCTGCCCTTGGGAATGCGGTTGGTCCAGGCGATGCGGACACGCTGTCCGCGGCGCACCTCGACGGTCGGGCCCGGCACCTGCCCGTCGTACCCCCACATCAGGGTCGGCGGAAGCTGCGGGTGCAACCGGACCCAGGTCGGGCGCAGGGCGATCTCCGTCTCCCGCAGGACGTCACCGGATCCGGGACGCACGACGGGCGGGACGGGTAACGGCGTGACGTACGGCGCCAGTTCGTCCGGAGCCGGCGCCGTCTCCCCCGTGCCGCCCTCGGTGATCCTCTCGATGATGTCGGTCAAGGCTCGAACACCCCCGTGTTCTGTGGTCTGTTCCCCTTGCCTCAGAAGACTCCCGACGCCTCGCCCAAGTTCCCTGAATGTCACGTTCCGCACGAAAAAGTTTATTGTGCGGTCATGACGGCAGGCCGGTCCGGAAGGAAGCCGTGGGTGCGGCGCGCCAGATGCTCCGGCTTGTAACGGTCCACGTTGCGGTGCCAGTTGAGGATGCCCGCCATCCAGTTCTGGAGGTCCTTCACATAGCCGTCCATCGCCGCGCGCCCCTCGTCGGAGAGGCCGAAGTCGTCGTAGACGACGGGTAGTTCGTGTGCGGCGACGTGTTCGAACTGCCGCATGCGCTGGGTCATCAGGTCGTGGACGACGGAGAGCGCGGTGGGGTAGTCGATGCCGAAGAAGTTCTGCACGACGAGGATCGCGTTGTGGATCTCGCCCTCGTACTCGATCTCCTTCTGGTACGAGAAGACGTCGTTGATGAGGCACCCGTAGTCGATGGCGGCGTTCTCCAGGGCGCGGACGGGGCCGCTGCGGTGGACCTCGGGCGGGACCGCGGGGCCGTGGCCCATCCGGCACATGCTCAGGGTGAGGTCGGAGCCGAAGGTGGCGCGGCGCATCTCCAGGTAGTCGACCGGGTCCGGGATGCGGTTCTGCAACTGGTTGGACAGCTCCCACACCCAGCTCTCGGTCATGACGTTCACCGAGTCCTTGAGGGTGCGCCGCTGCTCGGGGGTCATCTGCGCCGTGGTGCGCGCCCAGAGGTCGATGAGGCCGCGCTCCATGCCGTTGAGCGGGGCGGGGACCTCCTCGCCGTCGACGGGCATGCAGTCCGACAGGCGCCGGGTGGTCAGCCGGGCGGCGGCCAGGTCACGGCGGTGGCCGTGGACGAGCGGGTAGTAGTCGTCGCCGTACGTGCCCCAGGCGAGCCACTGCGAGCTGAGGTCGAGGGCCTCGGGTGTCGCATCGGGGTCGAGGCCCGCGGAGCACAGCGGGAGGTCGGCGGCGGCCAGTCTGTCCTCGTCCCAGACGCCCTCCTGGAGCATGCCCATGGCGTGCATCCAGCCGGTGAGGCGCTGCCGGGCTCCGTCCAGGTGGGGGCTGAGTTCGACCTCGAAGGGCATGTGGAAGTCGGGCAGCAGGGACGGGCCGACCTTCTGGTACGGCACATGCGTGTAGGCCCGCAGGCGCTCGGCGCCGGCCGCCGCGAGCAGGGCACCGACATCGGCGGCGGAGGTGCCGGGGCCGGTCAGGCCGTGCCACGGCTGCGTGGTCTGCGCGCGGGCGTTCATGTAGCGGCTGGAGCGCATGTGCCATTCGTGGCCGCCGGACTGCCAGTCCTGCAGGCCCTGCGCGTACTTGGCGACGGCGGCGACCTCGTGCGGGGTGAGGCCCTTGTCCAGGGCCAGTGCGGGCACTTCGGTGAGGGCGGTGTGCTCGAACTGGTGGAGGCGGGAGGTGAGGACGTCGTTGACGGTGTCGGCGGCCTCCTGGGTGGTGCAGCCGAAGAAGGTCTCCAGGACGAGCACGCCGTTGCTGTTCTCGCCCTCGTCCTCGACCTCGCGCTGGTAGGAGAACAGGTCGTTGCGCAGGTGGACGGCGTCGGAGAACGTCTCCATCAGCACCCTGAGCGGCCTCGACTCCGCCACGGAGGCCGGGACTTCGGCGGTCGCGTACTCCACGAGCCCCGCCGACCAGGGGGCGCCGCCCACCTTGCGGCGCATCTCGATGTACTCGACCGGGTTGGCGATCCGCCCCTCGTTGATGTTGGACAGCTCCCACAGGGACTCGTTGAGGAGGTGCTCGGTCGCCACGGCGAAGCGGCGGCGCCAGTCCACCGACATCGACGGCACGGTGCGTGCCCACAGGTCGGCGAGCCCGGCCTCGACCGGGTTCTGCGGCTCCGGTACGGGTGTGGCGAGGTCGAGGGGCATGAACAAGGGCAGCCGGTCCAGGTAGGCCTTGCCGCCGACGCGGTCCTGGCTGCGCTTGAAGGTCTCCAGGAAGTGGTCGTCGAAGAAGAAGACCCACACGTACCAGTCGGTGATCAGGGAGAGGGCGGGGCCGTCGCACTCGGGGTGGGTGTAGGCGCAGAGGAGTCCGTAGTCGTGCGCGTCGAGGTCGGACTGCTCCCAGATCCCGGACCCCTCCAGCATGCCCATCCCCCGTGCCCACTCGGTCGAATGGGCCCGCGCCTCGTCGACATGCGGGTTCAGCCGCGCGGGATACGGCATGTAGAAGTGCGGGAGTTCGAAGGGCTGCTGCGTCATGGCCGGGGCCCTACCCGTGCCTCTCCGGCGCCATCCGCCGGCCGGGACATGATCACACCATCGCGTGAATCGGGGGCGAACCGGGAACAGGCGGCGGTCCTAGGATCCCCGCACCGCCCGCCCCACCTCCGCCCGCAGCGCCACGAACTCGGGCAGGCCCCGGGTGGCGATCTGGTCGCGCTTCCCGGGGAGTTCGACGGGCAGGTCGAGGACGATGTGGGAGGCGGGGGCCGGGGAGAGGACGACGACGCGGTCGCCGACGTAGACGCTCTCGTCGATGTCGTGGGTGACGAACACGATGGTCGTGCCCTCGGTGCGGTGGACCTCCAGCAGAAGGTCCTCCAGGTCCTCGCGGGTCTGGGCGTCCAGGGAGCCGAAGGGTTCGTCCATGAGCAGCAGGGAGGGGCGGCAGACCAGGGCGCGGGCGATGGCGACCCGTTGCTGCATGCCGCCCGACAGCTGCCAGGGGTGACGGCGGCCGGCGCCGATTCCCGTCCGCAATCCCCGTAACGCCATGCGGCATGACTACCCGGTAATTGTCATGATCACCACATCAAGGCGGGTCAACCGGCCACTCTTTGGAGAAATACGAAGGCCTTGCCGAAGCCCCGCGGCGAACGCCACCGTGATCGCATGCATGAGACCCCACCGGTCCCGGACGTCTTCGATCCACGGCAGTACGCCGCCGGGGTGCCCCACGCCGCCTACCGCGCGCTCCGCGACCACCACCCCGTGGCCTGGCAGGACGAGCCCGAGGTGCTGGGCTGGCCCGCCGGGCCCGGCTTCTGGGCGGTGACCCGGCACGCGGACGTGGTACGCGTCCTCAAGGACTCGGCGACCTACTCCTCACACCTCGGCGCCACCCAGATCCGCGACCCCGACCCCGCCGACCTCCCCTTCATCCGGCGCATGATGCTCAATCAGGATCCGCCGGAGCACGGGCGGCTGAGGCGACTGGTCAGCCGCGCCTTCACCCCCGGGCGCATCGACCGCTTCAGGTCCGTCGCGCGGGAGCGGGCGCGCCGGCTGTTCGCACAGGCCCTCGAAACGGCCCGGGCGGCGAACGGCACCGTCGACCTCGTCACCGCCGTGACCGACGACTACGCCCTGCTCAACCTCGCCGACCTGCTCGGCGTCCCGGACGGCGACCGCGGCCTGCTGCTGCACTGGACGCAGCGGGTCATCGGCTACCAGGACCCGGACGAGGCCGGCACCCCCGTGCTCGACGCGGCGGGCGAACCGGTCAACCCCCGCTCCCCCGCGATGCTCCGGGACATGTTCGCCTACGCCCAGCAGCTCGCCGCGCACAAGCGCCGCCACCCCGCCGACGACGTGCTGACGACGCTCGCCCAGGACACGGAACTCGCCGACGCCGAACTGGAGATGTTCTTCTTCCTGCTCACCGTCGCGGGCAATGACACCGTCCGCGGCGCCGCCCCCGGCGGGCTGCTGACCCTGGCCGAGCACCCGGAGGCGTACGAGCTGCTGCGCGCGGGAAAGGCCGAACTGCCACTCGCTGTCGAGGAGTTGCTGCGCCGGCACCCGCCGGTCCTCACCTTCCGCCGCACCGCCGCCCGCGACACCGAGCTGGCGGGGCGGCGCATCCGTGCGGGCGACAAGGTGGTCGTCTTCCATGCCTCCGCGAACCACGACGAAAGGGTCTTCGAGGCGCCGGAGCTCCTCGACCTGTCCCGTACGCCGAACCCGCACGTCTCCTTCGGGGACGGTCCGCATGTCTGCCTGGGCGCGCACTTCGCCCGGTTGCAGCTGCGGGTGCTGTACGGGGAGGCGCTGCGCGCCCTGCCGGTCCTGCGCACGGCGGGGCCGGCCAAGCGGCTGACGTCCAACTTCATCAACGGAATCAAGTCGCTGCCGGTGCTGGTGGCCTGAGGTTCAAGGGCAGGCCCTCAGGCCCGCACCTGGATCAGCGCGTGAGTGCCTCCGGTCCGCCACCGCTGCCCCTCGGCCGCCACGAGCGCGGCCTCGGTGTCGGGGGCCAGGCCGGTGATCACGTCGGACTTCAGGGTGCGCAGGGCGGCGACCGGGCCGGGGAAGTGGGCTGTGACGTCCGCGAAGGATGTCGTCGGCGCCCACAGCCGATCGCCCACGAGACGACGGTAGTTGAGGTCGCCCTTCACGAGGGTCAGCGCGGCCGTGGCGAGCTCCGCGCGGAGGTCGCCCGGCATGTCGGCGTACGGCAGCGGTCCGGCGGAGAAGGGGTGGGCGCGCAGACCGAGGCGGCCGTCGGTCATCGCCGACCACAGGATGCGGCCGTACTCGGCGGCCGCGCCTCGCGCCCCGGTGAGCCTCCTGAGCGCGTCGAGCACATCGGCCGTCGTCGCGTCGGAGACGTAGTACGGGTACGGCTTGATGTGCAGGACGGCGCGCCCGATGCGCCCGCGTTCGAGGAGGTGGGCGATGAGGAGCAGGTCGGGGACGAGTTCGCGGCCCGCGTTGTCCGCGATGAGGCAGAGCGTGCCCGCGCCGGCCCGTGGGAGCAGCGACCACAGGGTCTCGCTGTCGTCGGCGACCAGGCCCGGGGCGGTGTCCGGGGTGCCGGCGGCGGTGGCGGAGAGGCGGAAACCGAGGTCGGCGCGGTTGCCCCAGAGGGAGCCGTGCAGCAGGGCGCGGTCCTGGTCGTCGGCGGACAGGGCGTCGAGGGCGGCCAGTTCCTCGTCCGTCTCCGGGGAGTCGAGTTCGGCCAGCTTGAAGGGCCGGAACGGGTCGATGCCCTGCCAGGGCCCGGCACCGAAGTAGCCGACGGCGTCGAGGAGTTGGCGGTAGAAGTAGCTCTCCGACCAGAGCCAGGGGATGTCGTACCAGGAACGGCCGGCGTACTCGGCCATGCCCCATGCCTCCCAGCGGGCCCGGTCGTGCGCGTCGGCGGGAAGCGGTTCGACGACACCCTTGGTGCAGCTCGCGAGGAGCGCGTCGAGAGCACGGTGCTGTGCGGGGCCGTAGGGGAAGGCCTCCCGTACCTGCCGAATGATCGCGGGGTGCCGCTCGGCGAGCACGCTGTGGGGGAACGACCCCGGCTCGCTGCCGAGGATCACGGGCGCGGACGGAGGGTGGGGCGACGAGGTGTCGGGCATGCGCCCCACGATAGGTCCGCCCCCGGGCAGGTCCTGGGATCCTCCGTCAGACGGTCCTGATCTCGCGCTCCAGCCGGGCGGCGAGACTCACATAGCGGGCGCGGCGGGTCACCGGGACCAGACCGCGGATCGTCAGGTGCCACATCTCGGCCAGTCTGCGGGGCTGGTGGGCGACGGGTTCGAGGGAGCGCCCCACCACGCGGGTGCCGACGAAGAAGCTGACGAGGGAGTGGGCGACGGCGTCGACGTCGATGTCCGGGTGGACGTCGGACTCCTTGACGGCGCCGAGGAGTTTGCGAGTGGCGATGTCCCGCCACTCGTTGAAGGGGTGCCGCAGTGGCGGCCGCACGGCCACTTCCCCGGTGGCGAGCCGGAGCCCGGCCCGGGGGATCGGACCCTCGACGGAGAGACGGGCTATGCCGAAGGTGATGCGCATCAGGGTTTCGAGCGAGGAGTAGCCCTTGGCGTCGAGGCCCTTCGCCACCTCGTGCGAGGCCTTGGACTGGAGCTCCATGATGGCGTGGGCGAGGTCCTCCTTGGCCGCGAAGTGGAAGTAGAGGGCACCCTTGGTGACTTGGGCGTGTTCCACGATGTCGCTCAGGCTGGTCGATTCGTAGCCGCGGCGGTCGAACAGGTCTGCTGCGGCCGTGATGATCGTCGCGCGGGTCTGCTCGGCGCGTAACTGCCTCGCCATCGACTGAACACTCCTGGGGCTGGAAACGGGCCGTGCTGTTTGTTTTTCTCACTCCCAGTAAACGATATCTCACCGTGCGGCGGTGCCGACGGTGCACTCGAACACCGTCGACTCGCCCTGGAATCCGCGCACCTCCAGACCCGTCCCGGTCTCGTCGGTCACCTCGATCCAGGTGGGTCTGTCCAGCTCAGCATACTGATGGAAGGTCGCGCGGAAGGACCCGCCCCCCGCCGGTCCGACGGCCCGGACGCGGGCCGCCTGCCGGGCCGCCTCCAGGAGCAGCATGCCGGGGACGTGATCGAGCGGATGGTCGAAGAAAACGGGATGCGCGGTATCTACTCGCAGTTGCCAGCGGCCGGGCCGGTCGGGCGGGGCCAGCACGACGTCCGCGGGCAGGGCCCGGTCCACGGCTGCGGCGGGCAGCGCGGGCGGGAGCGGCAGCGCGGTGACGGTGGCCGGAGTGCGGCCGCCCCGCAGCCGGCGGTAGACGGACTCGCTGGTCCAGCTGACGGCGATGTGCGCGGTGGCGACGCGCTCGCCGCCGAGACGTACGACGGTGTCGTAGCGGAGCGCGGTGGGGCGGCCCGCGCGGTGGCGGACGTCGGACACGGTGACGTCCAGGGCGGGTTCGGCGGGCGCGGCGGCGACGGCGAGGTGCTCGGGATGCGTGGTGAGGTGCAGCTCCTGGAGCACGAAGCAGTGGTCGAAGGGGGCGTCGTACTCGGCGTGCGCGAGGAGTGCTCCGCACTGGCGCACGGTCTCCGCGACGAGCAGCGGCTCGTACGCCGACCGGTCCGGCGACACGTGTAATTGATGAGCTCGCGGCCACTGCGCGAACAGCGTGAACCGGTCGGGACCGGAGCGCTCCCAGTCGGTGAGAAACGTTTCCGCCACGGCGGCGCGGTGGACGAGCTGACGAGGCACGGTGGCCGTCAAAGCCGGTCGGGGCATGGTCGTTCGGGGCATGTCCCTCCCTCGTCCCCCCGGAAACGGATCACAGACCAGACGGTGAGGTGGCCGTGCCGGCGACCGCCAGAGTACGAGGCGACCGGTTGGTTTTCAATGTGATCCGGGTGGCACCGAGGGTGCATACGGCGCAGGTGAACGGTCAAGGTGCAAGCGGCTGTTCGCTCCGGAACCGCGCCCGGGCGTCGTGCGCTGAACGCGCCGGGCCGGTTTCCCGTACTTCACGGGAGCACATCGTTCCGCGCCTGGCCGAGGAGACGTTCCGGATGCCCCGGATGACCGCACACCGCACCGCCCTGACGGCCGCCTTCGTGACCCCGTTCCTGCTGCCCCTGTGGGCGGCGGGCACCGCGCAGGCGCATGGCGCGCCCACGGATCCGGTCAGCAGGGCCTACGCCTGCTCACCCGACGGCGGCAGCAACGCGCGGTCGGCGGCGTGCAAGGCGGCGGTTGCCGCGAACGGCGCCCCGTTCACGTTCTGGGACAACCTGCGGGTCGCGGACGTGGGCGGCAGGGACCGCCAGGTCATCCCCGACGGAAAGCTGTGCAGCGGCGGGCTGCCCGCCTACAAGGGCCTCGACCTCGCCCGCTCCGACTGGCCGTCGACGACCCTGAAGCCGGGCGCGACCCTGACGATGAAATACGCCTCGACGATCCCGCACACCGGCACGTTCAAGCTCTACCTCACCAAGCCCGGCTACGACCCGAAGAAGCCGCTGACCTGGGCCGAGCTGCCGGACCGGCCGTTCGCCTCGGTCAAGGACCCGGCCCTGACGAACGGCGCGTACCGCATCACCGCGAAGCTGCCGTCCGACCGGACCGGGCACCACGTGCTCTACACCATCTGGCAGAACAGCAGCACGACGGACACGTACTACTCGTGCTCGGACGTGCAGTTCGGGACGGCCGGGAGCGGCAGGAGCGGCGGTACGCCGGCATCGGCGTCCGCATCCGCGGCCGGCGGCCGGAAGAGCGCGAGCAGCAGCCCCACGGCCACGCCCGAACCCCCTACGACTCCTTCCCGTACGGCAGAGGCCGCGACTCCACGGCAGGGGTCCATCGAACCCGACAGCACGCCGGTGGCCTCGACCTCCACCGCGGGCTCGGGCCCGTCGGCGCCCATGCTGGCGGGCGGCGCCGCTGCGGTGCTGGTGCTCACCGGCGGCGCCGCCCTGGCGCTGCGTCTGCGTCGACGCTGAACTACGCCTGGCCGGGCGTCAGTTGACGTAGACGGTGGCGCCGTTGTCGGTCACCGCGGCGTACTTGGCGGTGAAGTAGCCGCTGCTGAAGCAGAGCGACGAACCGGACACCTTGGTGAACTGCTGGTTGGTGAAGTTGATGCTGGCGTCGCTGTTGCTCGTCGTGCCGGTCAGGCTGGGGGCCTGGTAGACACAGGTGATGGAGCCCAGCAGGGTCTTCAGCTTGACCGTGGTCTGGATGGTGGAGCCGCTCGCGGGAGTCACGGTCAGCGTGCCGTCGGAGGCCACGGTGGTGGTGTACGGCAGGTTGTCGACCGTGATGCTGGTGACGCCCGTCACGCCGAGGACATTGCTGGTGCAGCTGCTGCTGTCGAAGGTCTGCGCGCCGACGGACTCGGTGGCCGTGCCCGGCGCGGCGGGGTTGTCCGTGACCGTGGCGGTGAACGTCGAGGACGTGCAGCTCACGCCGCTGGTGCCGGTCGCGCTGGAGTAGAGCGTGGCCTTGGTGCCGCCGGCCAGCGGCGCGGAGAGGACGTCGCCGACCGCGACGGCGGTGCCGCCGGTCGAGCCGGTGGTGAGGACGGGGGTGTCGGCCGCCGAGGCCGGGACGGCCGCGGGGATCGAGAGGGCGGCGACGGTTCCGACGAGGGTGAGCAGGGTGCGAGTGCGCATGCGGACGTACCTCTTTCTGGTGCGGGGTTTGAGGGGTGGGGGGCTTGCGATGTGGCGCGAGGAAGGTGGGGGGACGCCGGTCGACGTCCGCCGATGCCGGACCGTGACGCCTTCTCCGTACGGCACGGTCCGGCAACGGCGTCCGGCCGGTGACCGGCCGCAGACCCTGGGGGTGGGCCGGCGGTCGGGCCGGGCGGAAGCGACGGCCTGGAGCGGACCAGGGGGGAAGTGCCCTTACCGGGCCGTCGGGGGGATCTCGGGCCGTGAAGGGCCCGTGCGGACAGGAGGGGTCCGGGAGACGCGGACGGTGCCGCGTGGCTGGATCCGGCGCCACGGATCCGGGGGAAGCCAGGGGCAGTTGTAGACCTGAGTGTCAGTCAACGTCAAGGTGGGACAAGGTAGTTGACGATCGTTCAAGGGTTTGGCGGAACAGGCGGAAACCTGCCGAGCCACAGGTGGGGCACAACCAACACTCTTTTTTCACAACTCCCTTGACCCTTGAAAGTAACCACGGGTAACTTCCTCGCTGGCTACTGCGGAGTACGAGAAAGCCCTTCCACCCGCCGGGAGTTTGGGAGGAGGCGTGCGTCTGCAGCCGCTGTCCGCGCCAGGACAACGCGCCGATGATGCCCAACCCGCACTGACTATGCACATGGGAGCAGACATGGCCTCGTCCGCCGAACTCACCACAGGGAACCCAGAAAGCGGTTCCTCTCCCGACCCCGCGAGAGGCGGGCGGGTCCGGCTGCGCCGCGCCGCGGTGATGGCGGTCCCGGCCGTCGCGGTTGCGGCCGGTCTCGCGATCATGACCGCCGAGGGGGCGCTGGGGGTCTCGTTCTCGATCTCCGGAATGCCCTTCACGGTGACCGCCAAGTCGCTCGACGGCACCGGCTTCGAGCAGTTCGGTGGGCTCGACAGCATGATCGACAACAGCCCGAACGCGGGCGACACCGGCGGTCAGGTCCTGATCGTCACCTCCGCCATCAAGAGCGCGACACTGGACAGCCTGTGCCAGAGCGTCGACCTGGGCGGCACCAACCTGCTGATCAAGGCGGGCAGTGGCTCGTCGAAGGTGCAGGCGACCGACCTGACCACGGACTCGACCCAGCTGACCGGCGACGCCGCCTTCAAGAACATCGAGATCGGCAACGACGCGAGCACGCTCAACAAGGCCGGCGTCAAGGGACCGGCGGGCGTCTTCAGTCAGCAGGCCGACACGGTGCACATCGACAACCTGCGGCAGACCAACTATGCGACCACGGCCGGGGTGTTCAAGCTGCCGGGCCTGAAACTCAGCTTCAGCGACTCGGGTTGCTGATGTCGGACCGTCCGAATCAAGGCGCGCGGCCCGCTTTTCCTGAGTGGCGGGCCCGCCGTCCGTTCTGGGGCGGGCTGCTGCTCGCCCTGGGCGGGGCGGAGATCCTGCTCACCGAGAAGGCCTCGCTGAAGGTCATGATGCACGCCGCCACGCAGAACCTGGCCGGCTACCTCCTGCCCACCGTGATGCTGTTGTGCGGGCTGCTGACCCTCTTCAACCCCACGCAGCGCCTGTTCTACTCGATCATCGGCGTCCTGGCCTCCCTGGGCACCTGGCTCACCTCGAACCTGGGCGGCTTCTTCATCGGTCTGCTCCTCGGTGCCGTCGGCAGTTGCCTCACCTTCGGCTGGCTGCCGGATCAGGAGCCGCGGGTGAGCCGGCGTCGGCGCAGGAAGGAAGCGCGGGCCGCGGAAGCCGCACGAACGGTGCACGAGGCCGTGCAGCTGTAGTCACGCCGGGCCGGGACCGGCACTCGCCCAGGGGTCGCCCCGCACCCACGGCGAGTGCGGCCCCGGCCGGCGTGATGGTGGATACGGCCATGGCTGTCACTGCGGCTGCGGAACGTGACTGAAGAATGTGTGCATGCTGGACGACCTGGACCGTGCCCTGATCCATGCGCTGCACATCGACGGCCGCGCGCCGTTCAGCCGGATCGCCGCCGTGCTCGGCGTCTCCGCGCAGACGGTCGCGCGGCGGTACCGGCGGCTGCGTGCGGAGGCCTCGCTGCGGGTGGTGGGGTTGTCGGACCCGCACCGGGCGGGGCAGACGCAGTGGCTGGTCCGGCTCACCGTGGTGGCGAGTTCCGCGCGGGATCTGGCGTATGCGCTGGTGCGACGTCAGGACACGTCGTGGGTGAAGCTCGCCTCCGGCGGCACCGAGATCGTGACGGTCATCCACGCGCCGACGGACTCGGAGGGGGCGGGCAACTCGCTGCTCCTGCACGACATTCCACGCACCGGCGCCATCACCGCGGTGTCCGCACACTGCCTGCTGCACACCTATCTGGGCGGGCCGACGAACTGGCGCCGGAGCGCGAGCGCGCTGGACGAGCGGCAGCAGCGCGCCCTGCGCGAGTATGAGGCGCCGGACACGTCCTACGTTCCGGTACCTCGCCAACTTGCCGACGGGGACGCCGAGTTGCTGCTCGCCCTGCAGAAGGACGGGCGGGCCACGCACGCCGAGCTGGCACAGGCGACCGGCTGGTCCCCGGTGACCGTGGCGCGGCGGCTCGCGGATCTGCGGGCAGGCGGCACGGTCTTCTTCGACGTCGAGGTCGATGCCGGCCACTTCGGTGTCCACACGCGGGCGCTGCTGTGGATGGCGGTGCGGCCGGCCCATCTGGACCGCGTGGCGACAACGCTGGCGGGCCACGACGAACTGGCCTTCGTCGCGGCCACCACGGGCCCCACCAACCTGGTCGCGCAGGCCCTCTGCCGCGACCCCGCCGACCTGCACCGCTATCTGGTCCACCGTCTCGGCTCCCTGGACGCGATCCACACCCTGGAAACCAGCCCGGTCCTCCAGAACCTCAAGGCAGCAAGCCCGATCCTCACACCCCTGCCGAGCCCCCGCCCCCGGGGGCTCCGCCCCCAACCCCCCGTTCGGCCCTGAAGGGGCCTCGTCCTCAAACGCCGGACGGGCCGAAAAGCCGAAGCCCCGGCCGGCAAACCCGGCCCCTTCGGCGTTTGAGGAACGGGGTGGGCGGAGGCCCGCCACTGGGGCCGAGGGGCTGTCAGCGCCCCGTCCCGGCATCCGCAGGCGCGCTCGCGTCGACCATCATCCGGCTCGTCCCGAAGCTCACCGCCAGCAACCCCGCCGCCACCCAGACCGCCGACTGCACCGCCCGCAGCCCCGCCGCCGCGTCGCCGGGGCCCGCACCGCCCAGATACACACTGCCCAGCACCGCGACCCCGAGCGTCGCCCCCAACTGCTGCACGGCATTGAGCAGCCCCGCGGCCGAGCCGATCTCCTGCGGGCGCAGCGGCTTCAGGGCGAGGGTGAAGAAGGCGGGGGTGAACAGGCCCACGCCGACCCCCACGACCCCCAGCGCGAACAGCAGCGGCGTGGGGTAGGAGCCCGCGTCCGCCACCCTGTACACCGCGATCGCCGACAGGGCCCCCGACAACAGCACCCCCAGACCGAGCGACATCACACGCTGCCCGTACCGTCCGACCAGACGCGCCCCCGCGATCCAGGACGCGACGGCCAGCCCCACCGACCACGGCGCCAGTGTCAGCCCCGCCTTCAACACCCCGACGCCCGCGCCCAGTTGGAGCTGGAGCACGACGACCGTCAGCAGACCGTTGGTGACCGCGAAGAAGCACGTCGACGTCACGAGGGCGGCCGGGAACCCGCGGTGCGCGAACAGGCTCGGTTCCACCAGCGGGGTGCGCCCGGTCACGGCCGCCCTGCGCTGGTGCACCGCGAACATCGTCATCAGGCACAGCCCGGCCGCCACGAGCCCCCAGCTCCACCCCGACATCGTGGCCGGGTCCGTGCCGATCAGCGGGTGGACGACCAGCCCGATCCCCGCCATGGCCAGCAGCGTGCCCGTCAGGTCGAGGGTGGGCCGCCGCGGGGCGCGGTTCTCCAGCAGCCTGGGCGAGAGCGCGAGCACGAGCAGCGAGAGCGGGACGTTCACCAGGAACGCCGCGCGCCACGAGGAGCCGAACAGGTCGGCGTGGGTGAGCACACCGCCGAGCACCGGTCCGCACACCGCCGCCAGACCCATCACGGGGCCGATGCTGCCGAGGGCCTTGGCCACCTCGGGCCCCGTGAACATGGCCTTGATCAGTCCGATGGTCTGGGGAATGATCACGGCCGCCGCCCCGCCCTGCAGCACCCGGAACGCGATCAGCAGCCCCACCGAGGGCGCCACGGCGCACGCGGCGGACGCCAGCATGAAGCCCGTGACCCCGAGCACGAACAGCCGTTTGCGGCCGGCGATGTCACCCAGCCGGCCACCGGTGATCAGCAGCACCGCGAAGGGCAGGGTGTAGGCGGTCGTGAACCACTGGATGTCGGAGACCGAGCCGCCCAGCTCGGCGTGGATGGCCGGCGCGGCGACCTGCACGATCGTCGCGTCCAGCAGGTTCATCGCCTCACCGAGCAGCAGTGCGGCGAGCGCCGGCCACCGCCACCGGTACGCCGTGGGAGCCGGCGTCAGCACGCGTTCAGCAGTCATCGGGGGGGGGTTCCTCTCCACCGTCGTAGGACCTCGGCCGGCACCCCGTCGAGCAGGGCGTCCGACCGGCCACGGCCCAGCGTGGAGGCGGGCGAAGAAGGGCCTCCAGCCACAGGCTCCGGGGTGGGGATTTCTTCCGTCGAAGCGGTACGCGGTGTGGATTTCCCACACTCCCGGCCCCGCCCCTCGCGGGCGTGCGACAGTTCCTCGACATCGGCACCGGCATTCCGACCTCGCCCAACATCCATGAGATCGCCCAGTCGGCGGTGCCGCCTTCCGCGACACCCTGGACCCGGACGAGCTCGGCCCAGTCGCCCGTGAGTACGCGGCCCGCGGCATGCCGACACGGCTGCGCACCTTCGCGGAGGCGTGGTGTCCGGACGGGACGGACGGCGAACCGGTCCGCGACGAGGACATCGCCAGGTATGGGGCGGTGGCCCGCAAGCCGTGACGAGCCCTCCCTCTGTCCGCGGGCCGTGGACACCCCCCTGCCAGCCGGAACGCATCATCACGATGCGGCAGCAACAACTCACTCAATGTTGCTGATCACTTGACTACCGGCGGTCACACACGATTGGCTCCGGCCAGCGAGAGTCATCCGGACGGTGTACGGCGTGTCGGACGCCGTTCGGGGACTCCTCTCGCCGTTCCGCTTGCTCGGCCGCACAGCGAGGTGCCGTACCCTCATGAACACTCCTCCCCCACCGCCCGCATCCCACAGATCCGCGCGCGTCGCCGCCCTGGCCGTGGCCGTGTGCCTGCTGGCGGCCGGCTGTTCCGCGGCCGGCGCCACGTCCGACTCCAAGGACGGCGTCGGCAGGGCGGGCACCGCCCGACTCAAGGTCGCCATGGTCACGCACGCCTCGCCGGGCGACACCTTCTGGAACCTGGTGAAGAAGGGCGCCGAGGACGCGGCGGCGAAGGACGACATCGACCTGACCTACGCCAATGACTCCGATGCGGCGGGGCAGGCCGAACTGGTGCGGGACGCGGTCCGCCAGAAGGTCGACGGCATCGCGGTGACGCTCGCCAAGCCGCAGGCCATGAAGGGCCCGATAGCGGCGGCCAAGGCGGCGGACACACCTGTGGTCGGCCTCAACTCCGGCATCGACTCCTGGCAGTCCGAGGGGGTGCTGGAGTTCTTCGGGCAGGACGAGAGCCTCGCCGGGCGGGCCGTCGGCGACAAGCTGGACGCCCTCAACGCCCAGCACGCCCTGTGCGTGATCCACGAGCGCGGCAACGTCGCCCTGGAGGCCCGCTGTGCCGGCGTGAAGAAGACCTTCGACGGCAGGACCGAGATGCTCTACGTCGAGGGCACCGACGCGCACGCGACCGCCGCCGCGATCACCGCCAGGCTGCGGCAGGACCCGACGATCGACGAAGTGATCGCCAACGGCGCCCAGTTCGCGCTCACCGCGGTGAAGTCGGTGGAGCAGTCGGGCAGCAGGGCCCGCGTCGCCACCTTCGACCTCAACCGGGACCTGGTGAAGGCGGTCCAGAGCGGTGACGTGCAGTTCGCGGTGGATCAACAGCCGTATCTGCAGGGCTACCTCGCGGTGGACGCCCTCTGGCTGTACAGGACCAACGGCAACATCAGCGGGGGCGGAGTGTCACCCGTGCTCACCGGTCCCGCCTTCGTGACCAAGGCGAACGTGGCCTCGGTCGCCAGGTACGCGGCGCGCGGCACACGCTGAGCCGGACGCCGGGCAACACTTCGTACAGCAATGTCGCGAAAGATTCGAGGACCTGTGGCACGTGCGGTCACTTGTACGGATAGCATCCTGTGCACCCCTTCTCTCCCCGCTCACGGCCACCCCCGTGTTTCCCCCTCCGTCCCCCTCCGCTCCGCTGACCGCCTAGGACGACGATGTCTCCACGGACAGGTGCCCGGCGCCGTCTCGGCTCCATACGTCTCTCCCTGATCCTGCTGGCCCTGGTGCCCGGCGTCACCCTCGCCGCGATGTGGGCCCTGACGACCACGCAGATGTTTGACGAGGGGCTGCGGCTGCGGGGGCAGACCGAACTGAGCCGGTCGACCGGGGCCATGGGCACGGAAGCGACGCTCACGCTGCAGCGGGAGCGCAGCCTGTCGGCGGCCTGGGTGGCCGGCGACCCGCGCGGCTCCCGCTCGGCGCTGGTCGCCCAGCGCAAGAAGACGGACAGGGCGGTCGCACGGCTGGTCGGACAGGCCGAGGCGATCAAGAAGGCGCCCGCGCGCATCTCGGACCGGCTGTACTCGGTCGTCGGCTCGGTGGGCAGCCTCGAGTACTACCGGGGCCAGGTCGACAACCCGACCGACATCACGGCCGCGCAGGCGCTGGACCAGTACAGCTCGATCATCGACGACCAGATACACGCCTTCCAGGCGCTCTCCCAGGTCGACGACGGCGACCTCACCTCGCAGGCCGGCCCGCTCGTCGCGCTGGAGCACGCGGCGGAGCTGACCTCCCAGGAGGACACCCAGCTCACCCTGGCCTGGCCGAGCGGGCACCTGCCCGAGAAGACCTGGGACACGTTCGCACAGCTCGTGAACACCCGGCGGTGGCTCGTCCAGGACCAGATCGTCCCCTCGCTGACGGGCAGCACCAAGACCGAGACCGAGCGGATCCTGCAGAGCCCCGAATGGCAGACCATTCAGAACATCGAGGACCAGGTGCTCGCGGCCCGGTCGTCCGCCGTCGGCGGGAAGGTCCCGCTGCCCGCCGCGCAGAAGCAGTGGGCGGCCGCGTTCAGCAAGGTCGGTGACGAGTACACGAGGCTGATCGAGCACCAGACGTCCGGGCTGCTCGACCGGAGCGCCGAGAAATCCGACAGCCTGCTGCTCACCGCCGCCTCGCTGAGCGCGGGCGGTCTGATCGCGCTGCTGCTGTGCGTGGGCATGTCCTGGCGGATCACCCGGTCCCTGTCCCGGCGGCTGCGCGGCCTCAGGGAGGCCACCCTGAGCCTGGCCGAGGAACGGCTGCCGGACGTCGTGGCCCGCCTCGACCGGGGCGAGAAGGTCGACGCGGATCTGGCGACCCCGCCGCTGGACTACGGCCGGGACGAACTGGGCGAGGTGGCACGGGCGTTCAACAAGGCGCAGCGCACGGCGGTGCACACAGCGATCGAACTCGCCGACACCCGGCGCGGCTTCCAGAAGGTCATCCTCGGCATCGCCCGGCAGAGCCAGAACCTGGTCAATCTGCAGCTGACCAAGCTGGACGCGCTGGAGCGCAGCCACTCCGACCCGGACGTCCTCAAGGGCCTGTACGAACTGGACTCCACCGCCAGCCAGCTGCGCCGCTACGAGGAGAACCTGGTCATCATCAGCGGCGAGCAGCCGCGGCGCAGCTGGCGGGAGCCGGTCGCGCTGATCGACATCCTGCGCAGCGCCGTCGGCGAGGTCGCCGAGTACCAGCGGGTCGAGGTGCACACCGACGAGGACGTGCACATCGCGCCGCCCGCGGTGGCCGACGTGATCCATCTGCTGGCCGAGCTGATCGACAACGCGACCGCGTACTCGCCCGCTCCGGCGCCGGTCGACGTGCGGGCCGCGATGGTGGCCAAGGGTCTGGCGGTGGAGGTGGAGGACCGCGGCCTCGGTCTGTCGGAGGAGGACTACGCCTCCTTCAACGCGCAGTTGGCGGTTCAGCCGCAGTTCGACGTGGTGGGCCTGGCCGACGACCTGCGGCTCGGCATGTTCGTGATCGCCCGCCTCGCCACCCGGCACGGCATCGCGGTCACGCTGCGCCCCTCGCCGTACGGGGGAACGACGGCGATCGTGCTGCTCCCGCACGAGATCGTCGTACGGGAGCCGGTGCCGGCCCCCGCCGAGGACGCTCCCGCCGCAAAGGAGCCGGCCGCCGCGGAGGAGTCCGCTCAGCCCGTACGGGAGCCCCGCCCCGCAGCCCCGGCGCGCACCGCCCTCGCCGCGGCCGTGCCCGCCGTCCGGCGCGACAGCCCCGCCCCGCTGCCCCGCCGTGTCCCTCAGACCAGCCTGGCCGCCGAGCTGCGCGAGGAGCCCGCCGGCGGCGAACACAACGGTCACGCGGAGGAGTTCACGGCTGAGCGGGCCGCCTCCTCGCTCGCCGGCTTCCAGCGCGGCACGCTCCAGGCACGTGACGACGACACAGAGACGCAGTACGACCAGGGCCAGGAGGAAGCGCCCGTCACTCGGGAACCGGGTGCGCACCTCCCTGCCGAAGGAACCAACGTCCCCTCGACTCCGCCCGCCGACCGCTGACGAAGGAACACCGCCATGACACGCCCCATCCCAGCCACCCATACCCAGCTCGACCAGCTGCTGACCGGACTCGTGGAGCGGGTCGCCGAGGTGAACCACGCCGTGGTGCTCTCCGAGGACGGGCTGGTCGTCAGCAAGTCCACCGGGTTCCTGCGCGACGACGCCGAGCGCCTTGCGGCGACCGCGTCCGGTCTGATGAGCCTGAGCAAGGGCGTCAGCATGGACTTCCGTGGCGGTCCGGTGCGGCAGGCGCTGATCGAGATGGCGCACAGCTATCTGATACTGACCTCGGCCGGCCCGGGCGCCCATCTCGTCGTCCTCACCAGTCAGGGCGCGGACGTCGGCGTGGTGGCGTACCAGATGAACATGCTGGTGAAGAAGATCGGCGAGCATCTGAGCGCGGCACCGAGGGCGGGTCTCGGCCCGACCGCCGAGTCCGGCGCGTGAGGTGAGCGGAGGCGACACGGACGGCCGTCTGGTACGGCTGTTCGCGCTCACCGGAGGACGGACGCGGCCCAGCCGTGCCGACTTCACGCTCATCACGACGGTGACCGCGGTGGACCCGCCGCCGACCTGGGCCACCCGACCGCAGCCCGAGCACCAGCGCATCCTGCGCCGCTGCGCCGAGCCGATCGCCGTCGCGGAACTCGCCGCCCTGCTCGATCTGCCGGTGAGCGTGGTCGTGATCATGCTCTGCGATCTGCTGGAGAGCGGCCGTATCACCGTCCGCCCCCCGCACCCCGTCTCCTGCAAACCGGAAGACCTGGACCTGCTGCAGAAAGTGAGGGATGGCCTTGGCCGGCTCTGACCTCGTCACCCGGGCGGCACCCGACACGGTGAAGATCCTGATCGCCGGTGGCTTCGGCGTCGGCAAGACCACCATGGTCGGCTCGGTCAGCGAGATCGCCCCGCTGCGCACCGAGGAACCCCTCACCGCCGCCGGCCTCGGCGTGGACGACCTGGACGGCATCGAGGAGAAGCGGGCCACCACCGTGGCCCTGGACTTCGGCCGCATCAGCATCGGCGGCGACCTCGTCCTCTACCTCTTCGGCACGCCCGGCCAGCAGCGCTTCTGGTTCATGTGGAACGACCTGGCCCTGGGCGCCCTGGGCGCGGTCGTCCTCATCGACGTCCGCCGCCCGGAGACCAGCTTCGCCGCCATCGACTTCTTCGAACGCCGGGGCATCCCCTTCGTGGTGGGCGTGAACGGCTTCTACGGCGACCACCCGTACCCGCCCGAGGAGATCCGCGAGGCGCTCGCCCTCCCGGACCACGTCCAGGTGCTGCTGTGCGACGCACGCGAGCGGGAGTCGTCCCGGGACGTACTCATCGCCCTGATCGACCAGTTGATCGCGACGGCGGTCCACACAGGCGGCACACGGCCGACGGAAAACTGAACGGCGAGAACCAGCTGCTGAGCGGGCCCGCGCAGACGAAACGGGCGCCCCCGGGGTGGGGACGCCCGCGTCGGATCCGTCCGGGGTCAGCCCAGGCCGGCCGACTTCAGCCAGGCCTTGGCGACATCCAGCGGGTCCTTGTTCTCCAGCTGGACCTGGGTGTCCAGTTCGAGCAGGGACTTGGTGTCCAGCTTGACCGAGACCGCGTTGAGCGCGGCGACGCCCTTCGAGGACAGACCGCTCTTGTAGACGAGCGGCTGCACGTTCTCGAAGCCGAAGAGGTTCTTCGGGTCCTGGAGGACCACGAACTTCTCCTTGGTGATGTTCGGGTCCGTGGTGAAGATGTCCGCGACCTGCACGGTGTTCTTCTTCAGCGCCGCCAGGGTCAGCGGGCCGCCCGCGTCGAGCGCCTTGAAGCCCTCGAACTCCAGGCCGTACACGGACTTCAGACCGACCAGGCCCTGCTGCCGGGTCTGGAACTCCGGCGAGGCGCCGATGGTCAGGCCCTTCGCGATGCCCTTGAGGTCCGCGATGCTGGACTCGGAGGTCAGCTTGTACTTGTCGGCGGTGGCCTTGTTGACCGTGACCGAGTCCTTGTCCTGCGCGGCGGCGGGGTCGAGGAGCGTCAGCTTGGAGTCCAGCTTGGCCTCGATCGCGGCGGTGGTCGCCTCGATCGTCTTCGGCGCGGCCTTGGGGTCGAGGTAGGCCAGCAGCGCGCCGTTGTACTCCGGCAGCACGGTGACGGAGCCGTTCTTCAGCAGCCCGTACGTCGTCTCGCGGCTGCCGATGTTCGGCTTGTAGGTGACCTTGACACCCTTGGCCTTGAGGGCCTCGCCGTAGATGTCGGCGAGCAGGATGCTCTCGGGGAAGTTGTTCGAGCCGACGACGACGGTCTTGCCGTCCGACCCCCCGTCCTGGAGCGGATCGGAGGACTTGTTGCCGTCTGAGGAGCCACATCCCGCCAGCAGGGCCGTGGTCGCGGCAAGCGCGACGGCCGCCGCGGGGTAGCTCCTGATGGACCTGCTGCGTGGGGCGTTGGAAGTCACGATTCCCGTTCCGGACCTTGGGGATTGATGAGAAGCAAGCTCTGGAACTGATCCAATCCAGCCTGTTCTTACTCAGTCAAGAGCAGCCGGGTCACCAATTGGCGTCGATGCGTGATCAGTTGTGAATTCTGTGTAAACAGACAGGTATGGAGCCGGGGGCTCTTTGTAATGGATTCTTGACTAAGAGCAACGTGCTTGATCGTTCAATGAGACGATAGTCTCCACGCAGTTGGCGATCAGAATCGGTCAGTCCGCACGGTCGCGCGCGTTGAGACCCCGCATGAAGATGAAGGAGGCCCGGTGGCCGGCATACGGGGCTTCGCCGACCGATGGTCGTTCCGGCGCAAGCTCAACCTCCTGGTCGGTATCCCCCTGGCGGTCGTGGCCGCCCTGCTCTCCTATCTGATTTCCGGCCAGGTGGGCCAGGCGCGGGACGCGGCGTCCGCGGCGGACCTCGTGCGCAACAGCGAGCAGGTGGCGTCGCTGGTCAACGACCTGGAGAGCGAGCACCAGCTGGCGATCCTGCTGTCCGTGCGCTACGAGGCCGGCGGCCGCGGCGCCCAGACCACGCTCACCGCCTACCGCAAGGCGCAGGACGCGGTCGACAGGCAGATCGCCGAGGTGCGCCGGGCCTTCGGCGACGGGCTGCCGGACAGCGAGGCGCAGGCGCTCAAGGAGGTCGAGGGCCTCACCAGCCTGCGCGGCACGGTCGAGCAGAGCTATCTGCCCGCGAGCAACATCGACCCCGCCTACGACAATGCCGCCAGGACCGTGATCGACGGTCTGGGCCTCGACCGCAACGCGGAGCTCGCGGCCACCTTCACCGGCAACCTCCTCGACTCGCTGCTGCGCGCCGACGCCGCGCACGGCTCCTTCGAGACCGGCGTGTTCTCCGCGACGACCGGTGACACGAACGCGCAGATCGAGTTCACGACCGCGGTCGGCGCGTACCAGCTCTACACCAACCAGGCCGAACGGTTCTCCCGGTTCGCCACCGAGCAGCAGGCCGACGAGCTCGGCGCCATCGAGCACACCGCCACCCAGCGGGACATCGCCCAGGCGTACGCCGAGCTTCAGGTCGCGCCCAGCACCCTGCAGGCCACCACGCCGGCGGAGATCAAGGCCGCGTTCCAGGACGCCCTGAGCGACTATCCCGCCTACCCGGAGCAGGCCGCCGCCCGGCTGAAGATCACCTCGTCCCTCATCGACCAGATCGCCGACGGCGCGGACCACGCCTCCACCAAGGCCTGGTGGCGCGCGGGGCTGCTACTGGCCGGGGCCCTGCTCGGCTTCGTCCTGTGGCTCGCCTTCTCGGTGCTGGTGCGTCGCTCGGTGGTCCGGCCGGTGCAGGCCCTCACCGGCGCCGCGCGGGAGGTCGCCGAGGTGGCGGGCAGGGAACTGGCCCGGGTGGCCGACGACGACGCCGAGGACGACAGCCCGCCGAAGCTGCGCGAGATGCCGGTGACCGCGGACGACGAGATCGGTGAGCTGGCCGAGGTGATCAACCGGGTGCAGACGACCGCGATCGCGCTGCTGGAACGACAGGTGCTCAGCCGGCGCAACGTCGCCGAGATGTTCGGCAACGTCGGGCGCCGCGTCAGCAACCTGACGACCCGTCAGCTCGCCCTGATCGACGCGGTGGAGCGGGGCGAGACCGATCCGGCCCTCCTGGAACGTCTCTACTCCATCGACCACATCGCCGTCCGTCTGCGCCGCAACGCGGACAGCCTGATGCTGCTGGCCGGCATCCGCGAGACCGTCCTCGACTCCGGTCCCACCGCCCTCACCAACGTCGTACGCGCCGCGCTCGGGCAGATCGAGGGCTTCCAGCAGGTACGGCTGCACGCGCGCACCGAGGTCATGGTGGAGCCCGACATCATCGGCGACCTGACGCTGATGGTGGCCGAACTCCTGGAGAACGCCGTGTCGTTCTCGCCCGCGGGCAGCCCGGTCGAGGTGTACGTGCGGGACACCTCCGGCGAGGAGGCAGCCCTCTCGGGCGGTGCCTCCATCGTCATCTCCGACCACGGCCTCGGCATGAGCGCCGAGCGGCTCGCCGAGGAGAACGCCCGGCTGATCCGCCGCGAGCGCCTCGACGTGGTGCCGACGAAGGTGCTCGGCCTGTTCGTGGTCGGCACCCTGGCGCGCCGCTGGGATGTCAGCGTCCTGCTGTCCCGCACCCCGGGCGGCGGCCTGACGGCGGAGGTGACGGTCCCGTCGTCGCTGCTGCTGACGATGAGCCCGGTGGAGGCCGCGTCCGGCAGCTCCGCGGGGGGCCGAGGACACGTGACGGCAGGGTCGGCGCAGGCTCTGGGCGAGGTTACGTCGGGGTCGGCAGAGGCACGGGGCGGCGTCACGACCGGGTCGGCGGGGCGGACGGCCGCTGAACGGCCGCTGTCCGGTGCCATGTCCGGCCCGCGCCGGTCCGCTGCCGCCGAAACCGCCGGAACGCCGGCCGACGCCACGCGCCCCGGCGGGCCGCTCCCGCGCCGGGTGCCCCGCCGGGAGACGGACCCTGCCGAGACTCCGTACTCGACCGCCACGGCCTCGGGCGAGGCATCCACCGCACCTGCACCAGACCCGGCCTCGAACCCGGCACCGGCCACGCCCGCCCTGAACACGGCAGCGGACGTCACACCGCCCGCTCCCGCGCCGAACACGGCAGACGAGGCGCCCGCAGTCGCGCCGGGCGGGACCGCGGACGCGGCACCGATCGCAGCCGCCACGGGAGCGGCACTGGACGCCGCATGGAGCGCACCCTCGGGCACGGCACCAGCCGCACCCGCCGCGGGGACCACACCTGACGCCGCATGGAGCGCACCCGCCATGGGCCCCACCACGGATGCAGCACCGAGCGCACCCGCGCCGGGCACGGGCACGGCACCCACCGCACCCACCGCGGGAGCGGCACTGGACGCCACACGTACCGCACCCTCGGGCACGGCACCCTCGGGCACCGCACCAGCCGCACCCTCCGCGGGGGCCACCCCGGACGCCACGCGTGCCGTGTCGGTCGCGGGCACGACCCCGGATGTGGGGGCGAGCGCGCCCGTGTCGGGCACTGCGGCGGGCGTCGGGGCCGGTTCTTCCTCCCCGTCCGGCTCCGGGCAGGTTCCCCGGGCCCGTGTCGAGGCGTTCGGCGACGTGAGTCACTCGCGGTCCGATGACGTAACACCCGGCGGTTCTTGGGGCATTGGCCCGGAGGTATCGTCTTCCCAGGTCACTCCGGGCGCGACAGCGCCGTCCGCCCCCGGCGGGACCGGCCGGACGCCCCCGGGCGACGGCTCCTCGCGGCCCCTGCGTCGCCGTGTCCGCGGCGCCACTCTCCGTACGACCGTCGACGCCGCCGCCCAGCAGGCGGCACGGCAGGCCCCTCGGCTCGCCGACGCCGACGCCGTGCGGGACGCGCTCGACGAGTTCGAGGCGGCCGTGGAGCGCGCGCACCGCGACAGCGCCGCCGGCAGCCGGCCCGCGACCACCCACCCGCACGACCAGAAGCACCTCCCGGAAGGAGCCGAGCAGTGAGTACGCCGACTGGCGCCACGCCCGCCGAACTGCAGGCCGCCGCAGCCGACTTCACCTGGCTGCTCAACCGTTTCGCGACGGAGACCGCGGGCGTCGTCGACGCCATCGCGGTCTCGTCCGACGGGCTGCTCATCGCCGTCTCCGAGCTGCGCGAACCCGCTGACTCGGAGCGGCTGGCCGCGATCGTCTCCGGCATCACCAGCCTGGCCGCCGGCGCGTCCGGCAACTACGGCCTGGGCGCCCTCAACAAGGTCATCATCGACCTGGAGGGCGGCCATGTCCTGGTCTCCGCGATCGGCAGCGGTGCCGTGCTCGGCGTCGTCACCGACAAGGAGGCCAAGCTGGGCAACATCGCCTACGAGATGACCCTGTTCGCCAACCGGGCCGGCAGCGCCCTCAACCCGCAGCTCGTGCTCCAGCTCAAGAACAGCGTCGGCTCCGCGTCGGCACGCTGACCCGTCGCCACCCGGGCCCGGGCTCCAAGGGCCCGGCCGAGCAGGAAGACTTCACCCATGGCGGACGGCTCCCCACCTCCGGGCCAGGACCCGGTCGGTCCGGCCCCCGCCGTACGGCCGTTCCTGGTCACCGCCGGCCGGGTGGCGCCGACGGCGTCCAGCAGGCCGATGCCGGTCGAGACCCAGGTGGTGGCCACCGCCGAGGGCCTCGCCGTCCTGGACGGGCTCTCCTTCGAGCAGCACGACATCGTCGCCGCCTGCCGGCTGCCGCAGTCCGTGGCGGAACTGGCGGCCCGGCTGCGGCTGCACCTCAACGTCGTGCGGGTCCTCGCCGAGGACCTGCGCGCGGCCGGGCATCTGACGGTGTACGTGCCCGACGTCGACGTCACCCACGACGCATCCGTCCTGCGCAGGGTGATCGATGGCCTGCGCGCCATCCCGAACTCCCGAGGGGTACTGCGTGACACCGACTGAACCGGCCACCCTCGCCCCGGCCGACCAGGGGGCCGCCGTACGACCGCCGCTGCCGGTCAAGATGGTGATCGCGGGCGGTTTCGGCGTGGGCAAGACCACCGCCGTGGGTGCGATCTCCGAGATCGAGCCGCTGACCACCGAGGCGGCCATCACGGAGGTCGCGGCGGGCGTGGACGACCTCAGCCACACCCCGGCGAAGACCACGACCACGGTGGCGATGGACTTCGGGTGCATCACCATCGACCCGACGCTGAAGCTGTATCTGTTCGGCACGCCCGGCCAGGAGCGGTTCGGGTTCATGTGGGACGACATCGTGGAGGGCGCGGTCGGCGGCCTGGTCATCGTGGACACCCGCCGCCTCGACGACTGCTACGCCGCCGTCGACTACTTCGAGCACCGCCGGATCCCGTTCGCGGTCGCCGTCAACGCCTTCGACGGGAAGGTCGAGCACGGGCTGGACGAGGTCCGCTGGGCGCTGGATGTCTCCGACGGTGTGCCGGTCGTCGTGTTCGACGCCCGCGAGCGGGGCTCGGTGCGCGACGCGCTGCTCGTCGTACTGGAGCTGGCGCTGGCGCGCACGGAGGGCTGACGGGCAAGCCCGGGAACGCCGGTTCCCGGGCCCCGCACGTCAGTTGCCGCGCCGCACTCCCGGTGACACGGTCAGCCGCGCCACCAGGCCGAAGAACCCGAGCGTCAGCAGCGCCAGGGCGGCCACCAGGGTCGCGCCGCCCACCACCTTCTGGTAGTTGAGCTGGTACAGACCGTCCACGATGTACCGGCCGAGGCCGCCGAGCGACACGTACGCGGCGATCGTCGCCGTGGAAACGATCTGGATGGCCGCCGAGCGCAGCCCGCTGAGGATCAACGGGAGCGCGACCGGGAGTTCGACCTGGAACAGGATGCGTGACTCCGACATGCCCATGCCCCGGGCGGCGTCGACCGGGGACGGGTCGACGGAGCGCATCGCCTCGTAGGTGGTGACGAGGATCGGGGGGACGGCGAGGACGACCAGCGGGATCATCACCGGGGTCAGGCCGAGTCCCAGCAGCACGAACATCAGCACCAGCAGGCCGAAGCTGGGCAGGGCGCGCCCCGCGGTGGCGACCAGGGCGAGGGCGTTGCCTCCACGACCGGTGTGGCCGGTGAGCAGGCCGATCGGCAGGCCGATGGCGGCCGCGATGGCCAGCGCGATCAGCGTGTACTGGACGTGCTCGCGCAGCCGGGTGGGGATGCCGTCATAGCCGTGCCAGTGGGAGCCGTCACTGAAGAAGGCGTTGATGAAGTGAAGAACGTTCATCGGGCGGCGTCCTCCAGGGCGACCGTGAGAGGTTCGGGCTCGTCCACGGGACGTGGCTTGCGACTGCCGCGCGGCATCCACGGCGTCACCAGAATGCGTACGACGACCAGCACCGCGTCGGCGAGGACGGCGAGGACGGCCGTACCGATGACGGACAGCCAGATCAGTCGGGGCTGGTTGTAGATCTGGCCGTCGTGGAGCAGGTTGCCGAGCGCGCCCTGGTTTCCGATCAGCATGCCGACGGAGACGAGGGAGATGCTGGAGACCGTCGCGATCCGCAGGCCCGCGATGATCGCGGGCGCCGCGATCGGCAACTGGACCTGGAAGTAGCGGCGTACGGGCCCCAGGCCCATCGCCGTGGCCGCGTCGAGGGTCTCCTGCGGCACGGAACGGACGCCGTCCACGATCGCCGGGACGAACACCACCAGGCTGTAGACGCCCAGCGGGATCATCACCGTCGTCTCGGTCTGGCCGGTGTAGTCGATGAGGACGACGAAGAAGGCGAGCGAGGGAATCGCGTACAGGATCGTCGTCACCCACAGCACGGGCGGGTACAGCCAGCGCAGCCGGACGCAGAGCTGGGCGATGGGCAGGGCCACCACCAGGCCGGCCACGACCGGGATCAGTGCCTCGCGCAGATGCAGCCCGACCAGACCCCAGTACGTGTTCTGCAGGTCGCTCGGGATGTCGAAGAAGCCGCCGCTCATCCGACGACCTTCTCCGTACGGCCTTCCGCGTGGGCGGTGCGGATCGCCTCGCCGATGGTCTGCTGCGAGACGACGCCTGCGACCCGGCCGTCGGCGCCCACCGCCACGGCCCACCCGGTGGGCGAGAGCACGGCGCAGTCGAGCGCGGCGCGCAGCGAGTCCTTGCCGTGTTCGAAGGGGCGCCCGTGGGCAAGGAGCCGGGCGGGGTCGACGTCCCCCGCGGTCAGGGCGCCCGGCTCGCTCCAGCCGAGCGGCTTGCCGTCCACATCGGTGACCAGCAGGTACGGCGCTCCGTTCGCGCTGTGCTCGGCGATCTGCTCGGCGGTGGCGTCGACGGCGACGATCGGGGTGGTGAGCAGGTCGAGTCCGGCGGAGGAGAAGAACGACAGCCGCCGGATGCCGCGGTCCGCGCCGAGGAAGTCCTCGACGAACGCGTCCGCGGGGTTCGACAGCAGCTCGGCGGGCGGCGCGAACTGGGCGAGATGACCGCCGGTGCGCATCACGGCGACCATCGTGCCGATCTTGACGGCCTCGTCGATGTCGTGGGTGACGAAGACGATGGTCTTGCCCAACTCCTCCTGCAGTCGGAGCAGTTCGTCCTGCAAGCCCTTGCGCACCACGGGGTCGACGGCCGAGAACGGCTCGTCCATCAGCAGCACCGGCGGATCCGCGGCCAGCGCCCGCGCCACGCCGACGCGCTGCTGCTGGCCTCCGGACAGCTGGTAGGGGTACCGCTTGGCGAGCGCGCCGTCCAGTCCGACCCGCTCCATCAGCTCCCGGGCCCGCGCCCGCGCCTTGTCCTTGCTCCAGCCGAGCAGCCGGGGCACGGTGGCGATGTTGTCGACGATGGTGCGGTGCTGGAAGAGACCGGCGTTCTGGATGACGTAGCCCATGGACCGCCGCAGGGTGTTGACCGGCTGCTGCGTGATGTCCTTGCCGTCGAGGGTGATCGTGCCCTCGCTGGGCTCGATCATCCGGTTGATCATGCGCAGGGTCGTCGTCTTGCCGCAGCCCGACGGTCCGACGAAAACGGTGATCGAGCGGTCGGGGATCTCAAGCGAGAGATTGTCGACCGCGACCGTACCGTCGGGGTAGCGCTTGGTGACTGAATCTATGCGTATCAAGACGCCGTACACCCTTCGATCTGGGCCGTTGCAGGCAGAGTCTAGACCTGTTGTGTTTCGGGCTTCCTTCAGGAGTTTGGCCGGATCCGGTCCCGCCTCGGCGTCCGTCCTCACCCGACTGTGCCCGGGCTGTGAATCCGCTCAATGAGGGGCCTGCCGGCCCGGGTCCTCGGCTACGGCACCTGGCGGTTGATGCCGCCGACGGTGGCCGTCGGCACGGGCTCGATGGCCCATGCCCGTTTCCCTCCGTCCGGCCCGCTCAAACCGCCGTGAAGGCGCCCTGGATCCGGCATCCCGCACGCTCTGCGGCATGAACCCGACGACCGCGTCGACCATGAGCGTCATGTTCTCCTCGCCGGTGATCAGGTTGTCGACAGCGGAGAACTGACCGGTGACGCCGATCGCGGCCCGAACGGACTGCGGTGCGGCGGAGACGCCGTGGCCGGCTCGTCCGGCCACAGCCCGTCGACCAGCCGCCCGGCACCGCACCCGGCCCGCAACTCCCCCGCGGGCAGCGCGTGCAGACCCCGCAGCCGGGGCGAGGTGATCTCGCGCCGCCGGTGGGAGACGGACGACAGCGGCGTCAACTCGACGGTCACCGCGGCAGGTTAATCAGGGCGGGAGCCGGAGGTCAGGCAGCCGCGGGAGACTCCCGTACGGCCGGAAACCCCTCCGTCCGCAGCACCTGCCCCCCGGCGTCCACGGCGAACACCTCGCAGCCCGGCAGCGAGGCGGCCCACTCGATGCCTTGCACGCCCAGAGCGAACGCCGCCGTCGCGACCGAGTCCGCCTCCGTCAGGGTGGCCGCCACGACCGTCAGGCTGAGCAGCCCGGTCGCCGGGAGGCCCGTACGGCCGTCGATGATGTGGTCGCCGCGTTCGTAGCGCGCGGAGGTGGCGACGGCCCCGTCGGTGAGCTCGAGGACGGTGCACAGTTTGTCGGCGTGTTCGGGGTGGCGTACGCCGACCCGCCAGGGACCGCCGGCGGCGACCACGTCACCGCCGGCGTTCAGGACGAACCTCTGCGCGCCGGCCGCCTTCAGCAGCTCCGCCGCCCGCTGCACCGACCAGCCCTTGACCACCGCACAGGGGTCGAGCCCGCGGCCGGGCAGCCGTACGTCGAAGGCTCCGCCCGTCGCGATCCGGTAGTGCTCGCACAGGCCGAGGACCTCGACGAGGTCGGCGCTGAGCTCGTCGGGGGCGAGTTCGCCGCGGCCGTGGCGGGACACCTCGCTGTCGGGCCTGAAGGGGCTGAACCGGGTGTCGACCTCGCGCAGCCAGGCGAAGACCGCCTCGGCGGCCGACTCCGGAACGTCCTCGTCGTCGACCCGGAGCGAGACGGGGAAGCCCATGACGTGTTCGACGCGGTGCATCCGGATCAGCCCTTCGCGTCGATCGCGGCCTGGAGGGACTCCTTGTAGCCGTCGCTCGTGATGGTGGCGCCGGACACCGTGTCGATGTCCGCGCTCTGCGCCTTCAGCGTCTCCGCGACCAGCTTGGGCACCGCCGCGGTCGTCTGCGGGTGATTCGGCTGCTGCAGCATCTTCACTGCGGTGATCTTCTCGCCGGAGAAGGTCACCTGGACCTGCACGGGGCCCTTGTCGGTGTCCACCGTCGAACCCGAAACGGTCTGCGCGGCGGAGGCGGAGGACGAGGGGGACGCGGACGTCTTCGCGCTCGCACCCTTCGCGTCGATCGCGGCCTGGAGGGACTTCTTGTAGGCCTCGCTGGTGATGGTCGCGCCGGACACCGTGTCGATGTCCGCGCTCTGCGCCTTCAGCGTCTCCGCCACCAGCTTCGGCACCGCCGCCGCCGTCTGCGGATGGTTCGGCTGCTGCAGCATCTTCACTGCGGTGATCTTGTCGCCGGCGAAGGTCACCTGGACCTGCACCGGGCCCTTCTCCGTCCGGATCGTCGTGCCCTTGACGACCGTGCCGGACGAGGAGCCGGCGGAGGACGATGCCGACGGCGTCGACGCGGGCTGGGCGGTGGAGGTCGCAGCGCCGACCGACGGCTCGTAGCGCCAGACCGGGACCAGGCCCGCGATGCTCAGGACGACGACGGGGATGGCTCGCTTCACGATGTCTTTCCCGTCCTTCTCAGCCGGCCAGGCTGAAGCGCTCGAAGTGGATCTGCTGCTTGGGCACGCCCAGTTCGCCCAGGCTGCGCAGCACCGCGTTCATCATCGGCGGCGGCCCGCACAGGAAGACGTCCCGGTCGCCGATGTCCGGCACCAGCCGCGCCAGCTCGCTCGGCGCCAGCTTGTCGGGGACCGGCGGTCCGGTGACCAGGTGCAGTTCGGCGCCCTTGGCCACCGCCAGCTCGCGCAGCTCGTCGTAGAGGACGGCGTCGCGGTCCGAGGCCACGCGGTAGATGACGACCGCGTGGCCCTCGACGTCCTCCAGGATGGCCCGGATGGGGGTGACCCCGACGCCGCCCGCGATCAGCAGGGACGCGGGCTTCGTGCGGTGCAGCGTGGTGAAGGCGCCGTAGGGGCCCTCGGCGAACACACGCGTGCCGACCTTCACATGCCGCAGGGCGGCGCTGCCGTCGCCCGCCGCCTTGGCGGTGAGGCGCAGGGTGCGGCCGTCGGGGGCGGCGGAGAGGGAGAAGGGGTTCGCCTGCCACCAGCGGTCACGGGTCAGGAACCGCCACAGGAAGAACTGGCCGGCCTGTGCGGGCATCCGGTCCAGGTCGCGCCCGGTCATGTAGATCGAGACGACGTTGTCGGACTCGTGGACGACCGCGGAGACCCGCAGCTGATGCCGCAGGTTCCGCCACAACGGCAGGACCAGGCGGCCGAGGACCACCGCGCCGAGGGAGACGCCCCACACGCCGTACCAGTACGTCTTCGCGGCGGACGACGCGGTGAACGTCGTACCGACCGCGACCTGGTGCGTGAACGCGAGTACCACGGCGACATACGTGTAGAGGTGGATGAAGTGCCAGGTCTCGTAGGCGAGGCGGCGGCGGGCGTAGCGGGCCGAGACGGCGCCGACCACGAGGATGATGCCGAGCGCGACGAGGGCGCGCAGCACGCCCTGCGTCGTCTCGGCGAGGTCGACGAGCTCGCTGATGGGGCCCACGCCCGCGCCGTCGGCGTAGCCGAAGCTGATGAAGACGGCGTGCGCGAGCAGCGTCCACAGCAGGGCGAAGCCGGTCCAGCGGTGCCAGGAGGTCAGCCGGTCCATGCCGATCCGGCGGTCCAGCCAGGGCAGCCGGGCCACCAGCACCAGCTGGAAGGCCATGACGAGGGCGCCGTAGAGGCCGGTGAGGCGGCCGATGACGATCAGGGCGTTGGAGGCGAAGCCCGCCTGGGCGAAGAAGTAGGCGACCACGGCCGCGTTCGCGGCGAGCACGGCGTACAGGCCCGTGCGGGCCACCACCCTGGGGCGTATCGCCGTGGGGGGCGCAGGGGGTGATTGGACGGTCGTCACGGGTCGGCAGCTCCTCGATCGGGTCCTGGGTGACCGAGCTTGGCTGGCGGGAGCTGTCGATAACCTGTCGTACAACTTACAAGTACTTATCGATGTGCCGGCTGTGTGCCCGACCACATGGCCCGGCCGGGCGCGTACCGCACTATGAGCGGGTGGAAAAAGTACGCCTCCTGGTCGTGGACGACGACCCGCCCATCGCCGATCTCGTCGCGACCGTGGCCCGTTACGAGGGCTGGGACGCGGTCACCGCGAACTCCGGTGAGGAGGCGCTCAGGCTGGCCGGCGAGTTCCACCCGGACATCGTGGTGCTCGACCTGATGCTGCCCGACGTGGACGGCTTCGGTGTCCTGGACCGGCTGCGCGGTTCGGGCACGATGGTGCCCGTGGTGTTCCTGACCGCGCGGGACGGCGTCGCCGACCGGGTGGCCGGCCTGACCCGGGGCGGCGACGACTACCTGGTCAAGCCGTTCGCGGTGGAGGAGCTGATGGCCCGGCTGCGGACGGTGCTGCGGCGCAGCGCCGGGCCCGGCTTCCAGCGGTCCGTCCTCAGGGTCGCGGACCTGACGATGGACGAGGACACCCGCGAGGTGCGGCGCGGTGACAAGCTGCTCACGCTCACTCCGACCGAGTACGAGGTGCTGCGCTTCCTGATGCGCAAGTCGCCGACCGTGATGACCAAGGCGCAGATCCTCGACCATGTGTGGGAGTACGGCTTCGGGGGCCGCTCGAACGTCGTCGAGCTGGTCGTCAGCCGGCTGCGCCGCAAGCTGGACGACACGGGCGAGCCGCTGATCCAGACGGTGCGGGGCTTCGGGTATGTGATCCGGCAGGCGGCCGGGTGATCCGCCGGCTGCCCTCGTACCGGAGGCTGCGGCTCGGCACCCGGCTGGCGCTCGGGCTCGGAGTGCTGGCACTGGTGGTGTTCGCCGTCGTCGGCACGGCCCTGACGACCTATATGCGGGACTATCTGTCGCACCAGCTCGACGACCAACTGGGGCTCGCCCAGGTCGCCCAGTCCAAGAACGTCGCGGAGACCGGCACTCTCCAGGGCAAGAAGTACTGGGGGTGGTACTACGCCGTGTACGACGTCTCGGGCGGCAAGGCGGTGCTCCGCAAGCCGGAGGAGCCCGGCGACCTGCCCCGGGACATCGCCCCCCTCACCTCCCTGGCCAGGGCTCAGTCCGCCTCGGACAGCGAAGTGGTGCGCACCGCGAACCTCACGGGTGATGGCGCCTACCGGCTGCGCGCCTGCGAGGTCAAGCCCGGTGTGGTCCTGATCAGCGGCGCGCCGATGGCCGACATCGACGACACGGTACGGCGGCTGATCACGGTCCAGGTCATCGCCTTCGGGCTTGCCCTGCTGGCGCTGGTGGTGTTCGGCCGGCGCCTGCTGCGCCGGGGTCTGACCCCGCTCAGCGACATGGCGCACACCGCCCACGGCATCACCTCGCACGACCTGACGGAGTCGGCGGCCCGGCTGCCGCTGCGCGCCGACAAGCGGGGCGGCGGCCCGGAGGTCGAGGAGCTGCGCACCGCCTTCAACACCATGCTGGAGCACATCGACGACTCGCTGGCGGTGCGCGCGGAGGCCGAGCAGCGGCTGCGCCGTTTCGTCGCGGACGCCTCGCACGAGCTGCGCACACCGCTGATGTCCGTACGGGGCTACGCGGACCTCTTCCAGTACGCCGCCGCCAACGCCCCCGAGGAGCGCGACAAACACCTGGCCCGGCTGCGCGCCGAGGCGGCCCGGATGGGCGTCCTGCTGGACGATCTGCTGCTGCTCGCCCGCCTGGACGCGGCGGAGGTGGAAGCGCCGCTGCGGATGCAGGACACGGACCTGGTGGAGCTGGTGGACGAGGCGGCCGCCGCCTTCCGGGCGACCCGTCCGCAGCGCCCCCTGAAGGTGACGTCCGGCCCGCCCTCGCTGAAACTCCGTCTGGACCCGCACCGCATCCGCCAGGTCCTCGACAACCTGCTCACCAACGCGGCCGTGCACACGCCTGCCGGTACGCCGGTGTCGATGGCGGTCGAGGTGGCCGGGGACAGCGCCGTCGTACGGGTCGAGGACGCCGGCCCCGGGATTCCGGCCGCCGACCAGGAACGGGTCTTCGACCGCTTCTACCGCGTCGACAAGGCCCGCAGCCGCGACCGGGGCGGCAGCGGGCTCGGCCTGTCGGTCGCCAGTGGCCTGGTCCGCGCCCACGGCGGCACGATCGAGCTGCGCAGTCGGCCGGGGTCGACGGTGTTCACGGTCGCGCTGCCGGTGCGGGCCCGGCCGGGGGCTCCCGGAGGTCTTACGGACCCGTGACGTCCCGGGCGCGGCCCACGTGTCCCGCCAGGTCGCGGCCCTAGCGTGGCCGTATGCGAGTACTGGTCACCGGCGGTGCCGGGTTCATCGGGTCCCAGGTCGTGCGGGCACTGGAGGCGCACGGGCACGAACCCGTCGTGTACGACGTCCGGGCCGATCCCGCCTCGGACGTACGCAACCCCACAGCCGTCCGCCACGCCCTCACCGGGGTCGACGCCGTGTGCCACCAGGCGGCGATGGTCGGCCTGGGCACCGGCTTCGCGGACGCGGCCGACTATGTCTCCCACAACGACCTCGGCACCGCCGTTCTGCTCTCCGCCATGGCCGAGGCGGGCGTACGGCGGCTTGTGCTGGCCGGGTCGATGGTGGTGTACGGCGAGGGGCGCTACGCCTGCGCGCGGCACGGGGTGGTACGGCCGGGCCCGCGCACGGTGGCCGACCTGGACGCCGGCCGCTTCGAACCGCCGTGCCCGGTGTGCGGTGCGGCGCTGTCCCCCGGACTGGTCGGCGAGGACGCCCCGGTCGACCCGCGCAATGTGTACGCGACGACCAAGCTCACCCAGGAACACCTGGCGGCGTCGTGGGCACGTGCCACGGGCGGCTCGGCGGTGTCGCTGCGCTACCACAACGTGTACGGGCCGGGGATGCCCCGCGACACCCCGTACGCGGGCGTCGCCTCCTTCTTCCGCTCGGCGCTGGCCCGCGGTGAGTCCCCCAGGGTCTTCGAGGACGGCCGTCAGCGGCGGGACTTCGTGCAGGTGCGGGACGTGGCTGCGGCCAACGTGGCGGCGCTGGAAGCGGGTTCGGGCGAGGGGGCGCTGACCGCGTACAACACCGGCAGCGGCGAGGTGCACACCGTCGGCGAGATGGCTCGTGCGCTGGCCGCGGCGTACGGCGGCCCGGAGCCGGTCGTCACCGGGGAGTACCGGCTCGGCGACGTACGGCACATCACCGCGGACTCGGCGCGGCTGCGGGCCGAGCTGGGCTGGAAGGCCGAGGTGGGCTTCGAGGAGGGCATGCGGGAGTTCGCGCGGGCCGGAATGCGCGAGGCATAGGCCCCCGACGGACCGGTGGTGCTGCCCGCATTCACGAAGCGGCAGCGGGCAGCACCACCGCACACGGCAGCTGCCGGGGATGCGGGAGTTCACGCGGACGCACTGAGCGTGTCCACGCCGGGACGACGCCGTTGTCGTCGATCATGGCGCTGTCCGTCACAAATCAGTTGAAAGGACCGCAGAATGCTCCGGCGTACTCTCCAGCCCACCCGCACCCGCGTCGCCGCGCTGCTCGGCGCACCGGTGGTCGGCGTGTTCCTCCTCGCCCCGGCGGCCTTCGCGGACACGCCGCCGCCCGGCAAGAAGGTCGACAGCGCCACCGTCATCGACAGGGCCTGCAAGCACGCGAACGAGGACTCCGAGGACGCCGCGAACGGGACCTGCGAGAAGCTCGTGGCGCCGCTCCTCTCGCATGCCATCGGCCCCGGGAGCGGTCTCACCTGCCGGGAGATCTCCGCGACCGACATCGAGTGCCGGCCCGAGAGGTGACCCTTCAGGCCTCCGCGAGCGGCAGGGTCACCTCGAAGCGGCAGCCGCCCGGGATGTTGCGGACGGTCGCCCGGCCCTGGTGCGCCTCCACGATGCCGCGCACGATGGCGAGGCCCAGGCCCGCCCCGGCAGGGGGGGTCCGGGCATGCGTGCCCCGCCATCCGGTGTCGAAGACACGGGGCAGGTCCTCCTCCGGGATGCCGCCGCAGGCGTCCGTCACGGACACGACCACGCCGTCCGGCGAGCGCTCCGCGGCGATCGCCACCGTGCCGTCGGCCGGAGTCCGCCGAATGGCGTTGACCAGCAGATTGCCCAGCACCCGGCTCATCTCCCTGCCGTCCACCTCCACCGGCAGCGGCTCGACCCGGCCGCCGACCAGCCGCACACCGTGCTCGCGGGCCAGGGGGTCGGCGCCCGCGAGCGCGTCGCCGACGAGGTCGTAGAGGGACATCCGGCTGGGGCTGAGCGCCAGCGTGCCCGCGTGGATGCGGGAGAGTTCGAAGAGGTCGCCGACCATGTCGTTGAGGCGCTCGACCTCGGTGCGGATCTGCTTGAGGTAACGGTCGGGGTCGGCGGCGACGCCGTCCTCCAGCGCCTCCGACATGGCGCGCAGCCCGGCGAGGGGGGTGCGCAGGTCGTGGGAGATCCAGGCGACCAGTTCGCGCCGGGAGGACTCCAGGGCTCGTTCACGTTCCCGGGACTCCGCGAGTTTGGCGCTGGTGGCCTCCAACTCGCGGCTGAGGGCGGCGAGTTCGGCGGTGGCGGGACCGACGGGCGAGGTGAAGTCGCCGCCGTCGCCGAAGGAACGGGCGGCCAGGGTGAGGGCACGGCTGCGGGCGGCGACCCAGCGGCCCAGCAGCAGGGCGGTGGCCAGGGAGACCACGGCGGCCATCGCGACAACGGTCGTGACGACCTTCAGGTCGTGCCCGGACAGGAACATCGCCTGCGCGACCGCGAGGGTGCCCGCGAGCATCGCGGTGACGGCGACGGCGGCGACCACACCGAGGTGCAGGGCGAGTGAGCGGCGCCGGATCAGCAGCAGCACACAGGCGCCGAGCAGTCCGGCCGCGGCGGCGCCGAGGAAGGCGAACAGGGCGATGAGGAGGTTGGCGTGCATGCTCACGCCTCCGCTCGGGAGACGCCTTCGGTGACGTCTTCGGAGCCGTCGAAGCGGTAGCCGACGCCCCACACGGTCTGGATCAGCCGGGGCCTGCCCGGGTCGTCCTCGACCTTGCCGCGCAGCCGCCGCACATGGACGGTGACGGTCGACAGGTCGCCGAAGTCCCAGCCCCACACCTCCCGCATCAGGTCCTCGCGGCTGTAGACCCGGCCGGGGTGCCGCAGGAAGAAGGCCAGGAGATCGAACTCCCGGATGGTGAGGGCCAGTTCGGACCCGTGCTTGAGGGCACGGCGGGACGCCGGGTCGACGGACAGCCCGGCCGCCCGCAGCAGCCCCGACGGCTGGGAGGGGCGGGTGCGGCGCAGCACGGACTCGACGCGCAGGACCAGCTCGCGGGGGCTGAACGGCTTGGTGACGTAGTCGTCGGCGCCGACCTCCAGGCCGAGGATGCGGTCGTCCTCGTCGCCGCGCGCGGTGAGCATGATGACCGGCACCGGTCCGTGCCCCCGCATCCGCCGGCACACCTCCAGGCCGTCCATGCCGGGCAGCATCAGGTCGAGGACGACGAGGTCGGGCCAGTGGGCGGCGGCGCGGGCGAGCGCGTCGGGCCCGTCGCCGGCCCGGTCCACGACATATCCGGCGCGGTCGAGATAGCCGGTGACGATCTCGGCGACGGTGGGATCGTCGTCGACGACGAGTACCCGGGCGCCGCCCTGTCCGTACTGCTGCTGCTCCATGGAGCCAGCCTCGCACCGCACGCGCGCGTAAGCCGCCATCCGCCCCCTGACGTCCTTGTTTCGTAAGGAGCCGAAGCCCGATTTGCCCGATTCCCGTTCGTAGGGTGAGTGCCGTGACGCCCCCTTCCGACAAAGACGTATCCGACGTACGAGAACCGGGCGCGACGTCCGTGGACGTCGTACTCCCCTGCCTCGACGAGGCCGAGGCGCTGCCGTGGGTGCTGGAGCGCATCCCGCCCGGCTGGCGCGCGCTCGTCGTGGACAACGGCTCCACCGACGGCTCGGCGGACCTCGCCCGCGCGCTCGGCGCGCGTGTGGTGCCCGAGGCGCGGCGCGGCTTCGGCGCCGCCTGCCACGCGGGCCTGACGGCGGCCACGGCGGACATCGTCTGCTTCTGCGACTGCGACGCCTCGCTGGACCCGGCCGACCTGGTGCCGTTCGTGGAGCGGATCCGGGCCGGGGAGGCCGACCTGGTGCTGGGCCGGCGCCGGCCGCGGACCCGCGGCGCCTGGCCGTTGCACGCCCGCGCGGGCAACCTCGCCCTCGCCCGTCTCCTCCGCCGCCGCACCGGCCTGCGCCTGCGCGACCTGGGCCCGCTGCGGGCCGTCCGCCGCGAGCCGCTGCTGTCCCTGGCCCTCACGGACCGCCGCAGCGGCTACCCCTTGCAGATGGTCGTCCGTGCCGCCGACGCGGGCTGGCGGATCGCCGAGTACGACGTCCCCTACCGCCCGCGTGCGGGTGTCTCCAAGGTGACCGGCACCTGGCGTGGCACCTGGCAGGCGGTGCGGGACATGAGCCGGGTCCTGGCCGAACCGCCGGTCCGGGAAGGAGCCCGCCCGTGACCACCACCCTGCTGGTCATCGCCAAGGAGCCGCGGCCCGGGCGGGTCAAGACCCGCCTGACACCGCCGTTCACACCCGAGGAGGCCGCCGAGCTGGCGGAGGCGTCCCTCGCGGACACCCTGGACACGGTCGCCCGGACCCCCGCCCACCGCCGGGTCCTGGTCCTGGAGGGCGAGCCGGGCCCCTGGCTCCCGCCCGGTTTCGAGGTCGTACGGCAGTGCCCGGGCGGCCTCGACGAACGCCTGGCCGCCGCCTTCGCGCACTGCGACGGCCCGGCCCTGCTCATCGGCATGGACACCCCGCAGGTGACACCGGAGCTGCTGACCGTCGACTTCACCGACGGCGACGCGTACTTCGGCCCCGCGGAGGACGGCGGCTTCTGGGCCCTGGGCCTGGCCGACCCGGACCCGGCGCTCCTCCTCGGCGTCCCGATGTCGACCCCCGACACGGGCGCCGCCCAGCGCGCCCGGCTGGCAGGACTGCGCGTACGGGACCTGCCGCGCCTCCGGGACGTCGACACGGCCTACGACGCCGAACTGGTCGCCGAGGCGGCACCGGGCGGCCGGTTCGCCACCGCGCTGGAGCGGCTCACGGAGGCCGGCCGATGAGCGGCACGACGGAACTGGCGGCACGGATCGGACGACAGGCGGGAGCTCCGCCGGACCACGGCACCTGGTCCTCAGACCCCTACACACACGCCCTGCGCACCGGCCGGGGCCCCCTGTTCCTGCGCCGCACCGACGGCTGGCTCCTCCAGCTGGAGGTGGAGCGCTGGTGCGCGGAGGCCGACGCGGCCGACCTGGAGGTGCTACGCCGCTGCGAGGGCCCGGTACTGGACGTGGGCTGCGGTCCCGGCCGCCTGATCGAGGCCCTGAACAGGCAGAACGAAGCCCGCTACGGCTCGGCACCGTCCCTGAGGGGCGCGGGGCCGCATCGATCAGCGGCTGTGCCGCGGGGCGCGACCAGCCACGACGGCGCAGCAGACGACAGACGGCCTCTCCCGGCACTGGGCATCGACGTCAGCGAAGCCGCCGTCACCCACACCGTCGCCCGCGGGGGCAACGCCCTGCACCGCTCCGTCTTCGAACCGCTCCCCGCCGAAGGCCGCTGGGGCACCGCCCTCCTGATCGACGGCAACATCGGCATCGGCGGCGACCCGCGGGCTCTGCTCGCCAGGATGGCCCAACTCCTCACCCCGGGCGGTCTGTTGATCGTGGAGACGGTCCCGGACCCGGACGTCGACGAACGGGTCCGCGTCCACGTCACCGACGCCCGAGGCGCCGCCGGGCCCCCCTTCCCGTGGGCCCGGCTCGGCACAGCCGCCCTGCTGCGGCACGCGACCCGCTGGCGCGCCGTCGATCAGTGGACGGCCGGCGGCCGCTGTTTCGTCGCCCTGCGCAGCCGCAGCAGGAACAGCACCGCCGAACCGCCGAAGAGCACGGCCGTCAGCAGCAGCCAGCGGGACAGGAAGCGGTCCGCGGACAGGCCGGTGGCGGACGCGTAGCGTGCCGTCACCTGCCCGCCGATCAGCGGGAACCAGACCAGCAGAAGCAGCAGCGACAGCGCGGCCGGCACCCGGACGTACCCCACCCACCTGCGCCGCGGGCCCGCCGCCTTCACGAGGGCGCGGTCCGCCGCCGCGTACAGCGGCAGCAGCACCAGGTCGTGCAGCAGCGCCGCGCCCACGAACCACAGGGCGACCCCGAACCAGTCCCCCGCGAGCAGTTGCACCCCCGCATAGGCGGCGAGCGCGAACGAGCAGGCCAGCAGCAGGATCTGGAGCGGGCTGCCGAGCGGCAGCGCGAACCGGGGGCGCCTCATCACAGGTCTCCGAACGTCATCCGCGCCACCCACTTGGTGTTGAGCACACCGGGCGCCGCGGGCACGATGACCCGTGCCGGATGGCCGTGGTCGGGGGTGAGCTCCTCGCCGTTGACGAACAGGGCGAGCAGGGAACGCGGGTCGGCGACCTGGTTGGCACGCAGGGCGGCCCGCCGGAACGCGCCGTGCCGTTGCAGCGACTCCACGAAGACGTCCGGCGGATCGCCGTCGTACCCGACGAGGGCCGCCAGGTCCCGCAGCCGCACACCCCGCCACCACTGGTCGGAGGTCGACCAGCCCTCGACGCAGGCGATGGGCAACGCCGAGCTGTGCAGCGGGAGTCGAAGCAGATCGGCGCGGCTGAGCCGGACGGTGCCGGTGCGCCCGCCGACGGTCAGCCGCCACGCGTCCTCGCTCCGCTCCGCCGCGCTGATGCCGGCGTACGCGGCGGTCTTGTTGATCTGGAAGCCGCCCGGCCCGCTGCCGGGTTCGGCGCCCCCGTGCGGGGCGAGAACGGCGGACCACCGCAGCCCGTCGAAGTCCTGCCCGACCGTCGTGCCGAACAGCAGCAGCGAGCCGCCGCCGACCAGCCCGAGGGCGCCGCGCCGGGAGACGGTCGGCGGATCGGGGTCCGGAGACACCAACTCGCGTTCTTCCTCAGCCACTTGAGGCGGCTGTCGCATACCCCGCAGGTTGCGCAGGGCCGCCGGAGTCTTCAGCACCGCGTGGGCGACGAACGCGGCGAAGAACACCCACGCCCCGTAGAAGTGCAGCGGGTAGAAGGAGCCCGGGAAGACGTAGTCGAGCTGGACGTTCAGCACGCCGGTGACGAACTCGAAGAGGCCGCCGCCGACCAGCAGCAGCAATGAGATCCGCTCCAGCGCGTGCGCGACGGAGCGCGCGGGCGGCAGCGTGAACAGCTTCGGCACCACCGACCACAGCTTGGCCAGCAGCACGGGGATCAGGGTGATCCCGAGGGTGACGTGCACGCCCTGGGTGAGCCGGTACAGCCAGTGCGGATCGGTCGGCCAGGAGAAGAGATAGAAGCCGAGGATCCCCTTGTCCGGGGTCTTGTCGTTCACCCCCGCCAGGTCCGGGTTGTAGGCGGCGTACGACAGCAGTCCCGTCACGAACAGCACGGTGATGCCGCCGAGCAGGACGATGCCGAGCACCGAGGTGAACCACGGGCCGCGCAAGGGGCTGCGCCAGAAGGAGGGCGAGAAGGGAGTCCGTCTCATGCCCCGACCGTAGGTCCGGCGCACCCCCGAAACGGGTCCGCGAACCATGACGAAACTCTGACGTCCGTGCATGTCAGCCGTCCGGTCGAGGTCCCGCGGCCTAGCGTGTGCGCCGTGAACCGCGACCTCCGCCGAGACCTCTACGCCGCCGCGGCCGCCGCACTGCTCGTCGTGACGGCCGCGGTCGTCGGCACCGGAATCGAGCATCGCAACGGCTCACTCCGCGTCGGCCGGCCCCCGCTCCTTGCGACCTGGGACCCGCACATCGGCCCCGGCACCCCGGCGGCGATCGCCGTCGCGGCGGCCGTGGTGGCGTACGGCCCCACGCTCGCCACCCGCCTGCCCTGGCGCCCCCTGCTGCTCGCGACCTGGGGGACGGCACTGGCGTGGACGTGGTCCCTCGCCCTGATCGACGGCTGGTACCGCGGCATCGCCCAACAGCTGACGACCCGCTACGAATACCTCCAGGTCATCGACCGCTTCCACGACATCCCCGCCACCCTGCGGGACTTCACCCACCACATCATCGGCGGCCTCCCCGGCAGCTGGCCCGCGCACGTGGCCGGCCATCCCCCGGGAGCCACCGTCACCTTCGTCCTCCTCGACCACCTCGGGCTGCGCGGCGGCGGCTGGGCGGGCGCCTTCGTCATCACGGTCGGTACGACCGCGGCGGCCGCGGTCCTGATCGCCGTACGGGCACTGACCGACGACCACCTCGCCCGGCGCGCGGCCCCCTTCCTCGCCCTGGCCCCGGCGGCGGTGTGGGTGGGAACCTCCGCGGACGGCTACTTCACGGCGGTGGCCGCCTGGGCGACCGCGCTGCTGGCCCTGGCGGTGACGGGCCACCACCCGCGCCGGACGGGCCTCGCCTCGGGCCTCCTCTTCGGTCTGACCGCCTACCTCTCCTACGGCCTCACCCTCTTCGCCCTGATCGCCGCCACGGTCCTCCTCCTCGGCACCCTCCCCCACTCTCGGCTCCGCTCGAGCGGGGGGACCCCCATGCCCCGCCCCCTCCCCTTCCTCCTCACCGGACTGGCCGTGGTCCCGGCCGTGTTCACGGCGCTGGGCTTCAACTGGTGGGAGGCGTACGGCCTGCTGGTCACCCGCTACTACCAGGGCGCGGGCGGCGTCCGCCCCTACGGCTACTGGGTGTGGGCCAACCTGGCCTGCACGGTCTTCCTCGTCGGCCCGGCCGGCGCCGCGGGCCTGCGCCGCACGGCCACCACCCTCACCCACCGCACCCAGGCCCCCGCCTTCCGCCTCGCCGTCCTGGTGACCGCCACCCTCCTCGCCCTCCTGATCGCCGACGCCTCCGGCATGAGCAAGGCGGAGACGGAACGCATCTGGCTCCCCTTCGCGATGTGGCTCCTGCCGAGCTGCGCCTTCCTGACGGGCCCACGCGGCTGGCTGGCGGCACAGGGCGTCCTGGCGCTACTCGTGAACCACCTGCTGCTGACGGGCTGGTGATCAGCGCCCCGACAGGGGCGCGGGGCTGTATCGATTTGCGGCTCCGCCGCGTGGGCGCGACCAGCCCCCACCGGGCCCGCGGACTCATGACCGCGCACCCAGCGGAGCACACCTCACGGCAGTGCCTGCTCCGTCCAGATCACCTTGCCGTAAGGCGTATACCGAGTCCCCCACCGCTCGGTGAGCTGAGCAACCAGGAACAACCCCCGCCCGCCCTCATCCTCGGTGAGAGCCCGCCGCAGCCGCGGCGACGTACTGCTCCCGTCGGACACCTCGCAGACCAACGCCCGGTCGCGCAGAAGACGGAGCTGCACCGGCCCGGTGGCATGACGGATGGCGTTGGTGACGAGTTCGCTCGCGACCAGCTCGGTGGTGAAGGCGAGTTCCTCCAGACCCCAGGCGGCCAGTTGGCCGGTGACCGCCGTGCGGGCACGCGAGACGACCGCCGGGTCACTGGGCAGCACCCACTCGGCGACCCGTTCCCGGCCGAGGACGTGGGTCCGGGCGACCAGCAGCGCCACGTCGTCGCTCGGCCGGTCCGGCAGCAGCGCGTCGAGGACCGCCTCGCAGGTGTCCTCCGGTGACCTGCCGGGAACGGCCAGGACACTACTCAGCCGGGCCAGGCCGGAGTCCATGTCACGCAGCCGGTCCTCGACCAACCCGTCGGTGTAGAGCACGAGTTGACTGCCCTCGGGGAGTTCCAGCTCGACGGTCTCGAAGGGCATGCCGCCGAGGCCCAGGGGCTGGCCGGGCGGCAGGTCGACGAACTCGACCGTGCCGTCCGGGGCGACGACCGCGGGCAGGGGGTGCCCGGCGCGGGTGAGGGTGCAGCGCCGGGACACCGGATCGTAGACGGCGTAGAGGCAGGTCGCTCCGACGATGCCGGAGTCGGCCTGGGTGCTCTCCACCGCCCAGCCCTCGCCCCGGTCGAGGCGGCCCACCAGGTCGTCGAGGTGGGCGAGGAGGTCGTCGGGCGGCAGGTCCAGGGAGCAGAAGTTGTGCACGGCGGTACGCAGCCGGCCCATGGTGGCGGCGGCGTGCAGTCCGTGGCCGACGACGTCCCCGACGACCAGCGCCACCCGCGCGCCCGACAGCGGGATGACGTCGAACCAGTCGCCGCCGACTTCGGCCTGCGCCGGCAGATAGCGGCAGGCGACCTCGACGGCGCTCTGCTCGGGGCGGCCCTTGGGCAGCAGGCTGCGCTGCAGCGCGAGGGCGGTGTTGTGCTCGCGGGTGTAGCGGCGGGCGTTGTCGATGCAGGTCGCGGCGCGCAGGACCAGCTCCTGGGCGAGGGAGAGGTCGTCGTCCTCGAAGGGGGCGGGCCGCTCGGAACGGTAGAAGCTGACCACGCCGAGCGTGGTGCCGCGGGCCCGCAGCGGCACGGTGATCAGGGAGTGGACGCCCGCCGCGAGCACCCGCCCCATCCGCTCGGGATCCTGCGCGATCCAGCCGCCCGCCTCCGCCAGCACCGGCTCCATGACGGACTGCGTGAGCTCCAGACAGCGGGCCTGCGGCGTGGACGGGACGTACTCGACGGCGTCGCCGACGTCGTACAGATTCGCGGGCTGCTTGCGTACGGCGCGGATGGCGACCCGGCGCAGCGCCGTCCGGCCGCCGAGCGCCACCGGCTCCTCGCCGCGCAGCACCGCGTCGGGCAGGTCGACGGCGACGAAGTCGGCGAACCGGGGCACGGTCACCTCGGCGAGTTCCTCCGCGGTGCGGGTGACGTCGAGGGTGGTGCCGATCCGCACGCCCGCGTCATGCAGCAACTCCAGCCGCCTGCGCGCGAGTACGGCCAGCCGGCCGACGCCGGGCTCCCCGACGAGCAGCAGCCGGCTCTCGGCGCCGTCGAGGATGTCGCCGACGGTCTCGGCGGGCTGTGGCGGCGGGGCCGGAGGTACGACGGCTCGTACGACGACGGCGGGCCGGGGCCCCATGGGGGCCGTCGCCTCGCGCGCGGCCACCGGGGACCCGTTCGACCCGGGGGTCGCCACCGGCACCGGCCCGGCGACCGGTGGCGACGTCGGCAGCCCGAGGTCCCTCAGGCGCGGCCCGCCCAGGATGCGCACCTCCACCGCGACGCCCGTCTCCCCGGCCGCGCCCATGACCTGACGCCGCAGCAGCGTGGCGATACGGCCGCCCGAGAGGGGAACCTCGTCGAGGGTGCGGCCCGGCGAGGCGATGAGTTCCTCGGCCCGCTCGCGCAGTACGGCCAGGTCGATCCGGCCGAGACCGTCGGTGTCGTGTCCGTTGCCGTCGCCCGGTGCCGGGCGGACGGGCGGGCGTGCCGCTCCGCGCACGTCGAGGGCGGCGCGCCGGTAGGCGGCGAGGAGTGCGCGTTCCCGTTCCGTGGCCTGTTCGAGGAGGCGGCCCTCGATGTCCCGGGCGGCCGCCCGGACCAGCCGCAGCATGGTGATGTCGCCGTCGTCGCGCAGACAGGTGAGGTCCAGGACGGCCTCGATGCTGCCGCTCAGCGGATTGCGGACGGGTGCGCCGGCGCAGGCGAAGGGCTGCAGACAGTCGGCGAAGTGCTCACGGCCGACGACATAGATCGGTCCGCGCTCGGCGAGGGCGGTGCCGACGCCGTTGGTGCCGACCACCGGCTCGGAGGCGTCGAAGCCGGGGGCGAAGTTCACCTCGTCCAGCCGGTCGCGCAGCCGCAGATCGCCGTCGAGGCGCCGCACCATGCGGCCCCGTGCGTCGCACAGCGCGATCGACATGCCCATGTCCGCCAGGGAGGCGCTCAGTTTCGTCAGCACCGGGTCGGCCGCGCGCAGGAACCGTTCGTCCAGCGTGAGGCCCTGCTCGTAGGGGACCAGCAGATGGCCGGGTTCCAGCCCCGCGGAGCGGCAGCGCTTCCAGGATTTGAGTACCGAACCCCGGACGTCCGCCTCGACCCGCGCACCCGCCAGGAATCGTTCGTGGGCATCGACGAGTCCGCCGATGTCGTCCCAGGCGACGGACACCGAGATCACTTCCTCACCTGGAGCAGGCCCGGTCGCGCACCGCCGATCGGTACGTCCGGGCGTGGTCCTCCAAGCGCTTTCACCCTAGCCCCGCTGTGACCCACACCACAACATCAGGCCCTTTTGGTCAAGGCAGAGATCGGCTCCTCGCGCCATTGAATGATGCATTCAGCATCTCTAGCATCACACGGTGGATGCATTCACCCTTGGCTCAGGAGAATCCATGTTCCCAGCCAGACGTCCATGGCGCTTCACGACCGCGGCGCTCCTGCTGACCGCCGCCCTGACCGCCCCCACGGCGGCCACCGCGACGGCCGCCCCGACCGCCCGGCCGCCCCAGGTATGGCCGACGCCCCAGCAGATCCAGAGGACGGCGCCGGGCCACCTCGCCGTCCCCGCACGAGTCGTCGAGGTCGTCGGCCCCCGCACCGACCCCTCGGCCCACCGTCTCGTCGACTCCGTCCTGCGCGGGGCCGGCGCCACACACATCACCACCGTTGGGGCCGACGGCAGACCTCCGAAGGCCGGTCTCACCGTCTATCTCGGCGGCCCCACGGAAAACCCCGCCACGGCAGGCATCTTGAAGCGCCTGCACGCCAAGTCCCCCAGCGGTCTTCCCTCCGGCGGCCACACCCTCGCATCCGGCCGCGCCGACGGCCGCGCCCTTCTCGCTCTCTCCGGTGTCGACCCCACGGGCACGTTCTACGCGGCCCAGACCCTGCGCCAACTGGTCACCGCCAAAGGCAAGTTGCCCCTGGTCACCGTCCGCGACTGGCCCACCGCCGCTCTGCGCGGAGTCGTCGAAGGCTTCTACGGCACCCCGTGGACGCACGCCGAGCGACTCGCCCAGCTCGACTTCTACGGCCGCACGAAACAGAACGTCTACGTCTACTCCCCCAAGGACGACGCCTATCTGCGGGCCCGATGGCGCGACGAGTACCCGGCCGCCGAGCTGGCCGGGCTCAGGGAGCTGGTCGACCGCGCCGACGCCAACCACGTCCGCTTCACCTACGCCCTCTCCCCCGGCCTGTCGGTCTGCTACTCCTCCGCGTCGGACATCGCCGCCCTCACCCGCAAGTTCGACTCGCTGTACGACATCGGTGCGCGGTCGTTCGCGATCCCGCTGGACGACATCAGCTACACGAAGTGGAACTGCGACGCCGACGAGAAGGAGTTCGGCACGGGCGGGGGCGCGGCAGGCGCGGCCCAGGCGCATCTCCTCAACCAGGTGTGGAAGGACTTCTCCGCCCACCACCCCGGCCTCCAGCCCCTGGAGATGGTCCCCACGGAGTACTCCGACCTCGCCGACTCCCCGTACAAGAAGGCGCTGCGCGAGAAGCTGGACCCGTCCGTCGTCGTGGAGTGGACCGGCGTCGGCGTGATCGCGCCGACCATCACCGCCGAGCAGCTGAAGCAGGCCCGTTCGGTCTACGGTCACCCGATCCTGGTCTGGGACAACTACCCGGTGAACGACTACGTCACCAGCCGTCTCCTCCTCGGCCCCTACACCGGCCGCGAACCCGGGGTGGCGAGCCAGGCCGTCGGCGTGACCGCCAACCCGATGATCCAGGCCGAGGCCGGCCGCCTGGCCCTGTTCACCTCCGCCGCCTACCTCTGGAACCCGGCCGCCTACGACCCCCGCGCGGCCTTCCTCGCCTCCGTCCGCGACCTGGCCGGGCCTTCCGCCGCGACCTGGCTGCGCATCTTCGCCGAGAACAACTACTCCTCCCAGCTGGACGCGACCGAATCACCCACACTCACGAAGCTCATCGCGGCCTTCCGCAAGGCCTACGCCGACGACAACGGCCTCGACCGGGCGGCCGCCGCGCTGACCTCGTACTTCACGGACATGGCAGCCACGCCCGCCGAACTGCGCGCCCACCTTCCCAACTCCGCGTTCCTGGACGAGACTTCGGCCTGGCTGGACAAGCTGGGCCGCTACGGCAGCGCGGGCCGGACCGCCGTGGCCCTGCTGCTGGCCGACAAGAAGGGCGACACCGAAGCCGTCACCACGTACTGGAACCGGCTGAGGGCCGAGCGCAAGGAACTCGACGCGATCCCCCAGCAGGTCTCGCCGGGCGTGATGGACCCGTTCCTCTCTACGACGATGCTGGACACGGCGCCCGACCCCGGTGCCGACGCCTCCTTCGCCCCGGGTTCGCTGAGCCTCGCGCCGGGCGCGACCGAAACGGTCACGCTCAACCTCTCCGACAAGCGCTCCACCGCCTCCCGCACGGTCTCCTGGAAGCTGACCGTCCCCGAAGGCGTCACCGCCTCGCCCGCCGAGGGCAGTGTCACCGTCCCGGCCGGTGGCAGCGCCTCGGCGACGGTCACAGTCACCGCCGGGACGGCGCAAGGGGTCCGCTCGCTGGTCGTCTCCGGCACCGGAATCCTCAGCCGGGCACTCCCGGTCCGGGTCACCGACGGGACGGGAACGCCCAGGGCGCTGACCGCCGACTTCAGTGGTGCTTCGGTGAGTTCGATCGACCTCTCCTCCGGCAAGAGCACCGGCATCCCGGTGGGCGCCAACCCCGGCGAGGTGGTCGTGAGCGCCGACGGGCGCACCGCGTACGCCGCCAACCAGGGTTCGAACACGGTCAGCGTGATCGACGTCGGCCACAGCAGGGTCACCGCGACGGTCTCCGTGGGCCGGGTCCCGGCCGGCCTCGCCCTCACCCCTGACGGCCGTACGCTCTGGGTCGCCAACTACACGGACGGCACCGTCCAGCCCGTGGACACGACCACACTGACGGCGGGCACACCCGTGCCGGTCGGTTCCGGACCGGAGAACCTGGCGATCACACCCGACGGCAGGACCCTGTACGTCGCCAACATCCACGACAACACGGTCTCGCCCGTCGACCTGACCACGGGCAAGGCGGAGAGCGCCGTCCCGGTCGGCCCGAGCCCCTTCAATGTGGTCGCCGCACCCGACGGCAGGACGGTCTACGTCTCCGACTCCGGCGGTTCGACGGTCACTCCGATCGACACGGCGACGAACGACACCGAGCCGACCCTGCTGGTCACGGGCCAGGCCTACGGCCTCGCCCTCTCCCCGGACGGCCGGACACTGTGGGTGAGCCCGAGCAACGGCGACTCCGTGACCCCCGTGGACACGGTGACGGGCGCCCCCGGCAAACAGATCCCGGTCGGCAGGTCGGCCTTCGACGTGGCGCTGAACTGGAACGGCACCAAGGCCTACGTCACAACAGCGGACGAAAACGCCTTGGTGCCGATCGACGCAGCCACGGGGAAGGCAGAGGCCCCCCTCCCCACCGGCGCATATCCACTCGCGGTCGCGTTGGCCTTTTAGGGGCTCAACTGGCGGTACGCCGAATCCTCCCGGCGTACCGCTTCTCCAACTCGAGGTTCCCCTCGAACCCACCGGGCACATTGGCCGACACATACACGGGCGGCCGCTCACCGGCCTCAAGCAGCAGCTTCGAAGCCTCGGCGACAGCCATCTGGACCAGCATCACCCCGGTGAGGGTGGACAGCGCACAAACCGCCCCACCCCCGGGAAGCTCCAGCAACGCGTCCCCCCGCGGCGCCCGATTGTCCAGCACGACATCGGCCAGATCGGCGAGCTTCTTCCCGCTCGGGTGGCCGGCCGGGACGGCCCTGGTGTGCGTGAGGGAGGTGATGGCCAGAACCCGGTGCCCCCGCTCCTTGGCGGCCAGCGCCATCTCGACGATCACGTTGTTGACGCCGGAGTTGGAGATGATCACGAAGAGGTCCTGGGGGCTGGGCGCCGCAAGGTGGTAGAGCCGCTCGGCCACACCGGGTTCGCGCTCCAGGAGGGGATCGTCGAGAACGCTCGGGGCGTCGCCGCCGTACAGGACGAGGTCGGCGATCTGGAGCCGGTTGGTGGGGACCAGACCGCCCGCCCGGCCCGCGACTTCGAGGACCATCGCCTGGGAGTGGCCGGTGCCGAAGGCCTGGATCACGCCGTCCGAGCGGACGCAGTCGGCGATCAGTCCGGCGGCGCCCGCCACCTCCCCGCGTGCGGACTCGGTGATCTTCGCCAGGACGGCCAGGCTCTCCTGTGCGAAGCCCTCCGCGCTCACAGACTCGACGGACACGCGACACTCCCCACTGGTGGATTGAACCACCCCACCCGACTTCATAGATGAATCAATAAATCACATGGCCATGCAGCAAGCAATGCGCCGGTGCCGACGTGTGAACATGGCTCGCTTTTGTGGTCCTGGTATTCAATACATCCGCCTATGGGTGGCTGATACCTTCTCTTCATGCCCTCGACGGACGTCACCACACTGATCCGCACCGAGCTTCCCCGGCTGGCCGGATCCCTCCGCAAGGTCGGCGAGCTGATCCTGGAGGATCCGGCCGCCGTGACCCACTGTTCGGCCGCCGAACTGGGCCGCCGCACCGGCACCTCCCAGGCGACGGTGACCCGCTTCTGCCGCGCCATCGGGCTCGACTCCTATCAGCATCTGCTGATCGAGCTGGCCCAGGAGCGCGGCCGCGGCGAGGTCTCCGACTGGGGTTCCGCCGAGATCGGGCCGGACATCTCGCCGGACGACAGCCTGGAGCGGGTCGTCCAGGTCGTCGGCAGCGCCGACCTGCGTGCGATCCAGCAGACCATCGACCGGATCGACCTCGACGCGGTCGAGCGCGCGGCCCAGGCGCTGGCCAAGGCCCGGCGGATCGATGTGTACGGCGTCGGCGGCAGCGGCACGGTGGCGCAGGAGACCGAGACCCGGCTGTTCCGCATCGGCTGCGCGGTCCGCGGCTGGACCGAGGTGCACGGCGCGGCCACCTCCGCGGCCCTGCTCACGCCGGCCGACGTGGCCATCGGCATCTCCCACTCCGGCGCCACCCGCGAGACCCTCGAACCGTTCGAGATGGCCAAGGAGCGCGGCGCCACCACCGTCGCCATCACCACCGACCCGCGCTCACCGCTCGCCCGGGCCGCCGACATCCGGCTCATCTCGGCCACCTCGGAGACCAGCTTCCGTACAGGCAGCATCGGTGGCCGGCACTCGGTCCTGATGATCGTCGACTGTCTCTACGTCCGGGTCGGCCAGCTCTCCTACCAGCGCGCCAGCGCCTCCCTCGCCCTCACCGACCACATCGCCCCGCAGCATGCGGTGAAGTCCCGCCGGACGAGGTGAACCCGGCCCGTTATGCATGGATGAACCACCGAGAATGCGTGAAGGTGGTTGTTTGAATCATCCCGGCGATGCCAGGATGGGCTCCCCGAGCATTCTCGTAGGAGACCCATGCGCGTCACCTCTGCCGAATCGACCGAGCTCTTCGTCGGGACGACCGGGCATCCGCGCCAGGTGATGGCCGTCGAACTGAGCCACGCCCCGGGCCGCACGGTCCGCATCACCGTCGCCGGTCCGGGCGTCTCGGGGACGACGGTCGCGACGACGGGTGAGGACGGCACGGTCCGCGCCGAGACACCCGTGACGAGCGACCTCGTCCCCGGCGCCGGCACCCATGTCACGGTCACCGCCGAGGATGCCGGCGACCCCGCGCGGACCAGTGCGCTCACGGTCCCCTTCACCGCCGCCGAGCCCGGCTGGACCATGTTCATGGTCAGCCACTTCCACTACGACCCGGTGTGGTGGAACACCCAGGCCGCCTACACCGAGACCTGGGACGTCGCCGACGACCCGGCCTCCACCGGTCTGCCGGCCCGGACCTTCGACTCACGGGGCCAGTCCGGGATGAGCCTGGTCCGCGCCCACTGCGACCTGGCCCGCCGCGATCCCGCGTACACCTTCGTGCTCGCCGAGGTCGACTACCTCAAGCCGTACTGGGACTCCTTCCCGGAGGAGCGCGCCTTCCTGCGCGAGCTGATCCGCACCGGCCGCGTCGAGATCATGGGCGGCACCTACAACGAGCCCAACACCAATCTCACCGGCGCCGAGGCCACCGTGCGCAACGCGCTGTACGGCGACGGGTTCCAGCGCGGGATCATGGGCGGATCGCCGGAAACGGCCTGGCAGTTGGACGCGTTCGGGCACGATCCGCAGTTCCCGGGGCTGATGGCGGACGCGGGGATCAGCTCCAGTTCGTGGGCGCGCGGGCCGTTCCACCAGTGGGGGCCGGCTCTCTCCGTCTTCGGCGAGGAGCCGCGCGATCCCGGACGGATGCAGTTCCCGGCCGAGTTCAGCTGGATCGCCCCGTCGGGGCGCGGGCTGCTGACGGCCTACATGGTCAACCACTACGGCGCCGGCTGGGCGATCGACAACGCGCCCACCCTGCCGGCGGCGGAGGCGGCCGCCCTCAAGCTGTTCCGGGGCTTGAGGTCGGTCGCCCTCACCCGCAACGTCCTGCTCCCGGTCGGCGGTGACTACGCGCCGCCGTGCCGCTGGGTGATGGACATCCACCGGGACTGGAACGCCCGTTACGTCTGGCCGCGCTTCATCAGCGGCACACCGCGCGACTTCTTCGCCGCCGTGCGCGCCGAGCTCGACGCGGAGGGCCGCAAGGCGTCCCCGCAGACACGGGACATGAACCCGGTCTACACCGGCAAGGACGTCTCCTACATCGACACCAAGCAGGCCCAGCGGTACGGCGAGACGCTGCTCGCCGACGCGGAGGCCTGGGCGACACTCGCCTCACTGGTCGCCGGGCACCCGTATCCGGACGCGGCGCTCGACAAGGCGTGGCGGCAGCTGGTCTACGGCGCCCACCACGACGCCATCACGGGCTCCGAGTCCGACCAGGTCTACATCGACCTGATGACCGGCTGGCGCGAGCTGGCCGACCTGGCCGAGACCGTGCACACCGACGCCACGCAGGCGCTGGCCGACCGGGTCACCCCGGGCGAGGGCACCGACCTGGTCGTCTTCAACTCCTCGACGTGGCAGCGGCGGGACGTCCTCACGGTCGACGACCCCGGACTCGTCCCCGCCGGCCTCCCTGCGGTGCGCGAGAACGGTCAACTCCACGTCGTCGTGCCGGAGTTGCCCGGCATGGGACTCAAGGCCCTCCCCCTCACCGAGGGCACCGTCCCCGAGTGGGCGCCCGGCGAGGGCACCACCATCCGCAACGAGTTCTACGAGGTGACGGTCGACCCCGCGCGCGGCGGCGGCGTCAGCAGCCTCCGCGCCCTCACCGAGGGGGGCCGGGAGCTGCTGCGCGCAGGGGACATCGGCAACGAGCTCGTCGTGCAGGAGGAATACCCCAGGCACCCGCGCTTCGGCGAGGGGCCCTGGCACCTCACCCCGACGGGCACCACCGCCGCCCGCAGCCGTGACGTGGTGGCACAGGCCGAGGTCGAGCACTCCCCCGCCGGCGCACGGATCACCGTCCGCGCCGACCTCGGGCTGTTCCGCTACACACAGCGGCTCACGCTGTGGACCGGCGTTCCGCGCGTCGACGTGACGACGACCGTCGACGGCTACGACGGCGCCGACCGGCTGATCCGGGTGCGCTGGCCCTGCGACGTACAGGGCGGGCTGCCGGTGCACGAGGTCGCCGACGCGGTGATCGGGCGCGGCTTCGGGTTCGTGGACGTGGACAGCGAGGAGTTCCCGTGGACGCTGGACAACCCGGCGGGCACCTGGTTCGGGCTCGGGTCGACGGCACGGGTCGAACTGCGGGACGGCACAGGCGCGTTGCTGGGCCGCCGGTCGATCGGGGTCGCCGAGCTGGTGTACGCCTCCTGGGACGAGGCAGGTGAGCTGGGGACGCCGCTCGCGGCCGCCCTGGTGCGCGCCGGGGTCACGGCGACCTCGACGATCGCCGACGGCCCGCGCTACGGCGACCTGGAGGTCGACTCCAACCTGCCCGACATCCGAATCGCCGTCGGCGGCCCGGACCGCAATTCCCTCGTCGCCGAGGCACTCGGCTGGGATCCGGCCGCAGGGCGCGAACTGCAGCGGCAGCTCGCAGAGGGCGGCGTGGCCGCCGTCTGGGTCGCGCCGCGCGCCTCACTGCGCGAGGAGTGGGTGCCCGGGGCCGACCTGCGCGACCTCGAACGGCTGCCGCTGCTGGTGGTGGCGGGCGCCGACGCCGAGGGGGACGCGAAGGCGGTCGACGCGCTGATCGCCGACCTGGACGACGCGACCGTCACGGCCACGGCGGCCGGCGGCGGCGAGGCCCTGCCGCCGGGCGACGCCTGGGACGGGCGCGGCTTCGCCGTCCTCAACCGGGGTACGCCGGGCTGTGTCGTGACGTCCTCCGGCGACCTCTACATGTCGCTGATGCGCTCCTGCACGGGCTGGCCCTCAGGCATCTGGGTCGACCCGCCCCGCCGCACGGCACCCGACGGCTCGGGATTCCAGCTCCAACGCTGGTCCCACACCTTCGAGTACGCGGTGGTCGGCGGCGAGGGCGACTGGCGCGAGCAGCGACTGCCCCGCGTGGGCCATGAGTTCAACCACCCGCTGAGCGCCCGTGTGCGGCGGACATCGGAAGCGGCTTCCCTGCCGAGGGAGTTGAGCCTGCTGCGCCTCGAACCGGCGGGCGAGGTGCTGCTCGACGCCCTCAAGCCGGCCGGTTCCCCGCTCGCCCGCGGGAGCGTGGCACCGGCGGACCCGGAGCGCGGGGTCGTGGTGCGGATGCACGAGGTCAACGGCCGTCCGGTACGGGCGCGAGCGGAGGGACCGCGGCCCTGGACGCGGGGCGCCCGCACCGACGTACTGGAAACACCCCGGGAACAACTGGCGCCGGACGAACACGGAGCGCTCTCCCTCGGCCTGACCGGGTTCGAGGTCACCACGGTCCTGGCCACACCCACCGAGGGCTCCCGAAGCCCGTACGGCCCCGGCGTCGCCGCCCACGAGCCCGCGCAGCCGGTCCACACCCGCTACTGGCTCCACAACTCCGGCCCCGCACCCCGCGGCAACATGCCGCTCGCGGTGTACATCTCACCGACGACGCTCACCGCCTCCGGCGGCCCCTTCCACGCGACCGTCCGGATCTCCTCGGAACTCACCGACGCCCCCGTCTCGGGCACGGTGACCGTGGAGGCCCCGCCCGACTGGTCCGTTGATCCCGCCGCACTGCCCTACGCACTGGCCCCCGGCGGCTTCACCCTCACCGAGGTCACGGTGACACCGCCGCCCGACGCACCACCCGGCCGGCACTGGCTGGCGGCACGGCTGTCGTACGAGGGGCAGACGTACGAGGACGTCGCGGCCGTCGACGTACCGGGCGGGCAGGCCGGTCCAACTCTCATGACAGATCTAGGAGTTGACCGAATCACGGTCAGGACCGGCGAACGCGTCCGCGTTCCGGTGACCCTGCACAACACCACCCACGGCCCCATCAACGGCACCCTGTGGGCGGTCTCCTCCTGGGGAACCTGGCCCGGGGTCACCCCGGGCTGCCAGGGCTTCACGATCGCAGCGGGCGAGCAACTGAACTCCACCATCGACGTGAACGGCAGCGCGATACCGCCGGGCTCGTACTGGCTGCTGGCAAAGACCGCCTGGCACGGCCACGTCGCCTACACGAAGGCCGTGGAACTGGAGATAACGCCATGACAGACCACGCAGCAGTCGTACACGGCGAACCGCTCCCCAAAAACCGCGTCGACGCCTTCCTGGAGACGGTGCCGGAGCGCCCCGTCAGGGGTGCGGGACTGTATTCATCAGCGGCTCCGCCGCGGGGCGCGACCAGCCACGACGGCGAGTCAGTCAACCACCGACACAACGAGGCACTATCCGCCCCCGCCCGCGCGGAGCGCCAACGCAGACGCTGGGCGACCCAGGTCGTCGTCGCAGACGAACTGGCCCGAAGGGCCTGCGAGGACCGGGGGCTGGCCCCCGTGGAAGAGGTGTCCCCGACACAACTGCTGGCCGTGGCCGAAAACGACGTCGCGGACATGGGCAGCATCGTCGCAGCCGCCCTCGCCCACTCCCCCGCCGCCCGCACCCTCCTCGCCGAGCTGGAGGCCGAGCAGCACATCCCCGAGGAAGCCGTACAGGACTACTACGACCGCAACCGGGACCGCTTCCTCACCCCGGACGCGCTGCGGCGCGGGGTGGACCCCTTCGGTCGTGCGGCGCCCGCGGACTTCCTGCCGTACGAACAGGTCCGCGAGGGCATCGCGCGGGAACTGCGCCGCGCCGCGGGGCGACGTGCCTTCTTCGCCTGGTTCGACCAGGCACGGGCCGACGTGGTGTACGCCGCGGGGCACGAGCACCCCGGCGACCCCGCGCACCCGGACCACGAGCACCGCCACTGAGTCACGGACGGAACCACGGGCGGAACCGAAACGCAACACGGCAAACCATTGACCTCCGATGAATTCTGGTCCACCTTTTCATCAATCGGAGTCGAAGTTGGTTGATTGAACCAGCCCTCGGCTGGTCCCAGGAGGGTGGACATGCGCGCTGGAAGACTCACCGCATCCGTGGCGGGAATCATCGCCCTGACGCTGACGGCGGCCGGCTGCGGCCTGTCCGGCGGCTCCGGCGGCGGGGACGGCACCGCCGGGGGCTGCAAGGTCGACAAGGGCAACGTCGGCTCGGGCAAGCTGACAGGTGACGTCAAGGGCCGGATCACTTTCCAGACGACGAACCTGAAGAAAGACTTCGGGAGCTTCTTCAACGGAGTGATCGCCTCCTTCGAGAAGGCCCACCCCGGCGCCGAGGTCAAGTGGATCGACGACCCGGGCGACAACACCTTCACCCAGCGGACCGTCGCCGACGCCCAGGCCTGTACGTTGCCGGACGTCATCAACGTCAACGCCCCGACCGCGACCGCCCTCACCAAGGCCGGCTACCTGCTGAACCTGAGCGTGAAGGACCCGCAGGTCGCGAAGCCGTTCGTGCCGTCGTTCTGGAAGTCCGCCACCTTCAAGGACGCCTCCGGCTCGGCGATCCACACCACGCTCCCCTGGTACACCGGCGGCGTCCTGCTGACGTACAACAAGGACCTGCTGGACAAGGCGGGCATCGACCCGGCGAAGCCGCCGACCACGCTGTTCGGACTGTTCGCCGACTACGAGAAGGTCGCCAAGGCGGGCAAGGGCAAGTTCTACGCGACGATGGCCAACCCGATCTGGCGCATACCGTCGGACTTCGACCAGATGAACATCAAGACGCTGTCCGCGGACGGCAAGTCCGCCGTCTTCGCCAATGATCCGAGGACCACCCAGTGGGTGGCCTGGATGGCGAAGCTGTACAAGGAGGGCGCGATGCCGAAGGACTCGCTGTCCTCCAGCAACGACCCGTCCACGCCCTACAGCCAGGGCAAGGTCGCCTATGGCTCGACGAACCCGAGTTTCGTGCGCTTCGTGAAGCAGAACAGCCCGTCGATCTACGCGAAGACGGCTGTCGGTCAGCAGCCCTACGACGCGCTCGGCCGCGCCTCCGCCGGTGCCCCGCAGTACATCTCGGTCGCGGCGACCAGCAAGCACGCGCCGGTGGCACTCGCCTTCGCCGAGTACCTCACCAACGCCGAGAACCAGACGGCCTGGTGCAAGGACCCCAACGTGGTGATCTTCCCGACGACCACGGCCTCGCTGAACGACCCGTTCTTCCAGAAGGTCACCGGCAGCGACCCGTTCTCCCAGGCCCGCAAGCTGGTCGCCGACCAGCTCAAGACGGCCGACACCAACCAGACCAACCTCTCCCCGGCCGTGCAGAACGCGATCGTGGGACAGGTGCAGCTGGCCATGCAGGGCAAGAAGAGCCCCGCGCAGGCCGTGAAGGACGCCCAGGCGAAGGCGAACGAGCTGCTGAAGCAGGCGGGCTGAGCGTGGCGACCGAGACCGCTGAGCCGGTGACCGTGCCTGGTACGGGGCGTACTGCCGCCGTGCCGGGCACGGCCCCGTCCGGCATCCGCCGCATCGGCCGGGCCCTGCTGCCCGGCCCCGCGCCGGGCGCCAACGGCGCGGCGCTGTACCGCCGTTGGTGGCTGCCCTGGCTGTGGACCGCGCCCGCGATCGTGTGCGCGGTGGTGTTCGGGGTCTTCCCGTTCCTCAACACCGTCATCCTGTCGTTCACGAACGCCAAGCCGCTGGGCGGCGCCGCCGGCTTCGTCGGGCTGGACAACTACACCCGGATGCTGGGCGACTCGGACTTCTGGCTGGCGACCCGCAACAGCATCCTGTACGCGGTCGTCGTCGTCCCGCTGATGGTGCTGCTGCCGCTGATGCTGGCCGTCCTGGTGGAGAAGAACCTCCCCGGCATCGGCTTCTTCCGCTCCGCCTTCTACACGCCGGTCCTCGCCTCCAGCGTGGTCGTGGGCCTGAGCTGGCAGTGGCTGCTGGCCGACGACGGACTGGTCAACACCTGGCTCGAGAAAGCCCACTTGATCAGGTCCGCCGTCCCGTTCCTCTCCGACTCCTGGCTCATCCTCTTCTCCGCGATGGGCCTGACACTGTGGAAGGGCCTCGGCTGGTACATGATCTTCTACCTGGCCGCGCTCGGGAACGTCCCCAAGGAACTGCACGAGGCGGCGCAGATGGACGGCGCCGGCGCGGTCCGCCGCTTCTGGCACATCACCGTGCCGGGCGTGCGCCAGGCGATGATGCTGGTCGGCACGCTCACCGGCATCGGCTGCCTGAGGGTGTTCACGGAGATCTTCATGCTGGGCAGCTCCACCGGCGGCCCCGGCGGCGCCGACCGCACCCTGCCCTTCTACATCCGCGACGTCGGCCTCGACCCGATCACCGGCAACGCCGGCTACGGCTCCGCGGTCAGCGTCGCCCTGTTCGTACTCACTCTCGGCCTGACCCTGCTCGCGCAGCGCCTGACGAAGGAGGACGAGGCATGACGACCGCCGTCGAGAAGCCCCGGCGGCTGATGCCGCGCTGGCGGGAGTACGGCCGTCCCCGCGAACTGGTCGTCCGCTACCTGCTGCTGCTCCTCGTGCTTGGCATCACGGTCGGCCCGCTGGTCTGGCAGTTCCTCGCGTCGCTGAAGGGCGTCGGCGAGGACGTCTTCGGCGCGGACGCCTCCCTGCTGCCGCACCACCCGACCCTGCGGGCCTACCGCGAGGTCTTCTCGCAGGTGCCGGTGGCGACGTACATCCGCAACAGCCTGATCGTGGTCGTCCTGTCGATCGTCGGCCAGCTCGTCTTCTCCACCACGGCCGGCTACATGCTCTCCAAGCCCGGCTGGAAGGGCCGCAAGGCGGTCTGGGTGGTGCTGGTCGCCTCCATGATGTTCCCCTTCGAGTCGATCATGGTGTCGCTGTTCCTCAGCATCCGCGACCTGGGTCTGGTCGACAACCTGGTGGGCGTGTGGCTGCCCGGCTTCGTGGGCGCCATCAACGTCCTGCTGATGCGCGGCGCGTTCCTGGCCGTACCGCGGGAGATCGAGGACTCCGCGATGCTCGACGGCGCGAACGAGTGGCAGCGGTTCCGGTACCTGTATCTGCCGTCCGCGTGGGGCGCGATCATGGTGGTCACCATCAACACCTTCATCAGCGCCTGGGACGACTTCCTCTGGCCGCTGATCGTGCTCCGCTCGGAGAACCACATGACGCTGACGCTGGGCCTGTCCCGGCTGCAGAGCTCGTCGTTCGGCTACGACCAGCGGGTGGTGATGGCCGGTTCGGTGATCTCCGTCATCCCGGTGCTGGTGCTGTTCGTGATCACCCAGCGGTGGTTCTACAGGGGCGTCTCGGCGGGAGCGGTCAAGCTCTGAAAGCTGTCAGCTCCAGCACGCCGGGTACGGCGGTGAGCGCGGCCCGCGCGGACTCCGCGACCCGGATCTCCACGGTCCTGGTCCCGGCGAGTCGGTCCCTGTCGAGCGGCAAGGTGACCGAACGGCACTCGCCGGGCACCAGGTCGACACCCTCGAACGCGAACAGTTCGAGGGTGCGCGGCCAGGTGGACGTGATCAGCCGCCGCAGATAGACCTGCACGACGGTACGGCCCGACCGCGCACCGGTGTTGGTGACGTCGACCGTGACGGTGTGCCCGTCCGTGCGCGGCGGGCCGTACGCGAAGCTGGTGTACGACAGCCCGTGGCCGAAGGAGTACAGCGGCTCGGCGCTCTCGTCCACGTAGCCGCCGTACTCGGTGTCCTTGTGGTTGTAGTGGACGGGGAGCTGGGCGGCCGAGCGGGGCATCGAGACGGGGAGCCGGCCGGCGGGTGCCGCGTGTCCGAGCAGCACCTCGGCGATCGCGTCGCCGCCCCAGGGGCCCGGGTACCAGGCGGTGAGCAGGGCGGCCGGGGTCTCGGGCACGAGGTGCGGGCGGCCCTGGACCAGGACGACGACGGTCGGCGTGCCGGTCGCCACGACGGCGTCGAGCAGGACGTACTGGGCCCTGCCGAGCCGCAGCCCCGCGAGGTCGACGCCTTCTCCGCAGGTCATCTCCGAAGCGGCCGTGAGCGCGGCCCCGTTGGCGGCGAAGTCCGTCTCGGGGCTACGGGCGCTGCTGCCGCCCAGCACCAGGACGGCGACGTCGGAGGCGGCGGCCGCGGCGACCGCCTCGGGGATGCCGGAGAGATCGCCGCCGGTGAGGGCGCAGCCGCGGGCGTACCGGATGTCGGTGCCGGGCGGGGCCAGCTTGCGCAGCCCGTCGAGGACACTGCTGCCGGTGCGCTGCGGGGCGGTGTAGTCGCCGGACTGGTGGGCAGCGGTGGCGGACTGGGGTCCCAGGACGGCGATACGGGAGACGGTCGCCGGTATCGGGAGGGCGCCGCCGTGGTCGTGGAGGAGGGTGACCGAGGCGCGCGCCAGGGCGGTGCTCAGGTTGCGGCCCTGCTCCGGAGACGGCAACTCACCACCGCCACAGGGACGTTCGAAGAGCCCGAGACGGAACTTCAGGCGCAGGACGCGGGCGACGGCGGCATCGAGGACGGACTCCTCGACGAGCCCCCTCTCCACGGCCTCCTCCAGATGCGTGAAGCCCTCGTCCCACAGGCTCAGATCGACACCCGAGTCGAGGGCGAGGGCACCCGCGGAGACCTTGTCGCCGGTGATGCGGGCCAGCCGGTCCACGGCCAGCCCGTCGGCCATGACCAGCCCGTCGAAGCCCCAGCTCTCCCGCAGAAGCCCCGTGAGCAGGGCGTGGTTGCCGGAGCACGGCATCCCGTCGACCTCGTTGTACGCGGCCATCACGGCGGCGGCCCCGGCAGTGACGCCCGCGCGGGCCGCGAGCAGGTGGATCTCGTGCAGTTCCCGCGGGCCGAGCTCGGACTCGGCGGAGTTGCGGCCGCCGACGGTGGCGCCCTGCCCGGCGAAGTGCTTGAGGACGACGGGGGCCTTGTCGTCGGCGAAGTACTCGGCGGGCTCCCCCTGCATGCCGCGCACCAGTGCCCGGGTCATCCGGGCGGCGAGGTACGGGTCCTCGCCGAAGCACTCCTCGGTACGGCCCCAGCGGGGGTCGCGGACGATGTCGAGCGCCGCGACCAGGGCCAAGTGGCCGCCACGGGCGCGGAGTTCGGCCGCGGCGTGCGCGGCGGCACGCTCGTACAGCGCGGGGTCCCAGGTGGCGCCGACCGCCAGGTTGACGGGGAGGACCGTGCCGTCCAGGGCCATGTGGCCGTGCGGCACCTCCTCCACGAACAACGCGGGTATGCCGAGCCGGCTGCGTTCGAGAACGTGCCGCTGCACCAGCTCCGCGAGAGCCGCGCTGTCCCGGCCGCCGGGCCCGCTGCCGTGGTCGACACCGGACCAGGCGTCGGCGCGCATCAGCCCGTAGAGGGCACCGAGCCCCTCGAAACGGTCGGTCTCGGCGTACAGCGCCTCGGTGAGTTCGTATGCACCGCCGGGGCTGCGACGGTAGGCGTCCCAGCCGTACATGCGCTGGTTGAGCTGACCGACCTTCTCGCGCAGTGTCATGCGGGCGAGCAGGTCACCGACACGGGCGTCGACGGGGGCATCGGGATCCCGGTAGAGGGGACGCCCCCGTCGCGTGTCCTCGGCGCGGTCGGCCGCGCGCTCCTGCTTCGGCATGCGGCCGGTCCTTTCGTCGCTTGCGGAGGGGATTTCGGGGGTCTCGGTCGGACGTGGCGGGTGCCGGTCCGGCGTCATGGGTGCCGGTGCGGGCGTCGCGCATGCCCGTCGGGCTCAGCGGGTGTCGGTCCGGTGCCGTGGGGGCTGGCCGGCATCGGTCGGGGTTCGCGGGTGGTGTCGGTCGGACCGCATGGGCGTCGGTCTGCTGCGTGGGTCCCGGTCACAGGAGGAGGCGGGCGAGGGCGACGGAGCCTGCGCAGCCGTCGGCCACCCAGTCGAGGCTGAGGCCGAGAGCCTGGAGGCGGGTGGTGAGACGGGCGGTGAGGGGGCCCTCAGGGCCGAGGAGACCGCCGGTCGCGACCACGCGCTCACCCGGCTGCGGCGCCAAAGCCCGCACCGTTTCGGTCAGTTGACCGGCTGCTTCGTCGAGGATCGCCGCGGCCACCGGGTCCTTCTCCCGGGCCGCCTCGGCCACCAGTGGAGCGAGCCGGGCCAGCCGGGTCGGCGGTTCGGCCATGACGACGGGGAGCAGACGCATGCGGTAGGCCTCACGGTCGGCGAGTGACCAGACGGCAAAGTCGCCTTCCGGCACCGCGGGGGTACGCGCCGCAGTGCCGGGGCCGCCCTGCCGTCCGCCGCCCGGAACATCGGAGCCGCCTTCCGGCACCGCGGGGGTACGCACCGCACCACCGGGCCCGCCCTGCCGTCCGCCGCCCCGCACATCGGAGCCGCCTTCCGGCGCTGCGGGGGTGCCGCACGGCGGGCCGACCGGGTCCTCGTGCCGTCCGCCGGAACGACCACGGACGGCATCCGCGCCAGGACTGCCACCGGTGGCAGCCGGAGCAGGGCCATCGTGAGGCGCCCCCGGGGCGGGCCCTCCGCGCGGCGCCCAGGGTGCCCTTCCGCGCGGCAGCACCTCCTCCGGCAGCCCCAGCGTCCGCCCCACCGCCTCGGCCAGGGCGGTCGCCCCACCCCGTCCGTCCGCCATCCGCAGGGCGGCCCTGACCGCCTCGCGGCCGATCCAGAAGCCGCTGCCGTCGTCGCCGAGGAGCCAGCCGTCGCCGTCGACGGTGGCCGTGCAGCGGCGGCCGGTGATGCGCATGGCGACCGCGCCCGTGCCGGCGACCAGGGCGAGCCCGTCGGCCGGGGTGCCGGGGGCGGAGGCGAAGGCCGCCTCGATGTCGCTGCTGATGCCGATCGAGCCGGTGGTGATGCCGAGCCGGCGGAGGGCGGCGGTCAGGGCGGTGAGCGCGTTGAGGCGGCCGGGGTCGTCCTCCGTCGCCCCCGTGGCGCCGGCGAAACCGCCGGCCACCGCCGCGACCCGGCCGCGCGCGGGCTTCGGCACCGCCCGGGCGACGGCCTCGGCAAGGTGGTCGGTGAGCCGGGGCAGTGGGACGGTGAGGGCGTTGCCCGGACCGGCGGCGCCCTCACCAAGCACGTGGCCGTCCGCCGCGGCGGCGAGAACCGCGCGGATGCGGGTGCCGCCGGCGTCGAGGCCGAGCACCAGGTCCGGTTCCCCGGAGCCCCGGCCGCCGCCGGACTCCTGGTTGAAATCGTTATTCATCATCGACCATGGTGGTTGATACATTCAGCGAGGACAAGCCCCCGACCCCGCGGGGTCGGCGCCCCGAGGAGGATCCCATCCCCACGCTCCGCTTCGGCGTCAACTACACGCCCCGCCGCGGCTGGTTCCACGCCTGGCACGACTTCGACCCGCGGCACGCCCGTGAGGACCTGGCCCAGATCGCGGGGCTGGGACTCGACCACATCCGGGCCTTCCACCTCTGGCCGCTGCTCCAGCCCAACCGCACCCTCATCCGCACCGCCGCCGTCGACCAGCTCGCGCAGCTGGTCGACCTCGCGGCCGAGGCCGGCCTCGACGTCATGGTGGACGGCGTGCAGGGCCATCTGTCCAGCTTCGACTTCTACCCGGAGTGGACCCGCAGCTGGCACCACCGCAACGTCTTCACCGACCCGGAGGCCGTCGAAGCGCAGGCCGAGCTGCTGCGCACGCTCGCCCACGCCCTCGCCGACCGCCCGAACCTCATCGGCCTCCAGCTCGGCAACGAGCTCAACAACCTGGTCGAGCACAACCCGGTGACACCGGCCGAGGTCGACCACTACCTCGACACGCTGCTGGCGGCCGCCCGGGAGGGCCTGCGCCCCGGGCAGCTGGCCACCCACTCCGCGTACGACGCCGCCTGGTACGGCGACGACCACCCGTTCACGCCCGAGGCCTCGGCCCGCAAGGGCGATGTGACGACCGTGCACCCCTGGGTGTTCTCCGCCAACTGCGCCCGCCGTTACGGGCCCGCCTCCTTCGAGGTGCGGCACCTCGCCGAGTACGGCACGGAACTCGCGAAGGCGTACGCCACCGATCCGTCCCGCCCCGTCTGGGTCCAGGAGACGGGCGCCCCCGAACCGCACATCCCGGCGGCCGACGCCCCGGACTTCGCCCGCGCCACGGTCCTCAACGCGGCCGACTGCCAGGGACTTTGGGGCGTGACGTGGTGGTGCTCCCACGACGTGGACCGCTCGCTGGCCGACTATCCGGAGCTGGAGTACACCCTGGGCCTGTTCGACGCGGCGGGCCGCCCCAAGCCGATCGCCACCGCCCTCGCGGACACGATCGCAGAACTGCGCGCGAAGCCCGCCTCCCCCCAACCGCGCACCACCGCCCTGGTGTTGGACTGCACGCCCGCCACACGTTCCGTGTCGGGTCCGGGCGGGGCGTACTTCGACGCGTGGATGCGACTGCGCAGGCAGGGCGAACGCCCGGCGGTGCTGCCGGCGGAACGGGCCGACGACAAGGAGTACTTGGCGTCGCGGGGAATCACGCAGAACGTACGACTGCCGTAGGCCGCAACACCCTGAAGGGGCGCGGGGCCGTGTCGATATGCGGCTCCGCCGCGGGGCGCGACCAGCCCCCACCGGCCCGCGGGTTCATCCCGCTTCCCGCAGACCGCTCAGTACCTCCGCCACGGCCCGCAGATTGACCCGCCCCCGCCCGTACGAGCACAGGTCACCCCCCTCCGGCAGCCCGGTGTCCACCCGCACCGCGTCCGGCCGCCGGGCCAGCAGAGCCTCCCGGAACCAGGCCTGCCAGGGATGCAACCCGGCATCGCACGTAGCCACGACCAGCGGCGCGGCCGCACAGATCCGCAGGATCCCGTCAACCAGGGCGGCCGGATCCGCCGGCTCCCCGCTCACCGCCGTACCGCTCGCCGCGGGGTCGAGGGGCCGCAGCTCGGTCAGGAGGTCCTCGCCACCCCAGTTGAGGGCCGGGTGCGGCGGCGGGAAGAGGTCGACGACATGCGCGCCGCGTACCGCACGCGGCAGCGCCCGGCTGCGTACCGCGCGGCGCGCGGCCTCCATTCCGGCTCCGGCGTCCCAGGCGGCCACCACCCCGGCGGGGGTCGCATAGCGCTGGGCGAGCCGCCGTACCCGCCCGGCCGCCTCCCACACCCGCTCCTCGGAGAGCCGGCCGGAGTCCACGGCGTCGAGCACCGCGTCCCGGCAGGTCAGGGTGACCTCCAGATCCGGCACGGCGACGATCACCTGGTCCGCGCCCGCGGCGAGGGCTATGCGCGCGCCGGCCGCCTCGCCGTAGCGGTCGGCGATGGCCCTCATCTCCAGGGCGTCGCTGACCAGCACACCGTCGAAGCCGAGGTCGTGGCGGAGCAGGTCGCCGAGGATGCGGCGGCTGAGGGTGGCGGGGCGGTTGGCGTCCAGCGCCGGGTAGACGACGTGGGCGCTCATCAGCATGGGCACGCCCGCGGCGACGGCCGCGCGGAACGGTTCCAGGTCGGCGCGCAGCTCGTCGGCGGGCCGCGGGTCGACCGCGAGGTCGTGGTGGCTGTCGGTCTCGGTGCCGCCGTGGCCCGGGAAGTGCTTGGCGCAGGAGGCGACACCCCGTGCCTCGGTGGCGGTGATCCAGGCGCGCAGATGGCGGGCGGCGAGCTCCGGGGCGGCGCCGAAGGAGCGGGTGCGCACGATCGGGTTGTCCGCCCGGCGCTGGAGGTCGGCGACGGGGGCGTACGAGGCGGTGATGCCGAGGGTGGCGAGATGGCCGGCGAGGGCGTCGGCGCAGCGGGCGGTCAGGTTCGGGTCGTCGGCGACGCCGAGGGCGTAGGAGCCGGGGACCTCTGGGGCGCCGGCGGCGACCAGATGGCCGATGCCGCCGCCCTCGTTGTCGATGGCCACCAGCAGATCGGGGCGGATGGCCCGCAGTGCGTCGGTGAGCTCGCGGACCTGCTCCGCGTCGCGCACGTTCCGGGTGAACAGGATGACGCCGCCCAGGCCGCGGTCGATGAGCCGCTTGAGGGTGTCGGGGAAGGTCGTCGTGCCCTCGAAGCCGGCGACGAGACAGCGGTGGACCGCCTCGTCCAGGTCGGAGGAGACGGAGGACAGGGCCGGGCCCACGGACAGCTGCTCGGAGGTCACCTCATGGATTGTTCTGACTTGTTCATCCATAAGTCAACACTTCACTGGATGAATGATTCATCAAGGCAAGCTCGGACCGTCGGGCTTCGGCACGCGGTCCCTGCGGCAGTCCCGCAAGGCCGGTGTGACGAGCAGGTGCCGTACCGCCAGGCGACACGGAGCGACCGCATCCGGCCCGATCGGGCCCGGCACTCGCGGGCCCGGACAGGCAACCCGCCGGGCCGAGCCCCCCTCTACAGGAGTGATGGGGCAGCACCCGCGACCTCGGCCGTCCCGATGCCGGGCGCGGGCCGAGGGGGAGGACGGAGCGTGCGGAAGCGGAAGACGGTGACAGCCGTGCCCGGGGACGGGGCACGGATCGGCCGCATCGGCGGCTACCCGGTTCGCCTGCACATCGCGCTGCTGGCCCTGTGGACGGCGGCCTGGTTCGTGGTGGCCGAACGCCACGGAGCGGTGTCCTGGCACTACCTGAGAACCGGTCAGCAACTGCTCTTCCACCAGATCCCCGGCGGCGGCCTCGCCCTCTACGCCAACCACCCCGAGCTGCAGATCGGCCCGGTCAGCTTCCTGGTCGCCGGGCTGTTCGCCCCGTTCCCCGCCGAACTCGGCGAGAAGCTCGCCGACGCGTTCATGTCGGGTCTGGGCCTGTACATGCTGGTACTGGTCGGCCGCGCCGCCGCCGACCACTACCGGGGCACGGGCCTCAACCACAAACGCCTCCAGCAGCGCGTGCTGATCGCCGGAGCGGCCTTCATCCCCATGTGGGTGGAGGTCTCGGTGCGTTTTGCACACCTGGACGACGTCCTGGCGCTGTTCTTCACCACCCTCGCCGTACGGGCGCTGGTACGCGGCAAGGCGACAGCCGTGGGCGTCTTCCTGGCCCTCGCGGTGGACTCCAAACCCTGGGCGGTCGGCTTCCTGCCCCTGCTGCTGGCCCTGCCGCGCCCCGCCCGCCTGCGCTCCGCCGCCTGGGCGGCCGGCCTGGTGGCCGTGGCGTGGCTGCCCTTCTACCTCACCCACCTGGACACCCTGGCCGCCGCCCGCTTCACGATCCCGAACCAGCCCGCCTCGGCCCTGCGCTGGTTCGGCGTGCACGACGCCGCCACCCCCTGGTGGGACCGCCCCGCCCAGATGGCCCTCGGTATCGCCCTGGGCGCCCTGGCCGTCCGCCGGCACCGCTGGCCGGCGGTCGTGCTGCTCGCCGCCGACGCCCGCATCGTCCTCGACCCGAGCGTGTACACGTACTACAACGCCTCGGTCCTCCTCGGCACTCTGATCTGGGACTCGATCGGCCAGCGCCGGCTGGTCCCGTGGGTCAGCTGGCTCGCCCTCATCTCCCTGTACGGCAGCGCCCTGTTCATCCCCTCGGACTCCGCCCAGGGCCTCATCCGCCTGGCCTTCGCGGCCGGTTCCGCCGCCTACGTCCTGTACTGGCCCCAGCGCCCACCGCGCAGCAGACGCCACGGACGCGGGGCACCTGGCCGGGCGCACCCCGCGAGACCGCTCGGCCGTCCCGCCGAGTCGGACGCGGCACAGAGCTGCTGATGAACCACCGCTGAACGGAAGCGGTGACTCCGCGCCGTCGGCGGGCAGAAATGCCCCGAGGCGGTCACCGACCCCTCAACACCACTACGGGGGTGCTGACTTGACCGTCATCGTCGGCCTGGTTCACCGCAAGCGAGTACATCTGGCCGGGGACTCCGCGGGCAGTGACGGGTACCGGCTCACCATCTGCCGCGACCCCAAGGTGTTCACCAACGGACCCTACGTCCTCGGGTACACCACTTCCTTCCGCATGGGCCAGTTGCTGCACTACGCCCTCAAGGCCCCGCATCCGGAAGGTGCCCTCTACCGCTTCATGGCCACGACCTTCGTCAACGCGGTCCGCACCTGCCTCAAGGACGGCGGCTGGGCGCGCAAGGAGTCCGAGCAGGAGCAGGCCGGCAGCTTCCTCGTGGGCATCCACGGCCGGCTCTTCGCCATCCACGGCGACTACCAGGTCAGCGAGTCCGCCGACGGGTACGCCGCGGTCGGCTGCGGCGACGAGTACGCCCTCGGCGCCCTCCACGCCACCGCCGGCCTCGGCATGAGGCCACGTGAACGCCTCACCGCCGCCCTGCGCGCCGCCGATCACCACAGCGGCGCGGTCGCCGCCCCCTACACGTACGCCAGGACGGCGGACTAGGACGGTCAGTCCTCGTCAGCGGTCAGACGCAGGGAGATGGAGTTGATGCAGTAGCGCTGGTCCGTGGGCGTCGGATACCCCTCGCCCTCGAAGACGTGCCCGAGATGCGACCCGCAGCGCGCGCACCGCACCTCGGTGCGCACCATCCCGTGCGAACGGTCCTCGATCAGCTCGACCGCGTCGGTGTCCTTCGGGTCGTAGAAGGACGGCCAGCCGACGTGCTTCTCGGATTCACAGTTCTCGGCCTTGCTCTGCCGCCCGGCTCCGGCTTACCCACGGGCACGTCTCTCAGCCGCCGACGAGCGCGACGAGCTTGATGAAGACCAGGTCGGGGTCGGCCGTGAGATCCACGACTTCGTCGAGGTCCTCCACCTGGCGGTCCCCGGCCAGCACGAAGAAGCCGTTGGCCAGAAAGGCGCGCTCGGCGATCTCGGCCTGGCGCTCCCAGTCGATGCGGCGGGGTTCGCGGAGTCGGTAGCCGTTCAGCTCCGTCTCTGCGTCGTCAGGGCGTACGAGGCCGTTGAAGTGGTTGCCCGGGCGGGCGTTGTACCGGGCGACCTCCTCGCGGACCCGGAGCCTGATCAGCTCCCCTACGGTCATCCGTTCGGGCAGCCCGGCGACCTCCCACTCGCTGACGGGCTTGCCCGTCGCGGACTCGTCCCGGAAGGTCACGGCGGCCATCAGGTACCTCGCTTGATCTGCGTGAGGATGGACTCGTCGGTGATCTTGCTGTCGGCGGCGAGCAGAAACGCCTTGCTGAGGATCAGGGAGAGTCGTTCGTCCTCGAACGGCAGGAAAACCTTGCCGTCACTCTTGCCTCGCGATGGGACGATGCACAGGTAGCTGTCGTCCGGTTCCATCAGGATGTTGGCGGACCCCAGGTGGATCTTGTAAGTACGTAGATCACCGCGGACGACCAGGAAGCGGCTGTCGAGCGTGCACCGGTCGGCGATCTTCAGGCGGGGCAGGATCCGCTCCAGGGCGTCACGGCGCGCCTCGGCGCTCTCGGTCAGCTCGGCGAAGGAGGCCCGCTCCCAGTAGGTACGCCGGGGGCCGCCGTCGGTCCAGTCAGGGTCGGCGGCGATCGAGGTCACGCCGACGAAGAGGTCCACGTCGCGCATCGCCTCGCTGAACATCAGTGGTGGCACGTTTGCGAGCGGCGCCTCGCGCCAGGCGCCCTCCACTCGGTGGTCGAAGCGCACCTGGTCGGTCGAGGCCAGTTCGTCGCCGCCGGCCCAGTCGGCCCAGGTGTGGAAGAAGCGGACCCGCCACTCCCCCGCCGCCAGGGTGCGCTCGGCCGCGTCGCCGTCCCCGCCGTCCCAGGGGCCGAGTAGGTCGCTGTTCCATCCACGAGCCCGGAACAGGGCGAACATCTTGCGGTAGTGGACAAGGTGCGCGGCGAAGCGGTTGGAGTAGACGCGGGTCTGCTCCTCGGCGGGGGTGAGGAGGTAGATCTCGCGGAAGGCCTGCTTGAACGGCTGCCGGATCCGCCGTTCGAGGAGCAGGTCCCGCCAGGCCCGTACAGTGTCCGGCTCGGAGCGGATGGGGTGCCAGAGCCTTACGGAGGCGTCGTCGGGCGCGTCGGGAAGGTCTTCGTCCGTTTCGGGCAGTACGGCCCGCCACTCGCCGGGGGCGACCTCGATCTCCCAGATCAGCCGGCGTATGAGGGTCCGGGCGAGGGGGTGCCCGGCCAACTCGGTGCGCCACCAGCCGTAGGGATGGCCGGCCTCGACGGTGAAGCCGCCCTCCAGCGCGCGTACGAGGGTGACGAGTTGGGCGTTCACCCGCTTCACCAGGTCACGCAACTCCTTGACGGGGGCGGCGTGGTCGCGGCGGACCGTCGCCGGGACACTGCGCAGCGGGCGGCCGTCCTTCTCCCAGGTCAATGTGGCAACGTCGGTGACCGTGACGACGGCTCGGTAGTCCCCGACCTTCCGGCGCAGGACGCCGCCCGCGGCGCAGGCGCTGACGGGTGCGGTGTCGAAATCCAGCCTCGGCAGCCGTAGCGCCACCTCGGTGCGCTCGGCCAGGGCCGCGTCGACCTTCTTGAGCATCTTGTCGAGTTGTTTGGGCACCCCGGCGTGCCGGACGGTCCGGCGCACGGTGCGGATCGCGGACACCAGCTCGGGCGTCGGGAAGTCCTGCGCAGCGCGGACCACCTCGTACAGCAGGGCCTGAGACGGAAGTGTCTTCGCCGTCGTCGGGGCCAGGGTGACGCCGGGCAGCAGTCGCTCGAACAGCTCCGGGAGCCAGGACTCGTCGCGCAACAACGCCACCCGCAGGGCCTGTCCGAGCGTGGTGACCTCACGGTCGGTGAACGCCTTGTCCGCCCGGTAGGGGATCTCGCCCACCCGGATCGCGTCGGTGCGATCGGCCGCCGCTTCCAGCGCGCGGCGGGCGAACGCCACGTAAGCCGGGTTGTCGGCCGACCTGTGCCACGCGTGCGCGAGCGGCGAAACGAACCTGTGTTCTCGGTCGATCTCGGACAACAGCGCCTGTTCGGCCGGGGCGAGGCCGGCGATGACGGCGATCTCGTCCGCGACGATGGGGCCCACATCACGGGAGAGGCGCTCCACGGCCGCGCCCAGTGTCCCGCCGCCAGCGAGCCCAGCGACCGCGAGGAGTGCGTACGGCTGGCGCACGGTGTCCTTCTCCAGCCAGAATCCGACCAGGGTGCGGGCCGGTCCGGACACGTCGGGCAGCGGTCCCGTGCAGTGCTCCAGCGCGCCCAGGCCCAGAGTGAGGTCCGCCCAGCCGCGGTCCTCAAATCTTTCGACGAGTGCCTCGAACATCCGGCGGCACGCGTCGGGCGTATAACGCGGCTGCCGTTCCCCGGCTGCGTCGTCGACCGCGAAGCGGACCATCGTCATCGCGTGCGTGGCCGAGGCGTCCACCCGGTAGGCCGCCACGAGCAGGCTGCCGAGCTCCTCGTCGGAGACCTGCGACAGATCCGGGTGCCTGTCCCGCTCCTCAAGTGCGAAGTCCGGATCGGTCAGCGCGCGCATGAGCCGTGCTGCGAGGTCCAAGTCGTTCCTACGGGATTCGGCCACCAAGGCGTCGTCGAGCATGGCGAGATGATGGCAGAGGGGACTGACAATGCGATCAGCCTGAAGAACCCTCACGGCTGTTCACCTGAAAAGCGCAGAAGAGCACCATCCGGTGGCAGAGATGCCGCCGTACCGGCTCACAGACCGTGTTCGTCCATCAGGCGCATCAGGTTCCGTTTGCGTCTCTGAGCGGTGCGCAGCGCCGTGACGTATGCGGCGAACTCGTCCTCTGTGTCCAGGAGACGGTGGCAGTCGCGGATGTTCAGCAACAGGGTGACGAGCTGCTGGTAGGCCGTGTTGCCGGTCTGCGTGGTCAGTGGCTCGGCCAGGCGCAGGTAGACGCCGAGGGCGTCGGCCGGACGGTCGGCGCGTGCCTGGTCGGCGAGGGTGCGCCACTGCTGGTCGTGGGCGCCGGTTCGGGTGGCGGCCTGCCAGGCGGCGTCGACGTCCATGTCGTCGAGCAGGGCGTCGATCAGAACAGGGCCGCCGTACCGGCCCTCGTGCCGCTCCGCGTCGGCGCGCAGCAGGTCCAGCGCCCCGTCGCGCTCCGTCGGCCAGCGGTCGGCGGCCCGCGCGGCGGCCCGTAGCTGCTGGTACGCGAGCAGGGAGCGGCGGGCACCGAAGTGGTCGCGGCGCAGGGCGACGGCATCCGGCAGTCGATCCGTCTGGGTGTAGCGGTCGCAGAGGTAGTCGACGAGAGCGGTGTCGACGGCGGAGAGGTCCCGGGATTCCCGGATGCCGCGTTCCGCCCAGCGCAGGGCCTCGTCGCAGCGTTGGGCGCTGTCCAGCTCGCGGGCGATGACCAGATGTGCGTGGCCGTTCGGCGTGAGGTCGGCGGCGTGCACGGCGATCACCGTGTCGACATCGCCGCCCGCCTTGGCCACGCGCTCCATCAGGTACTTCTCCGCCCAGCCCCGCCGATTGCCCCGCCACGCCTCGACGGCCGACTTCCGCAAGGCCGCCATTCCCTCCCCGCCGAGGGCGTCCGCGTAATCGAGGGGGTCGATGTCGGTCAGGCCGTCGTCGATGCCACCGAGTGCGTGGCCGACCAGCCAGCGCGCGAGCTCTGCGGGGTCAGGGCGTGCCGCACGGCACGCTTCGAGATGGGCATCGGCGAGGTCCGCACCGATCTGCCCGAGCCATCCGTCGGAGTCGTCCACGCTCTCCACCGCCTCGGCCAGCAGCCGCATCGCCTCCCGCGCCAGGGGGATCGCATCGGCGGCCCGGCCGGAGCCGGTCAGCGCCCCGATCACGGAGACCGCCTGCCCGGCCTGATCGGCGTAGGCGCGGGCATCGGCGTACTCGACATGGCCGTACTGCGCGAAGGGGCCGACGTCGAGCAGATCGCGGATACGAGCCCGGACCGCGGCAAGGTCCCCGCGCACGCTCGCGGCCCGCAGCTCCAGGCGCCGCCGCAACTGCCGGTTCTCTTGGATCTGTTCCCGCAGCACGGCGAGCAGTTCGTCCTTGGACAGGGCGGACAGCCATCCCTCCAGGTCCTGCGCGCGCTCCCGGGCCGCCTTCCGCTGCCGTGGCAGGCTCTCCCGCTGGGCGAGCACCCTCAGACCGAGGGCGACGAGGTGCTTGCAGAAGTTGCCCTCGAGACCGAACGGGCAGTCGCACTCGCCGACCAGCCCTCCGGGCCCGTCCAGGACCAGTTCCACCTCGTACCGTTCAGTGCCGTGAACCGTCGCGGTGACCCACCCGTCACCGACCTCGACCCCGGAAACTGCGTCGAGGTACCCCAGGCCGCGTTCGAAGGAACGAGCACCGGCCAGCTTCTTGAGGATCGCCTCGGTCAGACCGCGCATGACTCTCCCCGACCGGCTGCGGTAGTGCAGTTGATGCTCCGTCAGCCTAGGCGGACCCGGGGCTGCTCATGACCAGTGGAGCCGCCTCCGTGACCGGCACACCTCCGAAAACGCCGCCCAGAACACGGCGATCCCGCCCGGCGTCATGCGGAGGATGGCCGAGCGGGATCAGGATGCGCCGGAGGAAGGCCCCGGGGTCACTCCTCGTCCGGCGTCAACCGCAGCGAGATCGAGTTGATGCAGTACCGCTGATCCGTAGGCGTCGTAAGCGTGAGCCGACCCTCCCAGGCCGGCCCTCGGTTGCCGTCCGAGGGTCGTTCCCGCCCGATGCTCACCGCGTCGCGACGTCGTGGGCCGTGCCGTCCGTGATGGCCTGGAGTTTGTCGGGGTTGGCGACGTTGTGGATGGCGGTGATACGACCGTCGGCGTCGAAGTCGAAAGTGACGGTGGCGATCACCCGGTCCGGGGCGCTGAACACGATGCCCGGGCCGCCATTGATCTCGACTAGCTCGGCGCGCATGTCGGCGGGCTGGACGCCTTGGTAGGTGACCGTGCCGATGGCCGCGAACCACGAGGCAACCGTCTCTGCCCCCACGACCGGCTTGAGCGCTTGACGAACCTTGCCGCCGCCGTCGGTCCACAGGGTGACGTCCGGGGACAACAGCTCCATCAGGGTGTTGATGTCACCACCGGTCGCGGCGGCGAAGAACCGTTCGGTGACCTCGTGCTGGCGAGAACGGTCGGCGGCGAACCGGGGTCTGCGGGCCCGTACGTGCTCACGCGCGCGGTGCGCGGCCTGTCGTACCGCCGCCTCGGACCGTTCCACCGCCTCCGCGATCTCGGCGTGGCTGAAGCCGAAGACCTCCTTCAGCACGAAGACTGCTCGCTCCAGCGGGCTCAGCGTCTCCAGCACCACCAGCATCGCCATCGACACCGACTCGGCGTCCATGACGGCATCGGCGGTGTCGCCGCTGGTGAGGATGGGCTCGGGCAGCCACGGGCCGACGTAGGTCTCGCGCTTGTGCCGGGTGGAACGCAGGCGTTCCAGCGCCAGGTTGGACACGATCCGCGTCAAGTACGCCTTGGGATCAGCCACTTGACAACGGTCGGCGGACGACCACTTGATCCAGGCGTCCTGCACCGCGTCCTCGGCGTCGGCTGCGGAGCCGAGGACGCGGTAGGCCACGGAGAACAGTAGCCTGCGGTACTCATGAAAGACCTGCTGGTCGGCGCTCACTCGGCACTCTCGGCGACGCGGGTGAAGCGGCCGCCCTGCGGCCAGAACGCGCCCGAGGCGGGCATCTTCTTCATGCGGCCGAAGGTCGGCCAGGGCGAGGCAGTCACCGTCTCCTTATACCGGGCCGCCATCCGGCCGGTCAGATGAATTCGCCGCGGGCTGTCGTCGGGGCGGGTGAACTGCACCACGGCGTCGTGCCGGCCCAGGCTCACCGGCGTGTGGTAGTAGCCGAAGCGGAACGGCTTGGGCCGCTTGCCCTTCAGCGTGCGGACGATCGACACCGCGGCGTGCACGCCGGTCGGCATCCCGCCCTGGCAGGTGCCGTGCATGACGCCGTAACCCTGGCGGATCGCCGCGGCGTCACCGATGGCGTACACGTCGGGGTGCGACACCGAACGCAGTGCGGTGTCGGTGACAATGCGGCCGCGTTCGTCGACGGCCAGTCCGGCGGCGGCTGCCAGTGGCGACACCCGCGTACCGCTCGTCCACAGGACGACATCGGCGGCGATGCTCTCCCCGCCCGCCAGTTCGACCGACCCGGGCAGCACCTTCACCACCTCGACGCCGCTGCGCACCTCGACGCCGAGGCGGTTGAGCGCCGACTGCAGGTACGTCCTGGCCTTCGGGTTCATGGACGCACCGGGCTCGTCCCGGCCCAGCAGTACGACGTTCAGCTCCGGGTACCGCTCGGCGATCTCCGCGGCCGACTCGACGCCGGTCAGCCCGCTGCCGGCGACCACCACCGTGCCGCTGCTGAGCCGCGCCAGCCGGTCGGCCAGCGCCTCGGCCTCCTGGGGGCTGTTGAGGGTGTACGCCTGGTCGTCGACGCCCGGCACCCCGGTCGTGTCGGCCACGCTGCCCAATCCGTACACCAGCGTGTCGTAATGCAGGACCCGGTCATCGTCGATCCGCACCGTCCGTGCGTCCGCGTCCACCGCCGTCACCCAGCCACGCACGAACTGTGCACCCGTCCCCTCCAGCAGCGCCGGAATGCTCAGCTCGGCAACCTGCTGCCCGGTCGCCGTCATGTGCAGCCGCAGCCGCTCGGTGAACCGCTCCTGCGCGTTCACCAGGGTCACCTGCACGTCCTCGCGCCGCTTGCCCCGGGACGCGAGCTGGATGGCCGCGGACATGCCCGCATAACCCGCGCCCAGGATCAGAACGCGGTGGGTGGTGGTCTCCGTACCGGTTTCGTGCCGTGCACTCATCGCTTTGCCTTCCTCCACTCGCTCTTGACGACCAGTGGATGGAGGCTGCGGGCCAGTCCGTGACATGAGATCGATGTGATACATGCCACCACCGCTAGCACCTCACTCCTCGTCCGGCGTCAACCGCAGCGAGATCGAGTTGATGCAGTAGCGCTGATCCGTAGGCGTCGGATACCCCTCGCCCTCAAACACGTGCCCAAGATGCGAACCGCACCGAGCACACCGCAGCTCGGTCCGCACCATCCCGTGTGAACGGTCGGACACCAGTTCCACCGCATCCGAGTTGCGTGCATCGTAGAAGCTCGGCCAGCCGACGTGCTTCTCGGATTCACAGTTCTCAGCCTTCCTCTGCCGCCCGGCTCCGGCTTACCCACGGGCACGTCTCTCAGCTGCCGACGAGCGCGACGAGCTTGATGAAGACCAGGTCGGGGTCGGCCGTGAGATCCACGACGAGTGCTGACTGGTGCGCGCGACTCCGGTTCTCCGAGAGAGCGCCGAGGGGAGGACGGGGCCTTTTCACATACATCGATACCGCCCTGGCGAAACCCCTGTCGTCATCCTGAACGCGCGGTTGAAGTCCGACGCCCGCGGGAAACCCCACCGCGCCCCGATCGCGTGGACCGGGACGTCTCGTAACGCCGGGTCGGTCAGGTCGCGGCGGCAGCGCGCCAGGCGTTGTTCGCGGATGAAGGCCGCCGCTGTCGTGCCCTGTTCCTGGAAGATGCGCTGGACGTAGCGCACCGAGACACCGTGGGCCGTGGCGAGGGAGGCCGGCGTGAGGTGTGCGTCGCCCAGGTGGTGGTCGACGTAGGACGCGATGCAGAGGAACAGGACGTGGCGCCGGGATTCGGAGGGCAGGCCGGTGTCGAGGGCTGCTTGGCGGCCGAGGATCGTCGCCGTGAGGTCGAGGGCGGCCTGGCCGAGCCGTATCAGCTCGCGCGAGGAGCAGTCGGCGTACTGCTCCGCGATCCCCGTCAGCAGCTGGCACAGGACGCGACCGCCCCCGCTGCGCGCGGGGAAAGGAACGGCGAGCAGGTGCTTAACGCGTTGCGGTGGCAGTCGTAGCGACCGCTTAGGGAACTGCAGGACTACCGAGCCCGACAGCCCAGGCGAGCAGGCGGACATCGTCACGAACGGCCGTGAGCTGTCACGCAGGACCATCTCGCCGGTCCCGGTCACGCAGGCGAGTTGGTAGAAATCCGGGTCGGCACCCCCGACGACCTGCGGTGGCCGTTGCGGTCGAGGCGATCTGCAGGTGATCTCGTACAGCTCTGCCACACCTAATGGCATGTGCACGACATAATTACGCCCCAGAACAGCACGCATGACCCCCGGCCCTCTCGCCCCCTGCCCCTGTGACACATATTGATGTGCACAACCTGTGGAGAAATAGTGCGCTCCTGGCCAATCACTGTGCGCATCGCGCTCATGACGCGCTCCTCCCCCGCGGGTGAAGGTGTTCCCGCCCGAAACACGGGCTTCATCCGCTCCCGGATGAACAGATGACGCGACACACAGGGGGAGACACATGCGCATACGCACCAAACTCGCGGCCGCGACCGGGCTGGTCACGCTCGCCGCGTCCGCGGGGCTCATGCTCGGCGCGAGCCCGGCCTCGGCCGGCCCGAACTGCGCCTCCGGCTACCACTGCGTGTTCTACCTGGGCATCAACAACTCGGCCCGCCACTCGTACTTCGACACGGACAGCAACTTCACCAACGACACGTTCAACCAGCTCACCGACCGCTCCGGTGGCGGCGTGAACGTCAACGACAACACCGTCTCCGCAAGCAACTCCAGCACCGGAGGCTACGAGAGCCACTACTACTACGACGCCGGCACGAGCTGGAACACGTTCCTGTTCTGCGTGAACCCCGGCTCCTCCGTCGACTATCTGCCGAGCAACCAGCAGAACCGGGCCAGCGCCCTCCGGCTGCGCGGCACGACCACCGTCAGCTGCTACTGACGCTGGCTGCCGCTGAGCGGTCGTACACCGTGGCCCGGAACGCGGCCGTTGTACGGCGCCGCCTTCCGGGCCACCTCACCTGCCAGGAGGGAAGGGCCACCACCATGTCAGCAATCGGAACGCCGCGGAGAGGGAGAACGGGCGCCGTCCTGCTGGTGCTGGTCGCGCTCGCGGCCACCGTCGCATGGGCACTGAGCGACCGTACGTCCGCCTCCCCGCAGCCGTCCGCCCGCACTGGCGACCTGCAACTCGCCTCCCTACGCAGCCGACTGCCTCTCTCCCGCCTGCTCCACATGCGACCCGACGCCTCTCGCCGCATCCACGGCGCCGAACAACGCCTCGTGGCCGACTGCATGGCCACCCGCGGATTCGACTACACCCCCGCTCCCGCTGCCGACGCCTCGCCCACGGGGGCCGCCCTGTTCGGCATCGAGAGCCTCGACGAGTCGGCCGAGGCCGGGGTGGGTGAGCCGCCGGCCTCCGAGCAGCCGCAGGGCGAGGGCTTCGACCGTGCGCTCTACGGCGACCCGAACCGGAAGATCTCCGCCCAGAACAAGGTGATGCGGGTCAGCCGTCCCGCGACCGGCTGTCTGGCCGAGGCCCAGACGCGGCTGCTGGGCGAGGGCGGCCGTACCCGCGACCTGACCCTGCGCATGCAACTCGACCAGGGGGAACGGGACACCCTGCAAGCCCTCCAGGAGGACCCGGCCTTCGGTGCGGCGACCGCCCGCTGGCGTGATTGCATGGCGGACGGCGGCATCACCGCCAAGGACCCCCGGGCCCTCGCCGGGAGCATCCCCCGCGGAACCGACCCGGTCACGCAGCCCGCGGTCCGCGCCGACGTCCGGTGCAAGCAGCGCACGGGCTATCTGACCAGCGCATACACCGGCCTCGCCGCCATGCAGCAAGCCTGGCTGGACGCCCACCCTGAACCGGCCGCCGAGTGGCAGGCGCTCCACCGCCACGAGGACGGGGAAGCCCGGAAGGTGCTGGCGGATTCATAGCGCTCAGCGCTCCGCTGGAGAAGCGGTGCATCACCCGCGGGTCCGTCGTGGCTGGTCGCGCAGTTCCCCGCGCCCCTTTGGGGCGCTGCCGAGCCGACGTTCGTGGTCAGCGCACGGGGACCCGGGGGCTGCTCTTCACGCCCGGGCAGGATCAGCAGGGCCCATGCGCCAGGCGTCCCGCTCCCTGTGGTCAGCCCTCGTCCGGCGCCAGCCGCAACGAGATCCACCAGTGTATGACGCGTATTTACGGACCGGCCGAGCGATAGCGCGACGGCAAGTCACCACAGCGCTACCCGTGTCATGACTCGTGGTTGCCGATCAAGATCAGACGGCGCTGGGGCCAGCTGACGGTGGCGTTGAGGGAGTGGGCTTGGTCGCCGCTCAGCGCTTGGAATCGGTCGCGCCGCAATGTGTTCCGTGGAGGCGGATCCCAGCGTCCGCCTGATGCTCTGCATGCAGACCCAGAGGCGATGGCACACCCATCATGACAGGTCAAGCGTGTCCTCACCTAGGACGAACGGCACAGCCCAGCAAGATTGTTCGGGGTGCTCGCACGCTCCCAGAATCGACGTCATGAATGACTTCCGGGACGCCGACCGCCACATCACACCGAGGGAAAGGGCCGACGCGATTCTCGCCGAGGCGGGCCTGGAGTACGCCGGCGGCTGGGGCGCCGGCTTCAACGCCCTCCCCACCTATGCCGCGCTGCGGCCGATCGCGGCAGGAGACACTGTGCCCACCTCTGTCGTACGACTGGACACCGCCGATCCATTCGTCGACACCGATGCGGAATGGTTCCGGCTGGCCACCGCGCACGGGCTGTTCGGCAAGGACGGGGGCTTTCTGGTCACGCTGGGGGTCGGCGGCTGGTTCCGGGTCCGGCTCGGGGAAGAGTGGCGGCTTACGGAGGTCCTGCGGAATCAGCCCCGCTGCCCGGAATTCATGACACTCTCCCCGGAGGGGAAGATGCTGATCGGCGTCACCACCGAGGAAGACGAGATCCGGCTGATCGTGGTCGCCGACGTCCCGGCGTGCCAGGAACGACGGGCCCTGAGACTGGCACGGGAGGAGAGCGAGGAGGAGCGGCAAGCGGCCTGGGACGGGCTGTTCAGCAGGCTCCGGATTCCCCAGCGAACACGGGAGGAATGGGCGCTCGGACTCCTGTACAACCCCTCTCTGCCCGACGACCTCCGGCTCGATCTCGTGGTACGGACCCGGAGGTTCTACGGCCGCGAGCTGCCCGCCGACCTGATCGACCAACTGATCGTCCACCCGGACTGGAAGGTGCGCGGCGCTGTTGTCGACACAGGCTCCAACCAGCTGACGCCCGACCAGTGGAGCCGCCTCGTCCTCTCCGAGGAAAACGACCGTCACCGCTGGGCCCTGGTCAGCATCGCCGTCGACTACGGCGCGACGTTCACCTCCGCCGCCTACGAGCGGCTCGCCGCCGACCCCGTCCCGCGTGTACGTGCCGAGACCGCCGCGCTGACCGGCTTGCCGGCCGCCGTGGCCCGCGCCCTCCTCGACGACCCCGAACCTCAGGTCCGGAAGTCCGCCTGCGCCGCCGCCTGGCCGGACCTCGACGCCGACGAGCGCCGCGCGCTCCTCACCGACCCCGACCCCGGCGTCCGCATCGCCGCCCGCCGACTACACCACCACGAACACCCGGTTCCGCTCGCCGCCTTCGAGCGCGGCGATCTCGGCGACGCCACCCGCGTCGTCACCGACTCCGCCCTTGAACCGGAACTGGCCCACCATCTGTCCCAGCACCCGGACGCCACGCTGCGCCTCGCCCTCGCCGACAACCCTCATCTGTCCCCGGCCCTGATCGCCGTACTGGCCGAGGACCCCGACCCGTCCGTCCGGGGCACCCTCGCCCTCCGCCCGGACCTCACCGAGGTTCAACGGGCCGCCATTTCTTACGACTTCGATCTGTCGAGCCGCTCCCACACCCTCTCCTGGGTCCAGGCCCTGCACAACGACCCCGAAGCCATGCGCCGACTCTCCGCCTCCTCCCACCCCCTGATCCGCCGCTCCGTCGCCCGCGCCCGCCATCTCCCGCCGGACGTCGTCGACCGGCTCGCCCACGACGAGGACCGCGTCATCCACCTCTTCCTCGCCGAGTCCTGCGACGACGCCCCGCCCTGGATGCTGCTCCAGGTCTGGCACTGGTGGAACGGCAGCCTCTCCGCCCCCGGCCGCCCCCGCACCCACCCCAACTTCCCCCGCACCGACCTTCTGAAATACGCCGACGACCCCAACCCCCGGCTACGCCAGCTCGCCCTGGACGACCCGGACTCCACCCCGGAACTCGTCGAACGCTTCACCCTCGACCCGCACCGCGAGGTCCGCTTCCGTGCCGCCGGCGACCCGCGCCTGAGCCGCCTGGGCGCAGTCCGTCTCCTCGACGACCCCGACCGCTCCGTGCGCTGGGCCGCCTCCCGCAGCCCCCGCCTCCCCGCCCGCGTCCTGGTCCCGCTCCTCCGTGACCGGCACACCTCCGAAAACGCCGCCCAGAACACGGCGATCCCGCCCGGCGTCATCCGGAGGATGGCCGAGCGGGATCAGGATGCGCCGGAGGAAGGCCCCGGGGTCACTCCCCGTCCGGCGTCAACCGCAGCGAGATCGAGTTGATGCAGTACCGCTGATCCGTAGGCGTCGGATACCCCTCGCCCTCAAACACGTGCCCGAGATGCGAACCGCACCGAGCACACCGCACCTCGGTGCGCACCATCCCGTGCGAACGGTCCTCGATCAGCTCGACCGCGTCGGTGTCCTTCGGGTCGTAGAAGGACGGCCAGCCGCAGTGCGACTCGAACTTCGTGGTGGAGGTGAACAGTTCGGCGCCGCAGGCGCGGCACGAATAAACGCCCGTCGTCTTGGTGTCGGTGTACTCACCCGTGAAGGCGGGCTCGGTGGCGGCCTGGCGCAGCACCGCGTACTCGGCAGGGGTCAGCTCCGCACGCCACTGCTCGTCCGGCTTTTCGACGTCGTACGACATGAAGCTCAGCCCCTTACTTCGCGAGACGGTCCAGGATGCGCGGTCCGAGGTCGGTGACGTCGCCCGCGCCCATGGTGAGAACGAGATCACCCGCCTTCGCCATTCCCGCCACGACCTCGGGCACCTGGGCCTTGTCGTGGACGGGCGTCACCTCCGCGCCCGCGGCCCGCGCCGCCTCGATGATCAGCTCGCTCGTCACGCCCGGGATCGGGTCCTCGCGGGCCGGATAGATGTCGAGGACGACCGAGGCGTCCGCCAGGGCCAGCGACTGCCCCATCTCCTTGCCGAGCTCCTGCGTCCGCGAGAACAGGTGCGGCTGGAAGACGACCAGGATCCGCGCCTCGCCCGCCGCGCCCCGCATCGCCTCCAGGTCGGCGGTCATCTCCGTCGGGTGGTGGGCGTAGGAGTCGATGACCTGGACGCCCGCCGCCTCGCCCTTCAGCTGCAGCCGGCGCTTCACACCGGTGTACGCGGCCAGGGCCGGGGCCAGCTCGGCGGCGGGGACGCCCAGCGCGACGCCCGCCGCGAGGGCGGCCACGGCGTTGTGCGCGTAGTGACGGCCGGGCACGGACACGGTGAAGGTCAGCTCCTGGCCGTCCAGCAGGACCGTGACCTCGCTCTTCAGCCCCTGCGGGACGACCGACAGGACCCGTACGTCGGCGTCCTCGGCCTCTCCGTACGTCACGGTCCTCACGGAACCGGCCAGCCGCCGGGTCAGCTCGCGCGCGCCCTCGTGGTCGGAGGAGATCACCAGCGTGCCGCCCGGAACGATCCGTCCGGCGAACGTCTCGAAGGACTCGTAGATCTCGTCCATGGACGCGTAGTTGGCGTGGTGGTCGAGCTCGACGTTGAGGACGATCGCGACCTCGGGCGCGTACTTGTGGAAGCTGCGGTCCGATTCGTCGGCCTCGGCGACGAAGATCTCGCCCTCGCCGTGCAGGGCGTTGGAGCCGGGTGCGTCCAGGTCGCCGCCGATCGCATACGACGGGTTCAGCCCCAGCTCGCTCAGCGAGACGGCCAGCATCGACGTCGTGGTCGTCTTGCCGTGCGTCCCGGCGACCGCGATCGGCCGCAGCCCGTCCATCAGACCCGCGAGGGCGTCGGACCGGTGCACCACCGGAATCCCCAGCTCGGCGGCCCGCGCCAGCTCCGGGTTGTCCTTGCGGATCGCCGACGACACGACCACGCAACTGGCGTCGTCGGCCAGATGCTCCGCCGCATGCCCGATGTGCACGGTCGCCCCCAGCGCCCGCAGAGCCTCGGCGGTGGCGGACTCCTTCGCGTCACTGCCGGCCACCTTGGCCCCCCGCTGGGCGAGGATCTTCGCAATCCCGGACATCCCGGCCCCACCGATGCCGATGAAATGCGGTCGGTCCATGGCGGGAGGAAGGGTGCCGGGTGCCATGCGTGTGTCTCCCTGTGCGCGGTGATACGGCGGAATGTTCAGCACCCCAGCTTATTGCCTCCGGCGATGGCACCTCCCCAGGGGCGCGGGGCTGTATCGATATGCGGCTCCGCCGCGTGGGCGCGACCAGCCCCCATGAACCCGCACCCGAAGAACTACGCCTTACTGTGCGAGAACAACTTCAACACCGGCACCCCCACCTTGTGCCGAGCCCGAGAAGCCCAGTCCCGATGGAAGAACTCCTCCACGTAGTGGGGATCGGTCAGCACGATCACCTCATCGGCGTCGATCTCGTCCACGAGAGCCTTCAACGCATCCAACGGATGATCCTCGATCAGCCGTCCCTCCGCCTCGCTGCCCGCAGCATGCAAGGCCTGCAGCGAGACCTCCAGCGCCCGCTCCCCGAAGGGCCTCGCGGCCTCCCCCTCGGGTACGTCCCGCTCGCGCGCGACCTCGTCCAGCTCGCCGAGCGCGACGTCGTCGATGGCCCGCAGCAGGCGGTCCGCCTGATCGCCGCGGGGCTGGAGCAGCACGTGGAAGGAGACCTCCTCGTCCCCGTGCAAGCTGGTGACGAACTCCACGTCTGCGGACGTCAGGGCCTTCTCGATCATCAATACGCTTGTGAACACCGGGCGCCCCTTCTGCGGAAACCATCCTGCCCCGTGATGTCACGGGGACTGCGAGATTCAGTGTGCCCGCCCCGAGCAAAGCGGAACGGTAGGTTCCGCCGTTTTCGGGACCGGCGGTACCGCTGAACGATTCTCAGGGCCGCTGGTAGCGGGTGAAGAGGAAGCCCTCCTCCTCCAGCAGCGATGTGAGGACGAAGCGGTGCGGAACCGCTACCGACGGGCCGCCCGCGATGCGCTGCGCGTCGCCGGCGGTGAGCATCGGGGAGACGGCGAGGCAGAGCTCGTCGAGCACTCCTGCGGCCACCAGCTGGCCGAGCAGCCGCGGACCCCCCTCGGTCAGCAGCCGGGTGTGGCCGAGCTCGCCCAGGGCCCGTACGGCGCGGGCGGGCTCCACGCCGACGCCGTCACCGGCGATCACCACCCGGGCGCCGGCCTTCTCGGCGGCGGCGACCCGGTCCGGGGCCGCCGCGGCGCCGGTGAGGACCAGGGTCGGCACCACCGGCGAGGTGAACAGCGGAAGGGAGAAGTCGAGGTCCAGGCTGGCGCTGACCACCGCGATCGCCGGCGCCGGCGGCTGCCCGGCCGCCTGCCGCAGCTCCGCGAACTCCGCACGCGCGCGTGCGGGCCGGTACCCCTCCTGACGTACCGTTTCCGCACCGACGACCACGACGTCCGCCAGCCCGCGCAGGGTGCCGAAGATCCGCATGTCGGCCGCGCTGGAGATCGGCTGCGAGCGGCCGTCGTGCTGCGCGGCCCCGTCGAGGGTGGACACCATGTTCGCCCGCAGCCACGGGACGGGCCGTCCACCGGCGGTGGGCTCGGGATAGGCGTAGGCGGCGGCGAGTTCGGCGAGGCTCCACTCGCGGTCGGCCGGGACTTCCAGAACACCGGCCCCACCCTCCTCACCGGGAGTTCCAGGAGCTTTCGGCACTGTCTCGTCGGTCACAGGGAACAGGCGTCGCATGTCGTGCAGTGTGGCACGGCGCTTAGCATGGGGAACCGTGTCGTCCTCCCCTTCCGCCCCCGGCCTCAGCCCGATAGCCGACGCGGCCCCCCTGTCCCTGTGCGCCCGTGCCCCGCACGTCCCCGCGGACCGCCTGGTCGCCGAGATGGTGCCGCCGCCGCGCTTCGACTCGGTCCGCTTCAGCACCTACATACCGGACCCGAACCAGCCCAGCCAGACCGAGGCCGTCCGCGTCCTCGAGGGCTTCGCGGCCGGACTCGGCGGGGCGCACGCCGTCGGCGGTGGAAAGCGCGGCTTCCTCGGCTTCGGGAAGCCGAAGGCGCCGAAGCTCCCGCCCGGCCCGCGCGGTGTCTACCTCGACGGCGGTTACGGCGTCGGCAAAACCCACCTGCTCGCCTCCCTCTGGCACGCCACCCCGGCGGAGCCCGCGCTCAAGGCGTTCGGCACGTTCGTCGAGCTCACCAACCTGGTCGGCGCCCTCGGCTTCCAGCAGACCGTGCAGACGCTCAGCGGCCACCGCCTCCTGTGCATCGACGAGTTCGAGCTCGACGACCCCGGCGACACGGTCCTCGTGTCGACCCTGCTCGGCAGGCTCGTCGACGCGGGTGTGGCCCTTGCCGCCACCTCCAACACCCTTCCCGGCAAGCTGGGCGAGGGCCGTTTCGCGGCCGCCGACTTCCTGCGCGAGATCCAGGGCCTGTCCGCCCACTTCCGCGCCCTGCGCATCGACGGCGAGGACTACCGCCACCGCGGTCTGCCCGAGGCGCCGGCGCCGTTCTCGGACGAGCAGGTGACGAAGGCGGCGTACGCCACGCCGGGGGCCTCTCTCGACGACTTCCCGCACCTCCTCGACCACCTCGCCAAGGTCCACCCCAGCCGGTACGGCGCGCTGACCGACGGCCTGAAGGCCGTCTGCCTCACCGACGTCCGCCCCGTCCCCGACCAGTCGACGGCCCTGCGGCTCGTGGTGCTCGCGGACCGTCTCTACGACCGCGAGGTGCCGGTCCTCGCCTCCGGCCTGCCCTTCGACCGGCTGTTCAGCGAGGAGATGCTGAACGGCGGCTACCGCAAGAAGTACTTCCGGGCGATCTCCCGGCTCACCGCGCTGGCCCGAGACGGCAAGGGACTCGCCGAGAGCGACTAGTTCAGGCCACCCCACCAGCGCATTTCAGGCTCTCTTCCGCTGGAAACGTGAAGTTAACCCTGCAAACAACTTTGCAGGGTTAACGTGTTTCTTGACCGGTGATTGACCATTCCTTGGTTGATGCAAGAGGCTGAGCGGGAGGGAGGGGGGCGCATGTTCCGAGGTGCGCCGACCCGTACGGTCCTGGCCCTGCTCGCCGCCGCCCTGCTTGCCCTCACCTTCTTCGCACCCACCACGTCCTTCGCAGCCGCGCACACGGCCCGTCATGCCGTAGCCAAGGATCTGCCCGGAACCAAACCCTCCGGCAAGGCACTGCGTGACGAGGCCGCGACGTTCCGCGACTGCGGAGTCCCCGGGGCCCCGACCGGTCCCCTGCGGCCCCGCGAGCGCCATGTGAACACCGGATGCACTCCGGAGGAGCCCGAGCGCCCCCTGCCCGCGCAGGACCCGGCCCTCGCCCACATGGCCGTCGCCAACCGCGCCCCTCATCCGTCGAGACCCTCGACATCCCACTCTCCGGCGGCACTTCAGGTCTTCCGCTGCTGAGAGAGAAGCAGAACAGCGCAGTTCCCCCACATCTGTCCTGCCCACACCGACGCGCCGTCGTGGCGCGCCAGGAGGAGTCATCATGCAGCCCCTCATCGACAACGCCCGTACGTTCGGACAGCGCCCTGAGGAGTTCGCCAAACTCGCCGAAGGCCAGTCCCCGCAGGTGCTGTTCATCACCTGCTCCGACTCCAGGGTCGTCCCGGCCCTGATCACCGGCGCCCGCCCGGGCGAGCTCTTCGAGCTGCGCACCGCGGGCAACATCGTCCCGCCGTTCGCCTCCCAGCACCCCACCAGCGAGGCGGCCACCATCGAGTACGCCGTGGAGGTGCTCGGGGTCGACGACATCGTGGTCTGCGGCCACTCGCACTGCGGCGCCGTCGGTGCCCTGGTGCGCGGCGACGACCTGACCGCCGTCCCCGCCGTGCGCGACTGGCTCGCGCACGCCACCCCGCGCCCGGCAGGCGCGGTCGAGGACCCCGCCGTCGCCGAGGGCGTGCAGAGCCACGTCCTGACGCAGCTGCTGCGGCTGCGCTCCTACCCGTTCATCGAGAAGAAGCTGAAGGACCGTCAACTGTCCCTGCACGCCTGGTACTACGAGGTGCACACCGGCGCCGTCCTGGCGCACGACCCGGCCGCCGACACCTTCAAGGCCCTGTGAGCGCCGCGATGACGACCAAATACCCTTACCTGAGGCAGGACTTCCTCGCCTCCATAGTCGTCTTCCTGGTCGCCGTGCCGCTGTGCGTCGGCGTCGCGGTCGCCTCCGGCGTCCCGGCGGAGCTGGGCCTCGTCACCGGCATCGTGGGCGGCCTCGTCACCGGGTTCCTGCCCGGCAGCAGCCTCCAGGTCTCGGGGCCGGCCGCCGGTCTGACCGTGCTCGTCTTCGAGGCCGTCAGCGAGTTCGGGGTCGGCACGCTCGGCGTGATCGTGCTGATGGCCGGTCTGCTCCAGCTCGCCATGGGCTTCCTCAAGATAGGCCGCTGGTTCCGGGCGATATCCGTCTCCGTCGTCGAGGGCATGCTCTGCGGCATCGGCCTGGTGATCATCGCCGGGCAGATCTACGCGGCAGCCGGCCTGAAGGCCCCGTCGACCGGCATCGGCAAGATCGCGGGCCTGCCGGGAGCTTTCGCCGACGCCCTCGGGAGCACCGAGGCCCTGGCCTCGCTCGCGATCGGGGCGGGCACCATCGCCGTCATCGTGCTGTGGAAGAAGCTGCCGAAGGCGGTGCAGTCGGTGCCGGGCGCCCTCGCGGCGGTGGTCCTGGCCACGGTCTCCGCCCTGGCCTTCGGCCTGCCGGTCGCCACCGTCACGGTGGAGGGCCTGTTCGGTGTCATCCAGGTGCCCGGGGCCGGAGCCTTCGGTGAGCTGGCCACCCCGGCCATCTGGGGCACGATCGTGGCGTTCGCGCTGATCGCCTCGGCGGAGAGCCTGTTCAGCGCGGCGGCCGTGGACCGGCTGCACGACGGTCCGCGCACCCATTACGACAAGGAGATGGTCGCCCAGGGCGTGGGCAACACGGTGTGCGGTCTGCTCGGCGCCCTGCCGATGACCGCGGTGATCGTGCGCAGCTCCGCCAACGTCAACGCGGGCGCGAAGACCAAGGCCTCGCGGGTGCTGCACGGCGCCTGGCTCCTGCTGTTCGCCGCCGCGCTGCCTTCCGCCCTGGCACTGGTCCCGATTCCCGCCCTGGCCGGCATCCTGGTGCACGCGGGCTGGAAGCTGATCCCGTTCCGCCAGATCTCGGCGCTGTGGCGCAGCCACAAGGGCGAGGCGCTGATCCTCGTGGTCACGGCCGTGTCGATCGTCGCGGTGAACATGTTCGAGGGCGTGCTCATCGGTCTGGCCCTGTCCGTGGTGAAGACCGCGTGGGAGGCCTCGCACCTCAGGACCGAGGTCGTCGACAAGGGGGCCGGTCCCATCCAGGTCCACCTCTCGGGCAACGCCACCTTCCTGCGGCTGCCGAAGATCCTCGACAGCCTGGAGGCGCTGCCCCAGGACCGTCCCATCGAGCTGGACCTGTCCGGCCTGCACCACCTGGACCACGCCTGCCGTACGGCGCTGGAGAACTGGGCCGAGCGGCACAGCGCGGTCGGCACCGAACCCGTGCGGGTCACGGCCGCATAGCTCGCCGGTGGCTGGTCCCGGGGCCGTCGTGGCCCGGGACCAGCCACCAGGCATATCGTTACAGGAACAGACATACCGGGCCTCTGACAGAGGGGGTCGTGATGGTTCCTGAGGTGGTGACGGCGGCCGTGGTGGCCGGTTCCGCGGGGATCGTCTACCTCGCCGCGGCAGCGAAGGTCGTCAAGCAGTTCGAGCGCGGGGTGGTCTTCCGCCTCGGGCGGCTCGCCGGTGCCGTGCGGGAGCCCGGATTCACGATGATCGTCCCGTTCGTGGACCGGATCAACAAGGTGAACATGCAGATCGTCACGATGCCCGTGCCGGCCCAGGAGGGCATCACCCGGGACAACGTGACGGTGCGCGTGGACGCCGTCGTCTACTTCAGGGTGGTCGACGCTGCGAACGCGCTGATCAAGGTCGAGGACTACAAGTTCGCTGTCTCGCAGATGGCGCAGACCTCGCTGCGGTCCATCATCGGCAAGAGCGAGCTGGACGACCTGCTCTCCAACCGCGAGAAGCTCAACGAGGGCCTGGAGCTGATGATCGACAGCCCGGCCGTCGGCTGGGGAGTGCAGGTCGACCGGGTCGAGATCAAGGACGTGTCCCTCCCCGACGCGATGAAGCGCTCCATGGCCCGCCAGGCCGAGGCCGACCGGGAGCGCCGCGCCCGGATCATCAACGCCGACGCCGAACTCCAGGCCTCCAAGAAGCTGGCCGAGGCCGCCGCGCAGATGGCCGATCAGCCTGCCGCGCTCCAGCTGCGGCTGCTGCAGACGGTGGTCGCGGTGGCCGCCGAGAAGAACTCGACGCTCGTGCTGCCCTTCCCCGTGGAGCTGCTGCGGTTCCTGGAAAGGGCACAGGAACACCAGCCGCCGCCCGCGCCGGCGCCACCTCCGGACCACCAGATCGAGACGTGACACGTGTGACCCGCGTGGTTCCCGAGCCGCGCGCCGGGTGATAGACACAGCGACGTCACAGTTCCTGTCCGCCAACAGGAAGGTTGCACCCTTCATGTCTGCAACACGACGTCAGATCCTCGCCCGCTCCGGTGCCCTGGGAGCGGGCATCGCTTTCACCGGGGCCCTGTCCGAACTGTTCGCGGGAACAGCCGCCGCCCAGGACCTCGGCCACACCGGCTACGGCCCCCTGGTCCCCGACCCGGACGGTCTGCTCGACCTCCCGGCGGGCTTCCGCTACCGGGTCCTCTCCCGTGAGGGCGACCAACTCCGCTCCGGCGAGGGCCCGGTGCCCTCCCACCACGACGGCATGACCGCCCTGCCCGCGAGAGGCGGGCGCGTCCACCTGGTCCGCAACCACGAGAACCGCCCCACCGCGAAGTACGCCGTCCCCACGATCGCGGGCCTCACCTACGACCCGGCGGGCAAGGGCGGCTGTACGGCCCTGACCCTGGACTCCCACAACAACGTTCTGTCGGAGCGTGTCGCCATCGCCGGCACGGCCGTCAACTGCGCGGGCGGGCCGAGCCCTTGGGGCACCTGGCTGACCTGCGAGGAGACCGAGGACAAGGCCGGCACCAACGGCTACACCAAGGACCACGGCTTCATCTTCGAGGTCGACCCCTCCGACCCGCACCGCACGGGCGCCGTCCCGCTGACCGCGATGGGCCGCTTCCAGCACGAGGCCATCGCGATCGACCCCAAGCGCGGGATCGTCTACGAGACCGAGGACGCCTTCCTCAAGCCCTTCGGCCTCTTCTACCGCTTTCTGCCCGACAAGCCGCTGGGGGGTGTGGGTTCACTGCGCGCGGGCGGCCGGCTGCAGGCGATGCGTGTGCCCGGCGTACCCGACCTGTCCACGATCCAGGAGACCGGCGCCACCTTCGACGGCATCGAGTGGGTCGACGTACCGGACCCCCTTGCTGCCCAAACGCCCGTCCGGCTGCAGGACTTCGGCCCGAAGGGCATCACGCACGCGCAGAAGCTGGAGGGCTGCTACTGGGGCGGGCGGTGCGTGTACTTCGTGTCGTCCTTCGCGCACAGCGCCGACGGTTCGGCGGCCGACCACTACGGCCAGATCTGGCGCTACGACCCCTCGGCGCGCCGTCTGACGCTGGTGATCGTCTTCGGCCCGGACACCGACGTCCAGCTCCCCGGCGAGTCCCCGGACAACATCTGTCTCGCTCCGAGCGGCGGCCTGATGGTCTGCGAGGACGGCAACGGTGCCCAGCACGTCTTCGGCGTGACGAGGGGCGGCGAGGTGTACGCGATGGCCCGCGGCAGACAAAACATCGGCACCCCGGACGCCCCCGAGTGGGGCGAGTTCGCCGGCGTCACCTTCTCCCCCGACGGGCGCACGATGTACGTCAACTGCTACACGCCCGGCACGACGTTCGCGGTGACGGGGCCCTGGCGCAGGTAGCGGGGGCGCACGGGCGCGGCTAGCGTTCCGTGCATGCACCGCAGGCTCGTGATGGTCGCCGTCGCGGCGGCAGTGGGGCTCGCCTCGGGGTGCGGGGACGACGGCGGTGGCGCGTCCGTCCCCGCACCCAGCGCCGCGCGGCGGATCACCGTGACGAGCAGCGCCTTCCCGGAGAGCGGCACCGTCCCCCGCCGCTATACGTGCGACGGGGAGAACGTCTCACCACCGCTGGACCTGTCCGGCGTCCCCGACGGCGCCGCCGAACTGGTCGTGCTGGTCGAGGACCCGGACGCCCCGCACGGCACCTTCACGCACTGGCTGATGTGGGGCATCGACCCGCACGACACCCACTGGGCCGCCGGAGAAGTACCCAAGGGCGCCACACAGGGCCGCAACGGCTTCAAGAAGAACGCGTACGGCGGCCCCTGCCCGCCCAAGGGCAAGCGCCACCACTACGTCTTCTCCGTCTACGCCACCGACAAGGCCCTCACCCTGTCCGCCGACGCGACGGCCGACGACGTCAAGCGCGCACTGAGCGGCCACACGGCGGCCTCGGGCACCATGACGGGCCGCTACGGGCGCTGATCACCTGGCCTTGCCCCTGAGTGGTGCGCCGATACACCATTCGCCCGTTTCCTCCATTTATGTTCGTACGATGATCACTTTCGTACGACCTGTACGCGTGCGCCATGCGGCCGCCGTCTGTGTACTCGGCGCCGCGCTCACCGCCTGTGGCGCCCCCGACGCGCCCCACGCCGCCCGCCCGGCCCCCTCCGCGGCCTCCGCCGCCCCGTCCCGGCCCCCGACGCTCGCCCCCGGCCCCGCCGGTCTCACCCCCGTCTTCAGGAACGGCCCCCGCACACAGGGCAGCACGGTCGCCCTCACCTTCGACGCCGACATGACCGCTGACGAGGGGGCGCGGGCGGCACGCGGCGAGCGGTTCGACAATCCGGAGCTGATCGCGACACTGCGGGCACTGAAGGTGCCGGCGACCGTGTTCATGACCGGGCGGTGGGCGGACGAGTATCCGGCGCAGGCGCGGTCCATCGGCCGGGACCCGCTCTTCGAGGTCGCCAATCACTCCTACAGCCACTACAGCTTCACCGGGGACTGCTACGGCCTGCCGACCGTCTCGGCGGACCGGATGCGGTCGGACGTGGAGCGGGCGTACGCCGCGTTCCGCAGGGCCGGGGTGGCGGACGCGATGCCTTACTTCCGCTTCCCGGGCGGCTGTTACGACCGGCAGGCCCTGAAGGCGCTGGCCGCGACCGGCGTCACCGCCGTCCAGTGGGACGTGGTGAGCGGCGACGCGTTCGCCACGGATGCGGACGCCGTGGCCCGGCAGGTGCTGGAGGGGGTGCGGCCGGGGTCGGTCGTCGTCATGCACTGCACGCGCAGCGCCGCTCCGGTGACCGAGCGCGCGGTGCGCACCATCGTGCCGGAACTCCGCAGGAAGGGCTTCCGCTTCGTGAAGGTGTCCGAGCTGATCGGGGCCACGAGGGGGCGCCAGTGAGCGGCTTACGCTGGAGGTGTGAGCGAGGACTACTGCACCATCCGCGACACGACGAAGCCGTCCCGCAAGGACGGGCCGCCGTACGCCGAGTGCGTGCTGTGCCGCGAGCCGACCGAGTACCCGGAGTCGCACAAGGGGATCACCCTGTGCCCGGTGTGCGAGTGGCAGGAGGCTCAGCGCACCGCCTGCTCGGGATGACCATCGCGACACGAGAACCCATGGCCCCCGAGGCATCTGCACTTCCAGCGGAGCACCTGTTCAGGGTGAGCGCCGGGGCGTAAGGGCGCAGGCCCCGGCGATCGCTGCCGTCGCGATGACGGCTGCCGCGGCCAGGGGCACCAGCGGGACGGGGACCCTGCCCGACTGAGAACCGGCGACCAAGCCGCTCACCGCCGCCTGCGCCGGTGAGCCCGTCGTCACCGCCGACAGCAGCGCAGCGAGCAGCATCGCCGGGACCGCCCGACCGGGCGCCCGCAGCACCGGCCAGTTGGTGAGCGCGCCGACCGCCGTGCCGAGCAGCGTGCAGGCCAGCGCGGCGAGGAGCCCTGCCGCGGCGGCCGGGAGCACTGCGATCCGGGTCCGGTTGTCCGTGCTCATCGGGGCGCTGATCAGGGTCACGACGAGGACCGCGGCCGCCCCGAGTGCCGCCGTCGCGATCAGGGCCGCCAGCAGCCGGGCCAGATGCGCCCGTCCGGGCCCGGCAGCGGCGGCCACACACGCACGGGCTGCGGGCGGTTCGACGGTGACGCAGATCCGTACCAGCCAGGCGGCGACGGGCAGCAGGGCCGCAGCCGCGTAACCCAGCGAGTCGAGGATGGGCTGCCCGCTCTGCACACCGATGCCGAGGAACGCCGCGTACAGGATGACCGGCGGCAGCCAGCGCTGCGAACGCAGGAGAAGGGCGGCCTGGTAGCACAGGAGGGCGGTCATCGGCGGTTGTCCTTGTCGAGGGCGTGCACGCTGACCACGTGCCACGGCGGGCGGGCCGTCAGCAGGGTGCGCAGCACGATGTCCGAGTGGGAGGCGGGGACGGTGAGGCGGTATGTGCCCGGCGCGGCCTCCTGAGCCGAGACGAGGGAGCCCAGTGCGTCGGTGGGCGGCTGCCCGCCCTGCGGGCCCTGCACCTCGACCACCACCTGCGGGCCGCTGTCGGCCGGTGCCGCTGTGTCGCGCGTACGGCGTTCGAGGCCGCCGTCGCGCACGGTGTACGCGGTGTCGGGCACCCCCTCCAGGCGGCGCGGGTCGTGGTCGACGAAGACCACGGCGCAGCCCTCGGCGGTGCGCTCGGCGACGGCCCGCTCCAGCTCGGTGCGGGCGGCGGCGTCCAGGCCCGTCCATGCCTCGTCGAGGACGAGCAGCTCCGGCTCGGCGAGCAGGGCCTGCGCGACGGCCACCTTCTGGCTGCTGCCCTTCGACAGCTGGGCCATGGGGGTGCGAGCGTGGGCGGCTGCGCCGAAGCGGTCCAGCCATTCACCCGCGGCGCGGGCCGCCGTGCGGCGGGAGAGGCCGTGGATGGTGCCGAGGTGGGTGAGGTAGCCGTGCGCGGTGAACGGGAGGGCCGACGGGAAGCGTTCGGGGACGTAGGCCGTGCGGGGGCGGCCTGTGATGCGGCCCTCGCTGGGGGCGTCCAGGCCGGCCAGCAGGCGCAGGAGGGTCGACTTGCCGGTGCCGTTGGGTCCTTCGACGCGGGTCAGTGTGCCCGGCGTCACCGCGAGGTGGACGCCTCGTAAGACCCAGGGGCCGCGGAGGCCGTAGCGGCGGCCGACGTTGTCGAGCTGGAGATCACGTCGCATGGCGGCATCTTCGCAAAGTGGCACTGTCCGTCGCCCCTTTAAGGTTGGCTGATGTGAGCCAAGATGTGACGTCCGCCAGTGACAGCCCTTTCCGGTCCGAGCCCAACGAGCGGGATCAGGCCCCGCAGTTCGTGCTGCCGCTCGTCGTGCACATCGAGAAGGCCGCGCCGCCCGCCCGTACCGACGCCCTGGAGACCGCTGCCCGGGCCGTGCTGGTGATGCTCAGCGACGAGCGGTCCCTCGGGGACGGGGAGTGGGCCCAGGTCATGCGGGACTGGCAGGACGCCCGGATCCGCAAGGTGGTGCGGCGCGCCCGCGGCGCCGAGTGGCGGCGGGCCGAGGCGCTGCCCGGGATCACGGTGAGCGGCAAGTCGGCGGAGGTACGGGTGTTTCCCCCCGTGCCGCTCGACGGCTGGCCCAAGGACCTGGCCAAGTTGCAGGTCTCCGGCACCGATCTCGACGACCCGGAGCCGCCGGCCGAGGCGGATCCCGCGGTGCCCGTGCTGTGGCTGAACCCCGACCTCGGCATGTCCGCCGGAAAGGCGATGGCGCAGGCGGGGCACGGTGCCCAACTGGCCTGGTGGGAGCTGTCGGACGAGGAGCGGGCGGCCTGGCGGGACGCGGGTTTCCCGCTCACCGTACGGAGCGCCGACCCGGGCCGCTGGGGGCGCCTGACCACGAGCGGGCTGCCGTTGGTGCGTGACGCGGGCTTCACGGAGATCGCGCCGGGCTCCTGCACGGTGGTGGCCGATCATCCGGCGCTGCGCTGACCCGGGGACCTTCAGCGGCACACTACGACTTTACCAGCCGTTTAGCTTTTTTTCTTTCGCTTGAACAACGCCGGAGTCCCGCGCGTATCTCCTGGCATGCGGATCAACGGTACGGCCCTGCTCGTCGCGGCCATCGTCGTCACCATCGGAGCAATCGCGTTCCCCGTGTGGTCCTACGCCGACCGGTCGGGCACCGGTCAGGCGAACGTCGCGGCGGGGACCGTGAACACCCAGTGGGGCCCGCTGACCGCCGCCGACCGCGATCTGATCGTGCGGGTGCGGCTGGCCGGCCTGTGGGAGCTGCCCGCCGGGCAGCAGGCGGTCGAGCGGGCGCCCAGCCAGGCGATCAAGGAGGCGGGCGACCACCTCATCGTCGGCCACACCGACCTCGACAAGCGGGTGCGGATCGTCGCGGCCCGGCTCGGCGTAGAGCTGCCGAACCAGCCGAACGAGCAACAGCAGGGCTGGCTGCGGGAGATGACCGCGGCGGCCGGCGCCGAGTACGAGTACAAGTTCGTGAACCTGCTGCGCTCCGCGCACGGCAAGATCTTCCCGGCCATCGGCACCGTCCGGAACTCCACCCGGAACACGCTCGTACGGCAGCTGGCCTCGGACGCCAACCAGACCGTCCTCGACCACATCACGGTGCTGGAGAAGACCGGCCGGGTCGACTTCGACGCCATCGCCAACGACGCGGTGGCCACCACGACCGCCAGCCCGACCGGCCCGTCGGCACCGGTACCCGGCCAGGTGGTGCCCTCGGCGCCGGCCGCCGAGGCCACCGGGGACATCGGCACCACCTCCCGGCCGTCGCCGGGCGCGCCGGGCACCGTCAGCACCGACCGGCCGGATCCGGTGGACTCCGAGGGTGTGCTGCGGTGAGCCGATCCGGCCGGACCGAACCTCAAATGTTGCTCTGAAGGTCCCGGCGACGGGATTCACGTCCGAGCGGCGGGGCCATACCCCCGTCACGTTCTTCGAGGAGACGGCAGGGAGGGGACGGACCATGGAGCGACTGGGAACGGGCATCGGGTGGCGGCCGGAGATCGCCGACGCCGTGGAGCGCATGCCGGGCATCGACTGGGTCGAGGCCGTGGCCGAGAACGTGTGCCCCGGGCACCTCCCCGAGTCGCTGCGGCGGCTGCGCGAGCGCGGGGTGACCGTGATCCCGCACGGTGTCTCGCTCGGCCTCGGCGGAGCGGACCGGCCCGAGGAGCACCGGCTCGGCGCGCTCGCCGAGCGCGCCGAGGCACTGGGCGCACCGCTGGTCACCGAGCACATCGCGTTCGTACGGGCCGGCGGCCCGCTGACGGCGTCCCCGCTCCTGGAGGCCGGGCATCTGCTGCCCGTGCCGCGCACCCGGGACGCCCTCGACGTGCTGTGCGAGAACGTCCGCATCGCACAGGACGCCCTGCCGGTGCCGCTCGCCGTCGAGAACATCGCCGCGCTGATCTCCTGGCCGGGCGAGGAGATGACCGAGGGGCAGTTCCTGTACGAGCTGGCCGACCGGACGGGCGTACGGCTGCTGATCGACGTGGCCAACCTGCACACCAACCACGTCAACCGCGGCGAGGACCCGGCCAAGGCGCTCGCGGAACTCCCCCTGGAGGCCATCGCGTATGTCCATGTCGCGGGCGGCTTCGCACGCGACGGCGTCTGGCACGACAGTCACGCCCACCCGGTGCCGCAGCCGGTCCTCGACATCCTGAGCGACCTCGCCGCGCGGATCTCGCCGCCCGGGGTCCTGCTGGAGCGGGACGAGAACTTTCCCGAACCCGCTGTTCTGGAGGGCGAGTTGGAGGCCATCCGGGCAGCCGTGGAGAAGGGACGGGTCATACGCGAGGAGACCGCGGCGGAGGCGGCGGTCGCGGCGGAGGCGGGCGCGGGTGCCGTCGCCGCCCCTGCGACCGACAGCGCCCGTCAGCGGCTCGGACTCGCACAGGCCGCCCTGCTGTCCGCGCTCGTCGCCGGGACGCCCGTGCCGGAGGGTTTCGACCGGGTGCGGCTGGGGGTGCAGGCGCGGGCGCTCGCCGGGAAGCGGGCGGATGTCGTGGCCAAGGTGGCGCCCGAGCTGCCGGAGATCCTCGGGGACGCCTACCGGCCCGCCTTTCTCTCGTACGCCCAACGTCACCCGATGACCGGCGGCTACCGCCGGGACGCCCTGGACTTCGCCGGGCGGCTGCTGCTCGACGGACGCCCGGAGGAGGGCCGGGCCCGGCGGGAGCTCAGGGAGTGGTGGCTGGAACGGTCGGGGCCCGTGCCGCGGTCGCAGCGGCCGGCGGTGAGGATGGCCAGGGCGGCGCGGCGGGTGCTCCTGCACCGCTGAGTGCCCGGGCGACGACCGGGAGAACGGGGCCCGCCGAACCCCGCAGTAATATGCGGTGCCGTAGGAGGCACCATGCGACCGCGACCACCCGTCACCGGCCGAGGCATATTCAGCGGCACCGGGGTCATCATCATCGGCCTGACGGCCACCCTGCTGGCACTGATCTTCCCGATCTGGTCGTACGCCGACCGGTCCGGCACCGGCGTCAGCGCCGACGTGCTGAACGCCGACACCGTCTCGACGCAGTACGGTCCGCTGTCCGCGCTCGACCGCGACTTCATCACGAAGGTCCGGCTGGCCGGCCTGTGGGAGCTGCCCGCCGGGCAGCAGGCCCAGCAGAAGGGCACCACCCAGGCCGTACGGACCGCGGGGCAGCATCTCGTCCTGGGTCACACGTTCCTCGACCAGCGGGTACGGGACGTGGCGGCCAAGCTGGGGGTGCAGCTGCCCAACGAGCCGGGCGACCAGCAGAAGCAGTGGCTGGCGACCCTGAACGCGGCGCAGGGCACGGACTACGACAGCAAGTTCGCCAACATCCTGCGGCTGGCCCACGGCAGGGTGTTCTCGGTCGTCGCCCAGGTCCGCGCGAGCACCCGCAACTCGCTGGTGCGGGCGCTCGCCGACGACGCGAACACGACCGTGCTGGACCACATCAAGGTCCTGGAGGCCACCGGCTACATCGACTGGGACGCGCTCGCCCGGGATCTGGCGTCCGCGACAACTCCCCCGCCGGCCGACCCCACCCCGGGCCCCGGCCCCGTCGTCCCCCTCGAACCGTCCTCCTCCCCGGCCTACACGCTGCCGCCGGCCGCCTCCAGCCCGCCGCCATGACCTCTGCCGGGCCTCACAAACGGAACGTCACATACCCACAACACTCCGTCCGCATGGTGAACAGGGCATGGCATTCCGCCGGGCATCTGGCATAGAAACGCGGCATGTTCTGGGTTGTTCTCCTGCTGCTGGCCTGGGCCGCCGCCGGTACCGCGTGCACGCGGTTGTGCCTGGCCGCCGCACGTGCGGCGGCCGGGGACGCGGACGTCGCAGCGCAGGCCCGGCGTCATGATCTGACGCTCTACGAGGCCGCGTTCCTGTCCGGCGGGCCCGCCAGGGTCGCCGATCTGACCATGGTCTCCATGGCCCGGCAGCGGCGCCTGCTGCTGGCCCACACGGGCTGGGCGACGGTGGTCGACCCGCGCGGCCGGGACGACATGGAGCGGTCCGTCATAGGGGCCATCGGGCCCGAGGGACAGAGCCGCATCGCCCCGGTCCGGGCCGCGGCGGCCTCCGCGGACGCGGTCGCGGGTCTCGGCGACCGGCTCGTCGACGCGGGCCTGGCCGTGCCGGCCGGCGCCCGGACCACGGTCGCGGCCGGAGTGCGCCAGGTGCAGCTCGCCGCGCTGGCCGTGCTCGCGCTGGGGGCGCTCGCGCTGCTGGTGCCCGCCCAGCCGAACATGCCGCGCGGCCTGGTGGCCCTGTGGTTCGCCCTGCCGCTCGCGCTGACGCTGAGCTGCCTCGCCATCGCCCGGATCGAGGCCCATCCCTACTCGCGCTGGGCCTCCCCGGCCGGGCAGCGGCTGCTGGGCGCCCTGGCCCGGCGCGTCCCGAACGGCGACGACCGTACGTATCTCACCACCGTCGCCGTACGAGGCGTCCGCGCGATCGGTGAACCCGACCTGCGCGCGGCCTTCGCGCACCGCGACCAGTCCTGGCGCGAACCGCACGCCAGGGGCGCATAGGGGGCATTGAGGCCGACACCGCCGGGGCGGTGCTTGCCTTCTGCATGCACCGAACGAAACATCCCTTTTGTCGCTGCCATGCACCGAAGGGATACGTCATGAGAGCTGTCGCCCTCTACTCGGCCGCCGGGTCCTTGCTCCTGACCGCCCTCGCGGCCGCACCGGCAGGCAGCGCCCCCGTCGCCCCGGACGCGGCCGAGTTGCACGGCACGACGGTGGCCGCCGCGCGCGCCCGGGCGGCGGGCATCGACTTCGGGAAGTGCGCAGCCGCGCAGGACATGCCGGGCACCATGGAGTGCGGCACGGTGTCCGTGCCGCTGGACTACGCGCGTCCCCGCGGCAAGCAGATCAAACTGACCGTCAGCCGGGTGAGGGCCACCCACAAGGACCCCCACAACAGCAAGCGGCGGGTGCCCCGGCAGGGCGCCCTGGTCTACAACCCCGGCGGGCCCGGCGGCGACGGCCTGTACTTCCCGCTCGTCGGGATGCTCCCGGAGTGGAAGCGGCTCGCGGCGGCCTACGACCTGATCGGTTACTCCCCGCGCGGTGTCGGCAAGTCCTCGCCCCTGTCCTGCGAGGAGCCCAAGCTCTTCTTCAAGGCACCCTCGCAGGCGCCGACGTACCCCTCGGAGGCGTACAAGCAGGAGCGCGTCAAGGAGGCGAAGGCCTATGCGACGGGCTGCGCCAAGCGGTCCGGTGGCGGGCTGCAGTACTTCAACTCGCTCAACAACGCCCGTGACCTGGACGTCGTGCGGGCGGCCCTGGGTGAGGGGAAGCTGACGTTCATGGGCGCCTCGTACGGCACCTACTTCGGGGCGCTGTACGCGACGCTGTTCCCCTCGCACGTGCGGCGGATGGTGTTCGACTCGGCGGTGAACCCCGATCCCGAGCAGATCTGGTACCGCAACAACCTCGACCAGTCGGCCGCGTTCGAGAAGCGCTGGGCGGACTTCCGGGAGTGGATCGCCCGGCACGACGACGTGTACGGGCTGGGGTCGACGGCCGACGAGGTGCAGGCAGCCTACGAGAAGGCGAGCGAGCAACTGTCGGCGAAGCCGGCCGGCGGCAAGGTGGGACCGGCCGAACTGCAGGCGGCGTTCCTGTCGGCCGGGTACTACGACGACTTCTGGCCGACCCGCGCGAAGGCGCTGTCGGCGTATCTGAAGGGCGATGCGAAGCCGCTGGTCGAGCAGGCCGGTCCGGCCACCGAGACGGCCGCCGAGGCGGAGAACACCAACGCCGTGTACACCGCCGTCGAGTGCAACGACGCGCCCTGGCCGACGGACTGGAAGGTCTGGGACCAGGACAACACGCAGCTCGCGCGCGTGGCCCCCTTCGAGACCTGGGACAACGCGTGGATGAACCTGCCGTGCGCCTACTGGCCGGCGCCCCGGCAGCAGCCCCTCGATGTGCGGACCGGGCCGGGTGAGCTGCCGCCGACGCTGATCCTGGCCGCCGAGCGGGACGCGGCGACGCCGTACGACGGCGCCCAGGAGCTGCACCGGCGGCTGAGCGGCTCGGTCCTGGTGACCGAGCGGGAGGCGGGCACGCACGGCATCGCGGGCGGGCCGAACCGGTGCGTCAACGGCTACCTGGACGCGTACCTGCTGGAGGGCCGGCTGCCGGTGGAGGAGGCGTCCTGCGCCCCGCACGCGGAGCCGAACCCGGCCGCGACGGACGGCCGGGCCCACCCGGCCCCCATCAAGGAGAACCTGAAGGGCAAGACCGCCCGGCCCTGACCACGCGACTGGCGGGCGCCGGCTACGCCAGGCCCGCGACGAGTTCCGCGATGTCCTTGCGGCGGCCCGTGTAGAACGGGACCTCCTCGCGGACGTGCATCCGGGCCTCGGAGGCGCGCAGGTGGCGCATGAGGTCGACGATGCGGTACAGCTCGTCGGCCTCGAAGGCCAGGATCCACTCGTAGTCGCCGAGGGAGAACGAGGCGACCGTGTTGGCGCGGACGTCCGGGTAGCCGCGGGCCATCTTGCCGTGGTCGGCGAGCATGCGGCGGCGGTCCTCGTCGGGCAGCAGGTACCAGTCGTAGCTGCGCACGAAGGGGTAGACGCTGACGTAGTTGCGAGGCGTCTCGTCGGCGAGGAAGGCCGGGATGTGCGAGCGGTTGAACTCGGCGGGACGGTGCAGCGCCATGTTCGACCAGACCGGCTCGAGGGCGCGGCCCAGCTTGGTGCGGCGGAAGAGGTTGTACGCCTCCTGCAGCTGGTCGCTGGTCTCCGCGTGCCACCAGATCATGAGGTCTGCGTCGGCGCGCAGGCCCGACACGTCGTACGTGCCGCGGATCGTCACGTCCTTCGCGGCGAGCTGGTCGAACAGCTCCTGGACCTCGTCGGCGTAGCCCGCGCGGTCCTCGGGCAGCACGTCCTTCAGCCTGAAGACGGACCACAGGGTGTAGCGGATGACCTCGTTGAGGTCCTTGGCCAGCTTGCCCTTGTTCGCGATGCGGTCCGGGGCGGTGGTGGGGGCGTCGTCACTCATGCGGCTATTCTCCCGCTCCGCCGTGCAGACTCTGCACCGGGTTGGCGGTGAGCTCCTCCACACCGCTCAGGTCCCCGCCGATCTGGTCGACGGCCGCGTAAGCGCTCGCGATGCAGGCCGGGATGCCGACGCCGTCGTACTGGGCGCCGCACACGGCGAGGCCAGGCAGCTTGGCGACGTGCTCGCGGATGCGGGCCACGCGCGCGTGGTGGCCGACGGGGTACTGGGGCAGACCGTCGGTCCAGCGGGTGACGTGGGTTTCGAGGGGCGTGGCGTCCAGTCCGGTGGCCTCGCGCAGGTCGTGACGGGAGACGTCCACCAGGCCGGCGTCCTCGCGCTGGAGGATCTCGGTCTCGCCGTACCGGCCGACCGATGTGCGCAGGACGACCGTGTCCGGGCTCTCCTCGGCGATCCAGCCCCACTTCTGGGAGGCGAACGTCGACGCCTTGATGGTGCGTCCGTCCACCGGCGGGACGAGGAAGCCGCTGCCCTCGGGGAGGGCGGTGTCGGCGCGGCGGTAGGCGAGGGTGACCAGGGCCATGGAGGCGTACTCGACGGCGGCGAGTTCCGTGGCGGCCTCCGGGGCCTCGGGGCGCAGGAGGCCGGCGGCCGCGGGGGCGGGTACGGCCACGACGACGGCGTCCGCGTGCAGCACCCGGTCACCGGCGACGACCCGCCAGCCGCCGGGCGTCTCGCGACGCAGCCCGGTCACCGGCGTCCCGGTCAGGATCTCGCCGCCGCGCGCGCGGACGGACTCCGCCACCGCGAGGGGCAGGCTGCCGATGCCGCCGCGGATGCCCATGAAGACGGGTCCGGTCTGCTGGGCGGCGGCCATCCTGGCCTGGAGCTCGCGGACGCCCTCGGTGAGCGAGTCGTGCGTCTTCGCGACCTGGTAGAGCTGCGGGACCGCCGAGCGCATCGAGATGCGGTACGCGTCGCCCGCGTAGACACCGCCGAGGAGGGGTTCCACCAGGCGGTCGACGACCTCGCGGCCGAGCCGGGCCGCCACGTACTCCCCGACCGCGATGTCGTCGCCGACCTCCGTGCGCGGCAGGTCGGCGTCGCGCTCGATACGGGCCAGGCCCTCGTCCGACAGGACGCCGCTCAGGGCGGCCGCGGTGCCGGGGACTCCCATGACATGGCCCTTGGGCATGGGGCGCAGGGCGCCGCGGGTCCAGATCGAGGCCGTCGCCGTGGCCGGCGGCTGCAGCCGGTCGTCGAGGCCGACCTCGCGGGCGAGGGCCACCGCTTCCGGTCTGCGCGCCAGCATCGACTCGGCGCCGAAGTCGACGCGCGCGCCCGCGATCTCGCCGGGCAGCAGCTTGCCGCCGACACGGTCCGACGCCTCCAGCACGGTCACCCGCGCACCCTGCTGCAACAACCGGTGGGCCGCGGCCAGTCCGGCGATGCCGGCTCCGACGACGACGACCCGCCCGGTGCCCGTACGACTCTCCACTTCGCGCATGTCCACAAGCCTCTCAGACCCCTCTGACAGTCCGTCGGCGACCTGGTGTCCTTCACGAGTCCTGACCGTGACCGCATCGGGACCGTCCGGGTCCAACGTCCCGGCCCGTCCGGGCGTCGAAGGAGCGTCAGCCGTCACGATCCCCGGGGGTAGACCCACATGCGCGCACGACGTCCCGTACGACCTGTCCCGGCCCTGGCCGCGATCCTGCTCGCCGCGGCACTCGCCCTCACCGGATGCAGCGGGAGCAACTCCGACTCCGGCGGCAGCAGCGCCGCCGACAAGGCCGCCCGGAGCGACGGGAAGGCGGCCGCGCCGGGCGGTGAGGAGAACGCGAGGGGCGCCGGGGCCAAGCGGGCGCCGAAGCTCACCGCGAGCGACATCATCCGCACCGCCTCGCTGACCGTGCAGGTCAAGGACGTACCGAAGGCACTCGACGAGGCTCGTACGACGACCGAGAACGCGGGCGGCTACGTCGGCGACGAGACCACCAGCCGGGACGAGAAGGGCCGCGAGCGCACCCGTGTCGTGCTGCGCGTGCCGGTCGCCACGTACGACGAGGTCCTCGCCGGCCTCCAGGGCGCGGGCAAGCTCCTCGACCGCACCGCCAAGGCCGAGGACGTCACCGACCAGGTCGTCGACGTGGACAGCCGTATCAAGTCGCAGCGGGCCAGCGTGGCCCGGGTCCGGGAGCTGATGGACCGGGCCACCAAGCTCAGCGACGTGGTGGAGCTGGAGGGCGAGCTGAGCAACCGGGAGGCCGATCTGGAGGCGCTGCTCGCCCAGCAGGCGTCCCTGAAGGACCGCACGAGCCTCGCGACGATCACCCTGTCCCTCTCGGAGACACCGGTGAAGGCCGCGGCGAAGGACGACGGTCCCGGTTTCGTGGACGCGCTGACCGGCGGCTGGAACGCGTTCTTGACGATGCTGCGCTGGCTCGCCGTGGCGTTCGGCGCGGTCCTGCCGTTCGCCGCGGTGGCGGCCCTGATCGCGCTGGCGTGGCTGCGGCTCGTCCGGCCCCGGCTGCCGCACCGCCCGGCCCCCGCACCCGCGACGAGCGCACTGGGCCCGCTGCCGACGGCCCGTCCGGCACCACAGGCCCCGACCACGCGCGAGAACGACCAGGACTGATCGGTACGGGACCCGGCCTGAAATGCCGCGCCCCCGTAGCGTGTTCGCATGGACATGAGCGCTGCGAGGGAACGACTGGTCGTGATCGGCGGAGACGCCGCGGGGATGTCCGCGGCGTCGCAGGCACGCCGCCTGAAGGGCCCCGACGAACTGGAGATCGTGGCGTTCGAGCGCGGCCACTTCACCTCGTTCTCGGCGTGCGGCATCCCGTACTGGGTGGGCGGCGACGTCGACGAACGGGACCAGCTGATCGCCCGTACGCCCGAGGAGCACCGCGCGCGGGACATCGATCTGCGCATGCGGACGGAGGTCGTCGAGATCGACGTGGCGGGCGGCCGGGTACGCGCGCGTGACGTCGATTCCGGCGACGAGTCCTGGACGTCGTACGACAAACTCGTGATCGCGACCGGCGCGCAGCCGATCCGTCCGGACATGCCGGGTGCCGACGCCCCCGGTGTGCACGGTGTGCAGACGCTGGACGACGGGCAGGCGCTCATCGACTCGCTCACGCGCACGCGTGGCCGTCGCGCGGTGGTCGTCGGGGCGGGCTACATCGGCGTGGAGATGGCGGAGGCGCTCATCAACCGCGGCTACGAGGTGACCGTCGTCAACCGCGGCAGCGAGCCGATGTCCACGCTCGACCCCGACATGGGCCGCCTGGTGCACGAGGCGATGGAGGGCATGGGCATCACCATGGTCGACGACGCCGAGGTCACCAAGGTGCACACCGGCGAGGACGGGCGGGTGCGGGCGGTGGCCACGGAGGACGCCGAGTACCCGGCGGACGTGGTGGTCCTGGGCATCGGCGTACGCCCTCAGACGGCGCTGGCCAAGGCGGCCGGGCTGCCCCTCGGCGCCCACGGCGGCCTGCTCACCGACCTGTCCATGCGGGTGCGCGGGCACGAGAACATCTGGGCCGGCGGCGACTGCGTGGAGGTCCTCGACCTGGTCTCGGGACAGGAGCGCCACATCGCCCTCGGCACCCACGCCAACAAGCACGGCCAGGTCATCGGGACCAACGTCGGCGGTGGTTACGCCACCTTCCCGGGCGTCGTCGGCACCGCGGTGTCCAAGGTCTGCGACCTGGAGATCGCCCGCACGGGCCTCCGGGAGAAGGACGCCCGCCGGGTCGGCCTCCAGTTCGAGACGGTCACCATCGAGTCCACCAGCCGCGCCGGCTACTACCCGAACGCCTCCCCGATGACGGTGAAGATGCTCGCCGAGCGGCGAACGGGCCGCCTGCTCGGCGTCCAGATCGTCGGCCGCGAGGGCGCCGGCAAGCGAGTGGACATCGCAGCGGTCGCCCTCACGGCCGGCATGACGGTGGAACAGATGACGGCATTGGACCTGGGCTACGCCCCGCCGTTCAGCCCGGTCTGGGACCCGGTACTGGTAGCGGCGCGCAAGGCATCACGAGCGGTGGCGCAAGGCTTCTAGGGGCGCGGGGCCGTGTCGATGTGCGGCTCCGCCGCGTCGGCGCGAGCCCCCCACGACCCGCAGTCGCCGACGAACCCTACGCCGAGCCGTTGATCCGCTCGATCGCCTGCCGCGCCTGCTCCGCCGGAGGCCGCGGGGGCAACGACGACACCGAGGCGGTGGAGGTCATGGCAGGGGCGGCGGACACCGCCGCAGGCTGCTCCCCCGCCGGCTTGGCATGCGCAGCACTCCGTACGGACCGCAGCCGGTGACTCACCGCCTCGTCCAGCGTCACCGGCCGCTGCATCTGCGAAGCCAGCCGTCCGGCCTCCTGGCCGAGCCTGGCGACGTCCTCCCACGGCAGCTTCACCACCAGGGAGATCTCCGCCTCCCCGTCGGGCGTGGCGTGCATCGGAGGAGTAACTCGGTCGTTCATCGCCTGTTCCTCACGTCGTCCCCGCGACCCGCCTTCCCCGTGCCGCGGGCGGTTGAGGAGACATACGCACGCGCGCGTGACCGCGTTCACCGATTCGCGCGGTCCACCGGGGGCACTAGTTCCTTGTGGTCATACCCGTCCATGACGTGAACCCGGTGCGCCGCACCCCCTGGGTGACGTACGCACTGATCGCCGCGAACGTGTACGTCTTCCTGTCCACGCCCGGCCTGGCCGGTTCCGTGGCGGGCGACAGCAGTCTGTCCCAGCTGTGCCATCTGCAGGCGTTCCTGGACCACTACGCGGCCGTACCGCGGGAGTTGATCCACCATCAGATGCCCCGGCTGGTCCCCACCGGCGGCATAGGAGTGGGCGCGCACGGGGCGGGCTGTGTGGTGGCCCCGCCCAGCTACGACAAGTCGCCGGCCGTGTCCGTCTTCACCGCGATGTTCCTGCACGGCAGCTGGCTGCACCTGCTCGGCAACATGCTCTTCCTGCTGATCTTCGGCAACAACGTCGAGGACCGCATGGGGCACATCAGGTACGCGCTGTTCTACGTCGTCTGCGGTTACGCGGCGTCGTACGGCTTCGCGCTGGCCAACGCCGACTCCTCCGACCCGCTGATCGGCGCGTCGGGAGCCATCGCCGGGGTCCTGGGCGCCTATCTGGTGCTGTATCCCAAGGCCAGGGTCTGGATCCTCGTGCCGTTCCTGCTCTTCCTGCCGCTGAGACTGCCGGCCTGGCTGGTGCTGGGCTTCTGGTTCGTGTTGCAGGCCCTGTACTCGTCCGGCGAGGGCGTCTCCAGCGCGGGGACGGTGGCGTACGCGGCGCACGTCGTCGGCTTCCTCGTCGGCATGCTGCTCGCCTGGCCGCTCAAACCGGGCACACCCCCGCCGCCGGAACCGCGCGGCCTGCTGTTCGGCAGAAGGGCGCGGCCCCGGCACACGTGGTGAGCCGTCGCGAGGAGGGCTAGCGGGCGGTCTGCGTGTGGACGTACTCCACGAGCCGGGTCAGTGCGTCCGGGTCGGTGGACGGCATGACGCCGTGGCCGAGGTTGAAGACGTGGCCCTCGAGGCCCGCGGCCGAGTCGAGGACCTCGCGGGCCTTGGCCTCGACGGCCTCCGTGGAGGCGAACAGGACGGTCGGGTCGAGGTTGCCCTGGAGGGCCTTGCCGGGGCCGACCCGGCGGGCCGCCTCGTCGAGCGGGACACGGAAGTCGACGCCCACGACGTCCGCGCCCGCCTCGCCCATCAGCTGGAGCAACTCGCCGGTGCCGACACCGAAGTGGATGCGCGGCACGCCGTACCCGGCGACGGAGTCGAGGACCTTCGCGGAGGCGGGCAGCACCGAGCGGCGGTAGTCGGCCGGGGCGAGGGCGCCGGCCCAGGAGTCGAAGAGCTGGACGGCCGAGGCGCCCGCCTCGATCTGCACCTTCAGGAAGGCGGAGGTGATCTCCGCGAGGCGGTCGAGCAGGTCGGCCCAGAGCTCCGGGTCGCCGTACATCATCGCCTTGGCGTTCTCGTACGTGCGCGAGGGGCCGCCCTCGATGAGGTAGCTCGCAAGGGTGAAAGGCGCCCCGGCGAAACCGATGAGGGGGGTCGAGCCGAGCTCGCGCGTCAGCAGGCCGATGGCCTCGGTGACGTACGAGACGTCCTCGGGAGTGAGGTCGCGCAGCTGGGCCAGGTCGGCACGGGTGCGGATCGGGTTCGCGACGACCGGGCCGACGCCGGGCTTGATGTCGAGGTCGATGCCGATGGCCTTGAGCGGGACGACGATGTCGCTGAAGTAGATCGCCGCGTCCACGCCGTGCCGGCGTACCGGCTGGAGCGTGATCTCCGTGATGAGTTCGGGGCGTGTGCAGGACTCCAGCATCGGGACGCCCTCGCGGACCTTGCGGTACTCGGGCAGTGAGCGCCCGGCCTGCCGCATGAACCACACGGGCGTGTGCGGCACGGGCTCACGCCTGCACGCCTTGAGGAAGGCCGATTCGTACGTGGCTGACGGCTGTGTCCGGGCCTGGCCCGCGGGGCTCTCGTTCGCACTCACGACCGCAAGTCTCGCACGGCGCCGCAGGCGCCACGGCCGGGGTTCATGGGGCACTATCCGGACATGCGGACCCCGCACGGGTGTCCCTCCCTGCGCGAAGGCCCGGTTCCCCTTAATCTTCCCCGCATGGCTGCGGCTCAGGGACGACTGTCGGACGGCGCTGACGGAATGGACGACACCAAGGAGGGGGATCGGAGTGGCGGCGGTACGCCTCCGCCGCCCTTCCGGGCTGCCGTCGACGCGCTGAGGACCGCGCGGCTGCGGCCGCAGATCGAGATCGAGCCGGCGCCGGCGCCCAAACGGCTCGCGCCCTTCTCGTACGCGTTGGAGGCGACCGTCGTCGACGGCGACCAGGACCTGGCCGACGGCCGCCTGGTGCTGCTGTACGACCCGGCCGGGCACGACGCCTGGCGGGGCGCCTTCCGGCTGGTGACGCTGGTGCGCGCGGAGCTGGAGCCGGAGATGGCCGCCGACCCGCTGCTGCCGGACGTGTGCTGGTCCTGGCTGACCGGCGCGCTCCAGGCGCGCGGTCTGTCGTACGGCGAATCGAGCGGCACCGTCACGCGGGCGAGCTCGCACTACTTCGGTGGTCTGGCGGAGCGCCCCGCGGCCTCGCAGATCGAGATCCGCGCCTCCTGGACGCCCCGCGAGGGCCTGGGCGGGGTCCCGGACACGGCGTCCCACCTGGCCTCCTGGTGCGATCTGCTGGCCCAGGTCGCGGGCCTGCCGCCGGCCGGTCCGGGTGATGCGTCGGTCGTGACGCTGCCGCAGCGGCGGGACCCGCAGGCACGCTGACCGGCACTTCGGCCGTCGCCTTGACCGTCACTTTGTCGATACGGCCACTTTCGGTCATGAATAGTGTCGCGAACGAACCGATTCGTTCATCGCGCGATCGATCGCGTGTCCGAATTGCACTAATTGATACTCACTAAATCGTGATCTTTCCCTAAAGGACTTCGGGTTTGATGCCGAAGACGACTGTGACCTTGAAAGTCGTCCCGCACCCCAGGAGGCCTGGTGTCCGTTCTCCTCGAGCAGCCCGCAAGCCTGGTCGCCTACCGCCCGAACAAGCCGACCGCCATGGTGGTCGTGGCCGACCCGCGCGTCCGCTCCACCGTCACCCGCCATCTGTGGGCGCTCGGTGTGCGCGATGTCATCGAGGCCTCGTCCATCGCGGAGGCTCGTCCCCGCATCGGCAACCCCCGCGACATCTGCGTCGCCGACGTCCACCTGCCCGACGGCTCCGGCCTCACCATCCTCTCGGAGACCCGCGCGGCGGGCTGGCCCAACGGCCTCGCGCTGTCCGCCGCCGACGACATCGGTGCCGTGCGCAACGCCCTCGCGGGCGGCGTCAAGGGCTATGTCGTCACCGGCACCCGTACCAACGTCGGGCTCCCCACCCGGCCGGGCGCCGCCCCCATCGGATCCGCCGCCGCGCGTATGCACCGCCGCCCCCCGGGTGCCCCGAGTCACCCGGGTGGCTACCGCGAGCTCTCCGGTCGCGAGGTCGAGGTGCTGCGACTGGTCGCGGAGGGCCAGTCGAACAAGGCGATCGGCGTTTCGATGGGCCTGTCCGCACTGACCGTCAAGAGCCACCTCGCCCGCATCGCCCGCAAGCTGGGCACGGGTGACCGCGCCGGGATGGTCGCGGTGGCCCTGCGGACCGGCATCATCCACTGACCCGTACGTCCCGCCCTTTACTCCCTGCGCCCCTCTCCCGCCTCTTTCTCGCCTTCTCCCCCTGTACATCTCTGCCATTCACGGACGTGAACAGGATCGGAGCCGATCCCCCCGGCCGTGTCCCACCTGTCGTGAACCGGATCTTTCACCGACCTGACTGGTTTACGACCCCCAGGCGCCCGTCGACGGAACGTTACGTCGGCGGGCGCTGTCCATACACAGATACCCTTGACACGTGACCGACGCCCAAGAGACCGCAGCAGACAGCTCACTGCGAACCACCGGAGGCGCCCCTCCGGAAGACGGCGGAACATCTGTTACGGGGGCGCCGAACGCAGAACCGAGCCCGGAACCGACCCCTTTGCTGGAGCCGCGCGAGGGCATCCCGCCCGTGATCGCCGACGCGGACGCGCTCGCCCGGGTGGTCGCCGCCTTCGCGGCCGGTTCAGGACCCGTCGCCGTCGACGCGGAACGCGCGTCCGGCTACCGCTACGGCCAGCGTGCCTATCTCGTGCAGCTGCGCCGTGAGGGCGCCGGGACCGCACTGATCGATCCCGTGGCCTGTCCCGATCTCTCGGGCCTCGGAGAGGCGCTCTCCGGCGTCGAGTGGGTGCTGCACGCGGCCACTCAGGACCTGCCGTGTCTGCGCGAGATAGGCATGGTGCCTACACGGCTGTTCGACACCGAGCTCGCGGGCCGTCTCGCCGGGTTCCCCCGGGTCGGCCTCGGCGCCATGGTCGAGAACGTTCTCGGCTTCGTACTCGAGAAGGGCCACTCCGCCGTCGACTGGTCGACCCGCCCGCTGCCCGAGCCGTGGCTGCGGTATGCGGCGCTGGACGTCGAGCTCCTGGTGGATCTGCGCGACGCCCTGGAGAAGGAGCTGGACCGGCAGGGCAAGCTGGAGTGGGCCCGGCAGGAGTTCGACGCGATCGCCTCGGCTCCGCCGCCGGAGCCCCGCAAGGACCCCTGGCGGCGTACGTCCGGGATGCACAAGGTACGGCGGCGCCGGCAGCTCGCCGTGGTGCGGGAGCTGTGGCAGACGCGGGACCGGATCGCCCAGCGGCGGGACGTGTCGCCGGGCAAGGTGCTCGGGGACGCCGCCATCGTGGAGGCGGCGCTCTCCCTCCCGGGCAATGTGCACGCGCTGGCCGCCCTGAACGGGTTCGGGAACCGGATGGGACGGCGGCAGCTGGAGCAGTGGCAGGCCGCCGTGGACCGGGCGAAGGCTCTGGCAGAGACGCAGCTTCCGGCGCCGGGGCAGCCGGTGACCGGGCCCCCGCCGCCGCGCGCGTGGGCCGACAAGGACCCGGCCGCCGCGGCTCGTCTGTCGGCGGCACGGGCGGCGGTGTCCGCCCTGGCCGAGCAGCTGAACATGCCCCAGGAGAACCTGATCACGCCGGACACGGTGCGGCGGGTGTGCTGGGAGCCGCCGAAGGTCGTCGACGCGGACTCGGTCGGTGCGGCGCTCTCGGCGCTGGGGGCTCGGCCCTGGCAGGTCGAGCAGGTGACCCCGGTGCTGGTGGCCGCGTTGTCCGCCTAGGGACGCCTCACCTGGTCACCCCCTGGTCGACGACATCATGGCGGTGGCCGGGGTCGCATCCCGTACCCGCTCCCGTACTCACTCCGCGCGGCTCGACCGAGCCCCGCGAGTGTGACGTTCACCGCTCCAGCCGTCAGGGGTGTGCAGGCACGTTACCCGCAAGTAGCATGGGCCTGAGCGCGCGCTCAGCGCTTGCGCTTGCGCCGTGCAGCAGTGCCATCCCGCATCTGGAGGAGAGCCATCGTGCCTCGTACCGTCAGGGACGTCGTCTTCGTCGACGGCGTCCGTACCCCGTTCGGCAAGGCGGGCCCGAAGGGCATCTACCACGAGACCCGCGCCGACGACCTGGTCGTGAAGGCGATCCGGGAGCTGCTGCGCCGCAACCCCGGTCTCGACCCCAAGAAGATCGACGAGGTCGCCATCGCCGCGACCACGCAGATCGGTGACCAGGGGCTCACCCTCGGCCGCACGGCCGGCATCCTCGCCGGGCTGCCGCAGTCGGTCCCGGGCTACTCCATCGACCGCATGTGCGCCGGCGCCCTGACCGCCGTGACGACCACCGCCGGTTCGATCGCCTTCGGTGCCTACGACGCCGTCATCGCCGGTGGTGTCGAGCACATGGGCCGCCACCCGATGGGCGAAGGCGTGGACCCGAACCCGCGCTTCGTCAGCGAGAAGCTGGTCGACGAGTCCGCCCTGTTCATGGGCATGACCGCGGAGAACCTGCACGACCGCTACCCGACGATCACCAAGCAGCGCGCCGACGAGTACGCCGTGCGCTCGCAGGAGAAGGCCGCCAAGGCGTACGCCAACGGCAAGATCCAGCAGGACCTGGTGCCGATCTCGGTGCGGCGCACCAACGCCGAGGCCGGCGAGACCGGCTGGGGTCTGGTCACCGCCGACGAGCCGATGCGCCCGGGCACGACCCTGGAGAACCTGCAGGGCCTGAAGACGCCGTTCCGTGTGCACGGCCGCGTCACCGCCGGTAACGCCGCCGGTCTGAACGACGGTGCGACCGCCTCGATCATCGCGTCCGAGGACTTCGCCCGCGAGAACAACCTGCCGGTCAAGATGCGCCTGGTCTCGTACGCCTTCGCGGGCGTCGAGCCGGAGGTCATGGGCTACGGCCCGATCCCGGCGACCGAGAAGGCCCTCGCCAAGGCGGGCCTGTCGATCGAGGACATCAACCTCTTCGAGATCAACGAGGCCTTCGCCGTCCAGGTGCTCGCCTTCCTGGAGCACTACGGCATCGCCGACGACGACGCCCGCGTGAACCAGTACGGCGGCGCGATCGCGTACGGCCACCCGCTGGCCTCCTCCGGCGTCCGTCTGATGACGCAGCTGGCCCGCCAGTTCGAGGAGCAGCCGGAGGTCCGCTACGGCCTCACCACCATGTGTGTCGGCTTCGGCATGGGCGCCACGGTGATCTGGGAGAACCCGAACCACAAGGACGCCGGAGGCAACAAGTGAGCACCACCGAACTCCTGAAGGGCGCGGCCGAGCTGTTCCCGGACGAGGTCGTGACGTCCGCGCACGTACGCCACCTCGACCTGCCGTACGGCGCCGGTCGCTTCGCGCTGATCACGCTGGACAACGGGTTCGACCACACCAAGCCGACCACCTTCGGCCCGGCCTCGCTGGCGAACCTCAACGCCGCCATCGACCAGGTCGAGAAGGAGGCCTCGGCCGGCGAGATCGTCGGTGTCGGTATCACCGGCAAGCCGTTCATCTTCGCCGTCGGCGCCGACCTCAAGGGCGTCGAGCTGCTGAAGGAGCACAAGGACGCGCTCGCCATCGGCAAGGGCGGCCACGAGGTCTTCAAGCGTCTGTCGGGCCTCGCGGTGCCGACCTTCGCGTACTACAACGGTGCCGCGATGGGCGGTGGCGTCGAGGTCGGTCTGCACTGCACGTACCGGACCGTCTCCAAGGCGCTCCCGGCGTTCTCGCTGCCCGAGGTCTTCCTCGGGCTGGTCCCGGGCTGGGGCGGCTGCACGATCCTGCCGAACCTGATCGGTGCCGACAAGGCCGTCTCGGTGATCATCGAGAACAGCCTCAACCAGAACAAGCAGCTCAAGGGCCAGCAGGTCTTCGACCTCGGTATCGCCGACGCGCTCTTCGAGGGTGCGGACTTCCTGGAGCAGTCGCTGATCTGGACGGCCAGTGTCCTCAAGGGCGACGTCGAGGTCGAGCGTCCGGTGATCGACCGCGGTGAGGCCTGGGACCAGGCCGTCGCCAAGGGCCGCTTCATCGCGGACTCCAAGGTGCACGGCGCCGCCCCGGCCGCCTACCGCGCCCTCGACATCATCGCCGCCGCCAAGAACGGCGACCTCCAGCAGGGCTACGACGCCGAGGACAAGGCGCTCGCCGACCTGATCATGGGTGGCGAACTGCGCGCCGGCATCTACGCGTTCAACCTGGTGCAGAAGCGCGGCAAGCGTCCCGCGGGCGCCCCGGACAAGAACCTGGCGCGTCCGGTCACCAAGGTCGGCGTGGTCGGCGCGGGCCTGATGGCCTCGCAGCTCGCCCTGCTCTTCCTGCGCCGCCTGGAGGTGCCGGTCGTGCTGACCGACATCGACCAGGAGCGCGTCGACAAGGGTGTGGGCTACGTCCACGCCGAGATCGACAAGCTGCTCGGCAAGGGCCGTATCAACCAGGACAAGGCGAACCGTCTGAAGGCCCTGGTCACCGGTGTGCTGGACAAGGCGGAGGGCTTCTCCGACGCCGACTTCATCATCGAGGCCGTCTTCGAGGAGATCGGCGTCAAGCAGCAGGTGTTCGCGGAGGTCGAGGCGGTCGCCCCGGCGCACGCGATCCTCGCCACCAACACCTCCTCGCTGTCGGTGACGGAGATGGCGTCGAAGCTGAAGAACCCCGAGCGGGTCGTGGGCTTCCACTTCTTCAACCCGGTCGCGATCCTCCCGCTCCTGGAGATCGTGCGCGGCGAGCAGACCGATGACGCCTCGCTGGCCACCGCCTTCGCCGTCGCCAAGAAGCTGAAGAAGACCGCGGTGCTGGTGAAGGACGCCCCGGCGTTCGTCGTGAACCGCATCCTCACCCGCTTCATGGGCGAGATCCAGAACGTCATCGACGAGGGCACCCCGGTCGAGGTCGCCGAGAAGGCCGTCGAGCCGCTCGGTCTGCCGATGTCCCCGCTGGTGCTCCTGGAGCTGGTCGGTCCCGCGATCGGTCTGCACGTCTCGGAGACCCTCAACCGGGCCTTCCCGGACCGCTTCACGGTCTCCCCGAACCTCGCGGCCGTCGTCAAGGCGGGCAAGCGCGGCTTCTACGTCTACGACTCCGGCAAGCCGGAGCTGGACCCCGAGGTCGCCGCGCTCCTCAAGCAGGGCGATGTCGTCCTGACCGAGGAGCAGGTCCGTGACCGTGTCCTCGACGCCGTCGCCCAGGAGATCGGGCTCATGCTCGACGAGGGCGTCGTCGCCGAGGCCCAGGACATCGACCTCTGCCTGATCACGGGCGCCGGCTGGCCCTTCCACCTGGGCGGCATCACGCCGTACCTGGACCGCGAGGGTGTCTCGGAGCGTGTGAACGGCAAGAAGTTCCTGGCTCCGGGCCTGGCGTCGGTTCCGGCCTAACCCGCAGGCGCATGTGAAGAGGGCCTCCGCTTTCGGGCGGGGGCCCTCTTCGCCTTCGGTGACCGGGGGTGCCTGTCCCCGCCTCACACCTCGCGCCAGGCCTCCAGCGCCAGCCCGGGCTCGTCCTTGCGGCGGGTGAGCAGGAGCTGTCCGGTGGACGGGGACAACGTTGCCGCCACCACGCGGCCGTCCTCGTCCACCGCGAGGGACACCGCGGCGTCCGCGGGAAGGGCCGGGCCCGACTCGGTCCACCAGGCGCCGGCCGACTCCTGCTCGGTCGGATACGCGGCGAAGGCGACCCGGCCGCTCGCCGAGCGCTGCGCGAGCAGGGTGCAGTCGTGGCCGTCGAGTTCGCAGCGCACCGCGGAGACGGGGCCGGGCCCGGCGGAGGGCAGCAGGGTGACGGGTTTGGCGCCGGGGCGCCAGGCGCTCAGGTCTCCCGACTCGTCGGTGTAGAAGAGGGTCGTGCCGGCCGGGGAGGTGGCCAGCGCGTACAGGGTGTCCGGGCGGACCGGCGCCTCCATCGCCTCCTCCAGGGCCGGCTGGGCGGCCGCCTCCTCCTGCCGCCAGTGCAGGATGCCGCCGGGGACGGCCGCGTACACCTCGACGCGCCCCGACTCCCCGGTCACCGCGGCCAGTTCCCCTTGTACGTCATGCCCCTTGAGGTCCCGCCAGGGTTCCCAGCCGCCCTTCTCCTTCTGCGCGACCATGCTCACCCCGCCGCCGTTGTTGCGGACGAAGACATGGGCGCGCCCCTCGGCGTCGACCGCGACGGCGGGCGGGCCGGTGCGGGATCCCTTCTTGTCCGGGTGCCCGATCGGCGCCCAGTCGAGGGCGGCGAGCCGAGGCCGGTAGTGGGTGGAGTGCACGAGGCCGGCCTCGCCCGACACGGTGGGCCGCCAGGAGACCAGATGGGCGTAGGAGTTGCTGCCCTGTCCGACGGCGGGTGAGGGGTGCAGCCTCTGCTCGCCGCCGACCCGGTGTGCGGCCGTCCAGGGGCCGCCGGGGGAACGCTCCGCCCGGCACAGGAGGGCGCCGTCGGTGGGGAGGTAGACACTGAGCCGGCCGTCACGGCCGCGTAGGAGCCAGTCGCCGTTCACCGCTTCACTCTAAGCGGGGCAACACGCGGGCCGCGGCCCGGCCCCCGCGTCCCCGTACGTGCGGCCGGACGCGGAGCGGGCAGGCTGTTCCCAGCAACCACAGCAACAGTGAGAAGGAAGCCGATCTCATGACCGACCAGCTCACCGTGGGCGTCCTCGGCACCGGCATCATGGGCGCCGCCATGGCCCGCAACCTCACCCGCGCCGGCCACCTGGTCCGCGCCTGGAACCGCACCCGCGCCAAGGCCGAGCCGCTCGCCGCCGACGGAGCCCACATCGCCGCCACGCCCGCCGAGGCGGTCCAGGGCGCCGATGTCGTCCTGACCATGGTCCACGACGGTCCGGCCGCCCTGGACGTCATGCGCGAGGCGGCCCCCGCACTGCGCCCCGGCGCCACCTGGGTGCAGTCGACCACGGCCGGCATCGAGGCGATCGCGGGACTGGCCGCGTTCGCCGACGAGCACGGCCTTGTCTTCTACGACGCCCCGGTGCTCGGCACCCGCCAGCCCGCGGAGGCCGGGAAGCTGACCGTGCTGGCCGCCGGGCCCGCCGAGGGCCGGACGGTGGTGGAGCCGGTGTTCGACGCGGTCGGCGCCCGCACGCTGTGGACCGGGGAGGACGGCGCGGCCGGCAGCGCGACCCGGCTGAAGCTGGTCGCCAACAGCTGGGTGCTCGCCGCGACCGCGGCGACCGGCGAGGTGCTGGCCCTGTCCCGGGCCCTGGGGGTCGACCCGCAGAGCTTCTTCGACCTGATCGAGGGCGGCCCGCTCGACATGGGCTACCTCAGGGCCAAGGCGGGGCTGGTCCTCAACAGCGAGTTGTCCCCTCCCCAGTTCGCGGTGGTCACAGCGGCGAAGGACGCCCGTCTGATCGTCGAGGCCGGGCAGCGGAACGGAGTCCGTCTGGACGTCGCCGCCGCGACCGCCGAACGCATGGAGCGGGCCGCCGCACAGGGCCACGGCGACGAGGACATGGCCGCCGCGTACTTCGCCAGCTTCGATGAGAAGCCGGTGGACTGAGGGGCCGCCGGCGCCGGCTGTGCGAACCTTGCCGCATGACTGAGAGCGACCCCCTGCTCGTGATCGTCGACGCCGCGAACGTCGTCGGGTCGGTGCCCGACGGCTGGTGGCGTGACCGGCGGGGGGCCGCCGAACGCCTCCGCGACCGGCTCGCGGCCGACGGTCTCCCGGGCCACTCCGGTCCCGTGGAGATCGTTCTCGTGGTGGAGGGGGCGGCACGCGGGGTGGAGGCGGTACCCGGCGTCCGGGTGGAGTCGGCGCCGGGCAGCGGGGACGACCACATGGTCGACCTGGTCGCCGGGGCGGCGGGCCGCCCGGTCCTGGTGGTGACCGCGGACCGGGAACTGCGGCGCAGGGTGCGGGAGTTGGGGGCTTCGGTGTCCGGACCTCGCACCGTCCGGCCGTAGCCCGCGCGGAGCTCGTGCGGGCGGGTGGGTCCGCTTGCCCGCGCCGTGGGGTGCCGCTGCGGGCTATTTCACAACGTCGCCCGTCGTCGTCTGCTCGCCCCGTGCCAGACGGCTGTGGGAGCGGCCGTAGAGGAAGTACACGACGAAGCCGATCACCATCCAGATGGCGAACCGGAGCCAGGTCTCGGCGGGCAGGTTCAGCATCAGCCACAGCGAGGCGCACACCGACAGGATCGGGATGACCGGGACCCACGGCGTGCGGAAGGCGCGGTGCAGGTCGGGACGGGTGTTGCGGAGGATGATCACGCCGATCGCGACGACGACGAAGGCGAAGAGCGTGCCGATGTTCACCAGTTCCGCGAGTTCGCTGAGGCTGGTGAAGCCGGCGACGATCGCGATGATCACGCCGAGCAGGATGGTCGGCCGGTGCGGGGTCTTGAACCGCGGGTGGACGTGCGAGAAGAAGCGCGGCAGCAGTCCGTCGCGGCTCATCGCGAAGAAGACCCGGGTCTGGCCGAGGAGCAGGATCATGCAGACCGTGGTCAGTCCCACGGCGGCGCCGAAGCTGATGAAGCCCGCGAACCAGGGATGCCCGGTGGCCTTGAAGGCGTCGGCGAGCGGCGCACTCACGGACAGCTTGGTGTAGTGCTCCATGCCCGTGACGACGATCGACACGGCGACGTACAGCACCGTGCAGATGACGAGCGAGCCGAGGATGCCGCGCGGCATGTCCCGCTGCGGGTTCCTGGTCTCCTCGGCGGCCGTGGCAACGACGTCGAAGCCGATGAACGCGAAGAAGACGACGGAGGCCGCGGTGAAGATGCCCATCACGCCGAAGTTGGAGGGCGCCCAGCCGAACATCAGCTGGATGAGCGGGGCCTTGAGGCTCCCGCCCGCCTCCACCGTCTGCGACTTCGGGACGAACGGCTGGTAGTTGTCGCCCTTGACGAAGAAGAGGCCCGCGACGATCACGGTCAGCACGACGGTCACCTTGATGGCGACGACCACGGAGGTGACCCGCGCGGAGAGCTTCGTGCCCACCACGAGGATCGCGGTCAGCACCAGGACGAGGGCGGCGGCGAGGATGTCGAAGCCGAAGCCGTGCGCCCCCTCCCTGCCGCTCAGCCTCTCGGGCAGATGCCAGCCGGCGTTGTCGAGGAGCGAGGCGATGTACCCGGACCAGCCGACGGCCACCACCGCCGTGCCGAGCGCGAACTCCAGGACCAGGTCCCAGCCGATGATCCAGGCGGGCAGTTCGCCCAGGGAGGCGTACGAGAAGGTGTAGGCCGAGCCGGCCACCGGGACCGTCGAGGCGAACTCGGCGTAGCAGAGAGCGGCGAGCCCGCAGGCGACGCCGGCCGCGACGAAGGCCAGGGCGACGGCCGGGCCCGCGTTGTTCTTGGCCACCGTGCCGGTGAGAACGAAGATGCCGGTGCCGATGATGACGCCGACGCCGAAGACCGTCAGATCGAGCGCGGACAGGGATTTCTTGAGCGCGTGCTCGGGTTCCTCGGTATCGAGGATGGACTGCTCGACCTTCTTCGTCCGGAAGAGGGTGCTGCTCACGGGCTTACCTCCCACGCTTCGTCGTCCTCGACATGATCGAGAGGGGGCGTACTGCGTATGCCCCGGCGCGGACGGATTCACGCAGATGGGCCGCTTTCACCACCCTTGGCGGTGGTGGAAGCGGCCCATCCGGTCGTATCAGGTGGGTCAGTCGCGCGCGGGCTCCACCGAGTCCACCTCGGCCGCCTCACGGTTGAAGCGGCCGTCCAGCTTGGAGACCAGGCCGGTGACCTGGCGGGCGATGTCGGGAGCGGTGAGCCCGATCTCCGTCATGACCTCGGCGCGGGAGGCGTGGTCGAGGAACCGCGGCGGGATGCCGAAGTCGCGCAGCGGTGCGTCGACGCCCGCGTCGCGCAGGGCCTGCGCGATCGCCGAACCGACGCCGCCGACACGGGAGTTGTCCTCGACGGTGACGACCACGCGGTGCCGCTCCGCGAGCGGCGCCATGGCCTCGTCGACGGGCTTGACCCAGCGCGGGTCGACCACGGTGGTGGAGATGCCCTGCTTGTCGAGCAGGGAGGCGATCTCCAGGCACATGGGGGCCAGGGCGCCCACGGAGACGAGCAGCACGTCCGGGGTGTCCGTGCCGGGCTCGCGCAGGACGTCCATGCCGCCCACCCGTCCCACGGCGGGTACGGCGGGCCCGACGGCGCCCTTGGAGAAGCGCACCACGGTCGGCGCGTCCTTGACCTCGACGGCCTCCCGCAGCTGCGCCCGCACCTGGTCGGCGTCGCGCGGCGCGGCGAGCCTGAGGCCCGGTACGACCTGGAGGATCGACATGTCCCACATGCCGTTGTGGGAGGCGCCGTCGGTGCCGGTGATGCCGGCCCGGTCCAGGACGAAGGTGACACCGCACTTGTGCAGGGCGACGTCCATCAGGACCTGGTCGAAGGCCCGGTTGAGGAAGGTCGCGTAGACGGCGAAGACGGGGTGCAGTCCGCCGGTGGCGAGGCCCGCGGCGGAGACGGCCGCGTGCTGCTCGGCGATGCCGACGTCGTAGATCCGCTTGGGGAAGGCGTCCGCGAACTTCTTCAGGCCGACCGGCTGCAGCATCGCCGCGGTGATGGCGACGATGTCCCCCCGCTCCTTGCCGAGCTGCACCATCTCGTCGCCGAAGACGGAGGTCCAGTCCGCGCCGGAGGCCTTGATGGGCAGGCCGGTGTCGGGGTGGATGGGGCCGATGCCGTGGAAGCGGTCGGCCTCGTCCTGGAGGGCGGGCTGGTAGCCGCGGCCCTTCTCGGTGAGGCAGTGCACGATCACCGGGCCGCCGAACCGCTTGGCGCGCGCCAGCGCCGACTCCAGGGCCTCGATGTCGTGACCGTCGATGGGACCGACGTACTTCAGGCCGAGGTCCTCGAACATGCCCTGCGGGGCGATGAAGTCCTTGAGGCCCTTCTTCGCGCCGTGCAGGGTCTCGTAGAGCGGCCTGCCGACGACGGGCGTGCGCTCCAGGAGGTCCTTGCCGCGGGCCAGGAACCGCTCGTACCCGTCGGTCGTACGAAGAGTCGCGAGGTGGTTCGCGAGGCCGCCGATGGTCGGGGCGTACGAGCGCTCGTTGTCGTTGACGACGATGACGAGGGGGCGGTCCTTGGCGTCGGCGATGTTGTTGAGGGCCTCCCAGGCCATGCCGCCGGTCAGCGCGCCGTCACCGATCACGGCGACCACGTGGTCGTCGCGCTCCAGGATCTGGTTGGCCTTGGCGAGGCCGTCGGCCCAGCCGAGCACCGTGGAGGCGTGGCTGTTCTCGATGACGTCGTGCTCGGACTCGGCCTGCGAGGGGTAGCCGGACAGGCCGCCCTTCTGTTTCAGCTTCGCGAAGTCCTGGCGGCCGGTCAGCAGTTTGTGCACATAGGACTGGTGGCCCGTGTCCCACAGCACCTTGTCCTTCGGGGATTCGAAGACGCGGTGCAGGGCGATGGTGAGCTCGACGACGCCCAGGTTGGGGCCGAGGTGGCCGCCGGTCTTGGAGACGGCGTCGACGAGGAAGGTCCGGATCTCCTCTGCCAGCTGGTCCAGCTGCTCCAGGCTGAGCCGGTCCAGATCGCGCGGTCCCCTGATGCGGGTCAGCAGCGGCACCCGTGCCTCCTTGCAGTAGAGCTGTTGCCGGGCTCGTCGAGTCTAATGTTCCGCCTGCGCGGCCGACGCCCGGGCGGTGCGTGATAGGTCACGCGAACGGCCGTACCCAAGATCGGCCCCAGCCCGTCGCAGCGGACGTCCATCACCGTCGACGCTCTGCCCATCGTCTGCTCACCTCCCATGTCGCTCCCGCCTCTTCTCTCCTCACGTTATCGAACTAGAATTCGAACACCTGCGGGGTGCAGCCCCGAGCGGTGAAAGAACCGAGGACGGCCGTGTTCGACGATCTGCCCCCTGACCTGGAGCGACTGCTCACACTCCGGGTGTGGCACGCCATGTGGCTGCAGCGGATCGACCACAAGATCGACGCCGTCCGACAGCGGGAAGCCGAGCAAGAACACGGTCGGCGGCGGCGCCCGCCCGCCCCGGACTGGATCGTCGAACTCGGCATCGGCGCCGGGAACCCACCCGCACGGCTCCACGCCGGCGACTGCTACGCCGCCGCCGAACGCCGGCGACCCGTTGACCGGGACGAAGCCCGCCGGCTGCTCACCTCAGGGCTGCCCGCCTGCACCCACTGCTGCCCCGACCAGCACCTCGGCATCCTCGAGTAGCCGCGCTCCGCCTCGGCAGGGAGCAGGTCCCGGCCCTCACTCGACCACCGAGCCGACCTCGAGGCGCAGGCGGTCCGAAGCCCGGCATGGATCCGTGAGCGGCCGCGCGTTCCGCACCTCGTCAGTCCGGGTGAGGCCGGGCACGCCGGCCTTGTGCGACCTTCCCAAGGCCCTGGCCCCCGGCATGGAGAGACACCCCGGTGATGCGCAGCGCTCGGGCCAGGAACCCCGCAAGCCTTCCGGCCTGCCGGTCGGTGCCCACCGCGGCGGAGGCCGTGGCGGCCACCACGCAGCGGACGCCGATGCCGGCTGATCCGCAACACCATCTGGCGGCGGCGGAGACGGCATGGCGCGCTCGCCGAGCCCACGGCGCGTAGTGGCCAAGTCCCCGGGTATTCGTACCCGGCTGGACGGGGGCGGCGCAGCGCCTGGGGAGGTCCGCGCCGCCTCCTGTCCGCCGGTCGGTATCACGCGACGAGCGCATTCGGCCGGACGGAGCGGCAGGTGGCCGCATCCGCTGCCGCAAATCCGCGAGGGCTTACGGCAGGGGCGGCTACGAGTACTCGCCTGATGCATATGCTCTGACCTGAGGAAAGTGGCGATTTCGTCAGAGGGGTGACCGGCTGTCCCGCGGCAGCGCCAGGAAGGGTTTTTGATTTCCGCAATACGGCGCGGGCGGCGGCGAGCATGCGCTGGTTGTCGCTGCGTATCTGCTGCGCGGCGAGGGGGGCGGCTGCCGCAGCGGCGTCCAGGACCGACGCCCGTAGGGCGACGGCACGGGCCGCCTGACACATATGCTCGGCTCTCCGCTGCATCAGCTCCTTCCAACCGGTACGTGTCTGCGGGTCGATCCGGTCGGCCTCGCAAGCCACCACCTGGTCGACCGCAGCGTCGTGCAGCAGCACCGATCCGCCGTGCGTGCGGATGACGACGGCATCGCCGTCGACCAGATGGTCGACGGCGTATCACCGGCAACACCCGCTGATGACACGGGAATCGCGAAAGTGGATCTTGCTCGTTGATGATCACGCCCTGTGGGACGTGGGGAACTGACGAATGGACCGTGGGCCCGGCTTGAGCCGTTGCTGCCAAGGGACATCAAGCCGGGCAGGCCGGCCGCAGGTGTGGACGCGGCGGCAGTTGATGGACGGCATGCGGTGACGGACCCGGACCGGTGCTCCCCCCTCGGGCAGGATCGGCACGACGACCCCGTGCCGGACTGGGGGACCGCCAGATCGGACATGACTCGCATTCCGTATTAGCTGACGCTACGCCAGACAAGGGGCAGCCCCGACGGAACATGTCCGCCGGGGCTGTTGCCCGGAAGAGGACCCGTGAGGCGAGTCAGCGGGCAAAGCCGTTCCCGAACTCGGCGTCCGTGACGGGAGCACCGAGCGCGGCGGGCCCGAAGGCGACCGAGCCGGAGGCGGTTGGGCCGGTGCTGGTGGAGCGGAAGCCCCAGACGGCGCCGTCGGAGGTGTCCTCGCCGGGGGCGCCGACGTACAGCTCGGCGCGGCCGTCGTGGTTGGCGTCGACCAGCGCGGTGCGGCTGCCGAAGATGTCGTTCCGCTCGGCGGTGCCGGGCACGCCCGTGGTGTTCTGGTTGAAGGACACCGCGCCGCTGCCGGTGAGGCCGGACGCGCCACCGCGCAGCACGGCCACGGCACCCCCCGAGGCGACCGAGCCCACGTCCTCACCCGGGGAGCCGACTGCGACGTCGGCGTAACCGTCGCCATTGGCGTCCGCCACGGAGATGCCCAGGCCGAAGTCGTCGCCGTACTCGGACACTCCGGGCACACCCGCCGTGTCCTGGTTGATCGACGTCGTACGGGACGTGTCGGGCCCGTTCGCCGAGCCGTACACCACGCCGACCTGGCCGCCGAGGAGCGCCGGGTCGGTGGAGTCCTGGCCGTGGCCGTCGAAGGGGCGGCCGATGACCAGGTCGGCGTACCCGTCCTTGTTCACGTCACCGATGCCCAGGCTGGAGCCGCCGGGCACGTTGGTGCCGTCGGCCTGCTTCAGGGTGACCGGTGCGCTCAGTCCCTGCCCGGTGCCGTGGAGGTAGGCGACACGGTAGGCGACGCCCGGCGTCTCCTCGTCGTTGGTGTGGATGAGCGCGACGAGGTCGGTGATGCCGTCGTGGTCGACGTCCCCGGCGGCGACGTCGTCGGTGCTGTAGTGGATGTCGGGGTCGGTACCGAGGTCGAAGGAGAGGCCCGTGGACCCCGCGGCGCCGGCGGTGCGGGTGAACGGGCCGGTCAGCAGGCGCTCGTCCGTGGCCACGTCGAGGTGACCGTCGCCGTTGAAGTCGCCGACGGCGGGGTGCCTGGGTTGGACCTGATTGGACAGGTCGCCGGCTGCCACGACCCTGCCGCCGGACAGTCCCGTCTTCCCGCCCCAGACCACGGTCAAGGTGCCCGCGTTCTGCACGGACCCGACGTCCTCGCCGCTCGCGCCGACGACCAGGTCCGTGTACCCGTCGCCGTCCAGGTCGCCGAGGGCCAGGCCCCAGCCGAACCAGTCGTCGGTCTCGGCGACGCCGGGTATGCCGGCCGTGTCCTGGCTGATGGTCTGCCGGTGCCCGGTGTCCAGTCCCGTCGCGGAGCCGTACACGACGCTCACGTATCCCGCACGGCCGTGCCCGCCGATCATGCCCCACGGGGCGGCGACGGCGAGGTCCGCGTACCCGTCGCCGTTGAAGTCGGCACGCACGCTCTGCGCACCTGATACCTGCGTGCCGGCCGCGTGCGCGCTCACCGGGCCGACGACGGCTCCGACGACGGCCACGGCGGCCACGAGCCCGAGACGGGAACGAAACGTGCGCTTGCTCATGTGGTGTCCAACCCCTGCGATGAAAGAGCCCTGGCCCGACGGAGGAGCCAAGATCCTCACGCCGTCCCCAGTACGACTCCCCAGGTGGCGGCAGGGTTGCCCTGCCGGAACCGGGGGATCCGGCCGTCGGTGCAGACTGCGCCCCGGCCGGCCTCGGCATCCTCGTGTGGAGGGCCCACTCCTGGGGCGCATTCGCGAGCGAGCTCAGACTTTCAACCGGTTGGAGGCCGTGGGCTGTTCGGGGTGCACCGCCAGGGTCGAAGTCGGTGAAGCACACCCTCCTGATGCGCAACGCTGCGACATCGAGGGCTCCGAATGTGGCGCAGGTCACGTACGCATTAAAGCCTGTACAACGGCAGCGCCGGCATCCGCTCCTGCGCCAGCACCAGCCTCGCGAACGCCTCGGTCTCCTGGTCGACCTCGATCCGGTTGACCAGGTTGCCCTCGGCCAGGGACTCCAGCGCCCAGACCAGGTGGAGCAGGTCGATGCGGTTCATGGTCGAGCAGAAGCAGACCGTCTTGTCGAAGACCTCGGCGAGAGTACGCAGACGGCCGTCCGTGACATGACTGTGCCCGGTACCGCCATTGGCACCGGGCACAGGTATGGGGCAGGAGGGCCGCCGCAAGGCGCCCTGCAGGGGCGCGGGGCTGTGTCGATCTGCGGCTACCGCCGCGCGGGCGAGACCAGCCCAAGACGGCCGGCACCCGCAGTACCACCGCACCCCCACGGCGCGACCGCGGAGCGCTACGCGCGCCCCGCAGCCTTCTGGCTCCGACGGCTGACGGAGTCGATGACCACCGCACCCAGCAGAACCGCACCCGTGATCATGTACTGGATGGACGTGTTCATGTTGAGCAGGTCAAGGCCGGTCTGGATCGACTGGATGACCAGCATGCCCAGCAGGGCGGACCAGACCGAACCCCGGCCGCCGAACAGGCTCGTACCGCCGATGACCGCGGCGGCGATGGCGAGCATCAGGGTGTTGCCGCCACCGGCGGTCAGCGTCGCGCTCGCGGTCTGGCCGGCGAAGAACATGCCGCCGATCGCCGCGAACATGCCGGAGATGGCGAACACGGTGATGCGGACCATGGGCACGCTGATACCGGCACGGCGGGCCGCCTCGATGCCACCGCCGACCGCGAACACCTTGCGGCCGTAGGTGGTGCGCCGCAGTACGAAGTCGACGACCACGAGGCAGGCGAGGAAGATCACCAGAGCGTTGGAGACACCGGCGGCGTTGTTCAGCACGGCCGCGGCCACGAAGGACGCCACACCGAGCAGAGCGACGCGCACCAGGATCTCGCTGGTGGGACGGAAGGGCACCCCGGCGGCCCGGCGGCGGCGCTGCTCGTTGAACTGGCCCACGAGGGACAGGACGACGCCGAGGCCGGCCAGCAGGTAGGCACCGATGACGGCCTGGTCCATGAAGAAGGAGTTCTGGCCGAAGAGGTGCACGGGGCCGGTGTCGGCCGGGATGTTGATGGTGCCGCTGGAGCCCAGCAGCCACAGCATCAGACCGTTCCAGCCCAGGAAGCCGGCGAGGGTCACCACGAAAGCTGGTACGCCGATCCTTGCGAAGAAGAATCCGTGCAGTGCGCCGATACCGATACCGGTCAGGATGGTCAGGACCAGCGCGAGCCAGTCGTTCATCCCGTGCTCGACCACGAACACGGCGAAGATCGTCGAGGCCAGACCGCTGACCGAGCCGACGGACAGGTCGATCTCGCCGAGCAGCAGCACGAACACCAGGCCGATGGCGAGCATGCCGGTGGCCGACATGTAGTAGCTGATGTTGGAGAGGTTGTCCGCGCTGAGGAAGCGGTCGTTCTTCAGCTGGAAGATGGTCCAGATGATGATCAGACCGATGACGACCGGCAGCGAGCCCAGCTCGCCGCCCTTCACCTTGCGCTTGAACTCGGTGAGGTAGCCCTTGAAGCCCTCTTCACGGACCAGCAGTCGCGGGTCGACGACGGCGACCCGAGCGGCCGTCGGGTCGTCGGCCGGGGCCACGGTCCCCTGTTCCTCCGGCGCGCTGTCCGTCTTGGAAACCTTGGACGTGTCGCTCACTGTGCCGCCTCCGTGCTGCGACGCCCCGCACGACGGGTCACGGCGTTGTCCGTGGCTCCGGTGATCGCGGCGATGATCTCTTCGTGACTGGTGTCCTTCACGGGGAAGGAACCGTTGTTCCTGCCCAGGCGAAGGACGGCGACGGTGTCCGCGACGGCCTTCACGTCGGCCATGTTGTGGCTGATGAGGATGACGGCGAGGTTCTGCTCGCGCAGCCGCTCCACGAGGTCGAGGACCTGGGCGGTCTGCTCGACGCCGAGGGCGGCGGTGGGCTCGTCGAGGATGACGACCTTGGGCTCACCGATCAGGGCGCGGGCGATGGCGACGACCTGACGCTGACCACCGGAGAGGCTCGCGATCGGGATGCGCACGCTCGGGATGCGGATGGAGAGCGTGCTCAGCAGCTCCCGGGCCTTCTTCTCCATCGACACCTCGTCGATGACGCCGCGGTGCAGCAGCTCGCGTCCGAGGTAGAGGTTGCCGACCACGTCAAGGTTGTCGCACAGGGCGAGGTCCTGGTAGACGGTCGCGACGCCGAGTCCCTGGGCGTCGTGCGGCTTGTTGATGCTGACCGGGTTGCCCTCCCACTCGATGACGCCCTCATCGATGGGGTGGACACCTGCGATCGTCTTGACCAGGGTCGACTTCCCTGCGCCGTTGTCGCCGACCAGGGCGACGACTTCTCCGGCGTGGACCTCCAGTTCGACATCGGTGAGGGCCTGGACCGCACCGAATCGCTTGGAGACTCCGCGCAACGCCAGCACGGGCGTAGCGGACACGTGAACCATCTCCTTCGCCGCCTGACCGGCGGGGATGCCGCGCTTGGGGTAGTGCGCGGAGAGGTGTGCGAAGACGCACGAGGTTTACAGGATGAACATGCGCGAATCCGCTGCCGTTGGCAACGGTTCCGTCCGGCGCCCGTCCCGGTAGCGGGGTATGAAGGCCGGGGCGGACGCCGGACAGGCTTCGCGGGACCGCCGTGGGGCGGTCACGGCTGCGGTGACTGCCCGGGGGTCCGGGCAGTCACTCGGGCACTCGGCTACTCGAGGCCGGCGGACTTGCAGGCCTTGGCGTAGGCGGAGGTGCAGATCTGCTGGACGGTGTACAGACCGTCCTTGACGACCGTGTCCTTGATGTTGGCCTTGGTGACCGAGACCGGGGTCAGCAGCTGGGAGGGCACCTTGTCGCCGGAGCCGCTGGTGAGCGTCGTGGTGGCGAGGGAGGAGATGCTCTTGCCCTGGGCCAGGTCGACCGCGAGCGTCGCGGCGCCCTCGGCCTCCGGCTTGTAGGCCTTGTAGACGGTGCTGGACTGGCTGCCGACGAGGATGCGCTGGATGGCAGCGAGCTCCGCGTCCTGACCGGTCAGCGGGATACCGGAGATGCCGGCGCCCTTGAGGGTGTTGGCGATACCACCGGCCATGCTGTCGTTGGCGGAGTAGACACCCGCGATGTTCTTGGCACCGAGCTGGGTGATGGCCGCGGACATCTTCTGGGCGGCGACGGTGTCCTTCCACAGGCCGGACTGCTCGTAGGCGATGTTCACCTTGCCGTCGAGGGCCTGGTGCGCGCCCTTCTTGAACTGCGCGGCGTTCGGGTCGGCGTCGTCGCCGTTGATCATGACGACCTTGGAGCTCTTGGTCGCCTTGGAGCCCAGCGAGGTGAGCAGCGCCTGGCCCTGCAGCTCGCCGACCTTGACGTTGTCGAAGGAGATGTACGCGGAGACCGGGCCCTGCGCGAGACGGTCGTAGGCGACGACCTTGATGCCCTTGTTGACCGCGGTCTGGATCGAGGACTTGATGGCCGCGGAGTCCTGGGCGCTGATCACGATGACCTTGACGCCCTTGGTGATCATGCTGCTGACCTGCTGCGCCTGCTTGGCCGCGTCGGCGTTGGCGTTGGCGTACTCCACGGAACAGGTGGAGCAGAGCGCCTTGACCTTGGACGTGAAGAGCGGCCGGTCGAACTGCTCGTAACGGGTCTGCGTGTTGTCGGGAAGAAGCAGACCGATCGAGGCCTTGGTGCCGCCGCCGGAGCTGGAGCTGCCGGAGTCGTTCTTCTTGTCACCGGCCTTGCCGCAGGCGGCCATGGACAGTGCCATCGAAACCGCGGCCGTGCCGATCACGACTCTACGCATCGTTGCGTTCATTTGGGGGTGCCTCCCTGACAGGGCCGCAACGCTGCGGCCGAGGTGGCTGGAAGTCAACTCGGCCACACGTGCGACGTCAAGAAGTAAATACTTAACGAGATGGCAACGGCGTCATGCGTTCTCTAAGTGAAGGCAGGTGTCGCAGTCGACAAGGTGCCGTCCAAAAGGGTCGAATCGCCCATCTCGCTGAGCGCGAGAGCGAGCGCTCCGAGCACCTCCGCACGGCCCCCAAGTGCCCCCGGGAGAACGGACAGTTGGCGCGCTGCACTGGGGATCGCATAGCGGCCGACAGACTCCCTGATGGGCCCGAGCAACAGCTCACCGGCCTCGGCGAGATCACCGCCCAGGACCACCCGGCTCGGGTTCAGCAGATTGCAGAGATTGGCGACTCCAGAACCGATGTGACGACCGACGTCGGCGATCACCCGACGACAGCCCGGGTCTCCGTCCCTGGCCAGCCGCACGACGCCTTCCATCGTCAGGTCGGTGCCGTGGCTCGACTGGAGCAACGGAAGTACGTAGCGCGCTGCCGCAAAGGTTTCCAGGCATCCCCGGTTACCGCAGCGGCAGACAGGTCCGGATTCATCGAGTGTAATATGTCCGATTTCTCCCGCAGTGCCACCGGGTCCCCGGTAGATCTTCCCGTCGATCACCAGACCCGCGCCGACACCGCTCGCGACCTTGATGTACGCCAGGTCCCTGACCCCCCGGCCACTGCCCCAGACCAGCTCGCCGAGGGCGCCGAGGTTGGCGTCGTTGTCCACGTGTACGGGCACGCCCAGCCGCCCCCGCAGCTCCTCGGCGGGCTTCGTACCGATCCAGCCGGGCAGGATCGCGGACGAGCCGAGGGTGCCGGACTCTACGTCGATCGGACCGGGCACACCGAGGCCCACGCCCGCGACTTTGGACCGGTCGACACCGGTTGCTGCAATCAGGCGATTGACCAGCTCTTCCGCCCGGTCGAAGCCCTGCGCCGAGGAGGCGTCCACGTCCAGCGGCTCGGACTCCTCGGCCAGTACCTGGTGGGCGAGGTTCCCGACCGCGACGCGCAAATGCGTATGCCCGAAGTCCACGCCGATGACGATCCCGGCGTCGCCGCTGAGGGAGACGCTGCGGGCTCTTCGGCCACCCGCCGATGTGGGCGTGACCTCGACCGTTCCGCCGTCCTTGAGCTCGCGGACGATGTTGGAGACCGTTGCCGCGGACAGCCCCGTGGTCCTCGCGATCTCCGCCTGCGTGAGTGACCCGGCCAGCCGGACGGCCCGTACGACCCGCTCCAGGTTGGCTCGGTGCAGTGACGACTGCGACCCCGGAGTCTCCACGACGACCTCCTGCGCGCGGGACCGCTTCAATGAGGCCCCGTCTATGTCCAACTAGTGAACTCTAAGCTGAGCTGTTCGGGTCGCCTCCCGTCAAGAGGTTGAACTGTTTCCGGGTCCTTGTGCACATGGCTCAGCGCCGCTCCCGGGGCCGGGAGCGGCGCGCGCCGACGGTTTCGGAGGGCTACTTCAGGGTGGCCGAAGTCAGTCCCGCCTGCACTTGGCGCTGGAACGACAGGTAGACCACCAGCATGGGGATCATCGCGATGGTCACGCCCGCGAAGAGGACGGGCAGGTCGGAGGCGTAGCCCTGCTGCTGTTGCAGCTGGATGAGCCCCTGGGTGAGGACGTACCGCTCGGGGTCGCTGCCGCTCTGCGGCTGCATCAGCACGGTCGGCAGGATGAACTGGTTCCACTGGCCGAGCGTGTTGAAGATGCCGACGCTGATCAGCCCCGGCTTCGCCATCGGCAGCATCACCTGGAAGAAGGTCCGAGTGTGCGAGGCCCCGTCGAGGACCGCCGCCTCGAAGACCGCTGTCGGCAAGGTCCGGAAGAAGGCGTGCATGAAGAACACCGTGAACGGCATCGAGTAGGCGATGTAGACCAGGATCAGGCCCTGGTAGGTGTTGAGCATGTCCAGCCGCTTGACCATGAAGAACAGCGGGACGAGGGCGAGGAACACGGGGAACATCGCGCCGGCGACGAAGAAGTAGTACAGCAGCCGGTTGCCCCAGAACTGGTAGCGGGCGAGAACGTACGCGGCCATGGAGCCGAGCAGCATCGTCAGAGGCACGGAGAAGACCAGGACGATGAGGGTGTTGAGGAAGTAGTCGCCGATGCCCTTGTCCCAGGCCCGGCGGAAGACGTCGAAGGTCCAGTTGTCGGGCCAGCCGAGGGCCGACCCGCCGATCTGGGCGTCGGTCTTGAAGGAGCTGAGCACCAGCCACAGCAGTGGCAGCACGATCAGCAGCGCCCACAGGGCGAGGAAGCCGTGCGAGAAGACGTTCAGCACGACGCCTTCGCTGCGCTGCTCACCTGCTCGTGCCGGGGCCTTGCCCGCCGGGCGCTGGGGCGGAACGGTACCGCCCGAGGGGACGGTCTCCTTGAGGGGTGCGCTCATCGTTGTCGTCTCTTCCGCTCAGAACTCGACGCGCTCGCGGCGGGTGGCGCGCAGCATCACCAGGGACAGGACCAGCGTGAGCAGCAGCATGACCACGCCCATGGCGCAGGCATAGCCGCTCTTGCCGAAGTACTGGAAGTTGCGCATCATCACGGTCGACATGACGTCGCTGTGGTGATCGGGCCCTCCGCCGTACGCGCCCATACTCGCGGTCATGGAGGAGACCAGGACGAACATGTCCATTGCGACGATGCCGAGGTACACCCAGGCGGTCTGCACGGTGTCCCACAGCAGCGGCAGGGTGATACGGAAGAAGGACTGGTTGCGCCCGGCGCCGTCGATGAGCGCGGCCTCGTAGATGTCCTTCGGGATGGACTGCATGGCGGCCGAGAACAGCACCAGGTAGAAGCCGACGCCGTGCCAGACCACGGCGACGATCAGCGCCCACAGCACCAGGTCGGGATCGTTCAGCCATTCCGTGGGATTGCTCGCGTCCACCAGGCCGATCTTGATCAGCAAACCGTTGAGCAGACCACCCCCGTCACTGCGGTACACCGCGTTGAACAGCACCGCGACAATCGCCAGCGACAGCACCTGCGGGAAGAAGTAGATGATTTTGTAGAACTTGGATCCGGCGACACCCTGCACCCCGCCGGCCTTGCTGCGCCCGCCCGCATTCACCATGAAGGCGAAGAACAGGGCGAGCAGAATGGTGATCACCGGGATGAACACCAGGAACAGGATGTTGTGCCAGATGGCCTGCGTGAAGACGTCGTCCTGGAACAGCGCCCTGTAGTTGTCCAGTCCGACGAACTTGAAGGTCTGTGACTGGCCCTTCCAGTCGGTCAGCGAATAGCCGAACGTCTGCATGTACGGCCAGATCACGAAGATCAGATAGAGCGCCACGGGAACGAGGAGAAATCCCGCGACGAACCTGTACTGCCCTCTGCGCATTGGCGTTTCCTGCTCCTGGTGTCCTCCCCCGGACCGGATTTCTCCGGTCCGGGAAACGGCGTTGCGGTCAGTCCCGGTGGTTCTTCTTGGAGGCCGGGTCCTTGGCCTGCTTGTCGACCGCGGCCTGGCACCGCTTGAGCCACTCCTTCGGCTGGATGCGCTTGGACATCAGCTCGTTGGACGCAGCCTGGATGGCCGTGTCCATCTCGCTGTACCACTCCGGGTAGAGGTAGCGGAAGGTGTTGTCACCGGCCGCCTTGGACGCCTCGACCGTGGACTGGGTGCCGGGGCGGAGCTTGACACTCGCGTCGACGCCGTCCTTGAGGATGGTGAGGGAGTTGGCCTCCTTGGCGAAGAGCGTCGACCACTCCTTGGAGAGCATGTGCCGCATGAACTCCTTGGCGCCCGGCAGGTTCTTGGCCTTCGCCGGGATGATGAAGGGCTCTCCGGAACCGGCCCGGATGGCTTCGAAGGGCAGCTTGCTGTCGGGCAGCAGGGGCATCGGCATGAACTTCATGTCGAAGTCCGACGGCGTCTGCTTGAGCTGCTCGTTCTCCAGCCAGGAGCCGCAGGTGATGAACGCGGCCTTGTACTGGTTCCAGCGCGTCTGCGACTCGGTGTGGGTCAGGCCGTTCGTGCCGGGCATCAGCAGGCCCTTCTCGACGACCTCGTAGATCGCCTCGACACCGGCCAGCGCCGCGTCCGAGCCGACGAACGCCTTGGGGTCGAGGTTGTCGATCGCCTTCATCGCCTCCAGACCGCCCGTCTTGGCAATCAGGTCCATGATGGCGACGTTGATGTAGTACGGGTACTTGCCCTGGTGGGCGAGACCGCCGATACCTTCCTTCTTCGCCGCCTGGCAGACCTTGATGAAGTCGGCCCAGGTCTTGGGCTCCTCCCAGCCCTTCTCCTTGAAGAGCTTGCCGGAGTACCACAGACCCCACACCGTGTAGATGTAGTTGAGGGCGACGATCTTGCCCTCCTGCATGCCCGCGTCGAGGGTACCGGGAATGATCATGTCCCGGACCTTCTTGCTCGGATCGTCGACCGACGGCGCGTCGAGGACGGGGGCGAGGTCCAGCAGCTGGCCGTTCTTGTACAGGACGTCGACCTTGATCTGCTGAGCGCCGGAGTCGTCCACGATGTCCGGCGGGTTGCCCGCGTTGAAGCGGGGCTGAAGCTTTCCGGTGATCTCCTGCGTGCCGGTGTGGGTGGAGGTGATGCCGAGCTTCGTCTTGAAGTTCGCCTCCCACGCCTTGGCGTAGTCGTCGCCGTATCCGCCCTTGAAGACGACGACGTCCAGCTTGCCGCCCTTCTCCACTCCGAAGGGGTTCGACTTGGACGTCTTGCCCTGGTTGGAGTTGTTGTCGTTGTTGTCTCCTCCGCCGCCGCTCGCACACGCCGACAGGAAGCTCATCGTGGGTACGGAGATCAATCCGAGCGCGGCGGACCGCCTGATCAGATCGCGGCGGCCGACGCCTGCGGTGCCGTTGTTCTCGGCCGAAGTGGATCCCATGCTCAAGTCCTCGCCTTCTCCAGGACTCAGGCGGTGAACCGGATCCTTCCCGGCACCGCGGTCAGGTCAAGCAGGGTCGTGCAGGAAGTGCGGATGGTGAAGAACGGATCGGGTGAATCGCCGACAGGTATAGTCCACTTCCCGCCAACGGAGCAAGATCGAATGCAAGGTTGGCCAATGGTCTTATCCGAGTTGAGACCTCCAGGAAATATGAGGCGCCTGTGGCCACCTTGCCGGAAAAATCCGCGACATACGCCCCGAATGCCACAGCCAACACCCTTGACATCACTGAGCACTTGACCCACTACTGGTCTCTGCGCGTCACAGTTGACAACGTTGTCCCGAAGCGCAGGGAGGGTGCTGGCGTATGCGGCACAGAGCTCGGCACAGATGGGGTCCGGCGGTCGTGATCACGGCCGCCTTTGTCATGGCGGTGGGCTCGCAGGGCGCGGCGGTCGCCCTGCCCGACGCGCCGCCGAAGGCCGACCGGGAGTTCGCCTCCTCCTTCGAGGCGGGTGATCCGGCGCCCGACTGGCTCAACACCGTCGACACCGCGGCGGACGGCAGCAAGCGGGCCTCCGGTGTCGACGGCGGCTACAGCACCGGCATCCCGGGCAATGTCACCGACCATGTCACGGACGTGCGCGCCAGTGCCGAGAACACGGGCGGCGGCGAGGTGAAGGAGAACCTCGTCGACGGCGAGTCCGGCACCAAGTGGCTGACCTTCGATCCCACCGGCTGGGTGGAGTTCGACCTGGACAAGCCGATCAAGCTGGTGACGTACGCGCTCACCTCGGCCAACGACTTCGCCGAGCGCGACCCGAGGGACTGGACCCTCCAGGGCTCCACCGACGGCAAGGACTGGAAGACCCTCGACAGCCGCTCGGGCGAGTCCTTCGGCGAACGGTTCCAGACGAAGTCCTACGACCTCGCCGAGCCGGCCGAGTACCAGCACTTCCGGCTCGACATCACCAGGAACAACGGCGCGGACGACATCCTGCAACTGGCCGACGTGCAGTTCTCCACGGGCGGCAGCGGCGGCCCGGTCCCGCAGGACATGCTCTCGCTGGTGGACCGCGGCCCGAGCGGATCGCCCACCGCGAAGGCGGGCGCAGGGTTCACCGGAAAGAGGGCCCTGCGTTACGCCGGACGGCACACCGCCGACGGACGGGCGTACTCGTACAACAAGGTCTTCGACGTGAACGTGGCCGTCGGCCCAGGCACCCGGCTGTCGTACCGGATCTTCCCGTCGATGGCGGACGGGGACCGCGACTACGACGCCACGAACGTGTCGGTCGATCTCGCCTTCACGGACGGCACCTACCTGAGCGATCTCGGCGCGACGGACCAGCACGGGTTCGCGCTGTCACCGCAGGGCCAGGGCGCCTCGAAGGCCCTCTACGTCAACCAGTGGAACAACGTGGCCTCGCGGATCGGGTCGGTCGCGGCCGGCAGGACGGTCGACCGGATCCTGGTGGCGTACGACTCCCCCAGGGGCCCGGCGAAGTTCCGCGGCTGGCTGGACGACATCGCGATCGAGCAGGTCGCGCCCGAGCAGCCGAAGGCCCATCTGTCCGACTACGCGCTCACCACCCGCGGCACCAACTCCAGCGGCGGCTTCTCGCGCGGCAACAACTTCCCCGCGACCGCCGTGCCGCACGGCTTCAACTTCTGGACGCCGGTGACCAACGCGTCCTCGCTGAGCTGGCTGTACGACTATGCACGTGCAAACAACGACGACAACCTGCCGACGATCCAGGCCTTCAGCGCCAGTCACGAGCCGAGCCCGTGGATGGGCGACCGGCAGACGTTCCAGGTGATGCCGTCCGCCGCGCCGGGCACCCCGGACACCGGGCGTCAGGCCCGTGGGCTGGCGTTCCGGCACGAGAACGAGACCGCGCGGCCGTACTACTACGGGGTGCGGTTCGAGAACGGCCTCAAGGCCGAGATGGCCCCCACCGACCATGCGGCGGCGCTCCGCTTCACCTACCCCGGCGAGGACGCGAGCGTGGTCTTCGACAACGTGACGGAGCAGGCAGGGCTCACGCTCGACAAGGACAACGGGATCGTCACCGGCTACTCGGACGTGAAGTCCGGGCTGTCGACGGGCGCCACCCGGCTGTTCGTGTACGGCGTGTTCGACAGGAAGGTGACGGACGGGTCGTCGAGCGGGGTCAAGGGCTATCTGCGCTTCGACGCCGGCGACGACCACGCGGTCACCCTCCGCCTGGCCACCTCGCTCATCAGCGTCGACCAGGCCAAGGACAACCTCCGCCAGGAGATCCCGGACGGCACGTCCTTCGACACGGTGAAGAACCGCGCCCAGCGGATCTGGGACCGCCTTCTCGGGAAGGTGGAGGTCGAGGGCGCGACGCCGGACCAGCTGACCACGCTGTACTCGTCCCTGTACCGGCTCTACCTGTACCCCAACTCCGGCTTCGAGAAGGTCGGTTCGACGTACCAGTACGCCTCCCCGTTCTCGCCGATGCCCAGCCAGGACACCCCGACGCACACCGGCGCGAAGATCGTGGACGGCAAGGTGTACGTCAACAACGGCTTCTGGGACACCTATCGGACGACCTGGCCCGCGTACTCCTTCCTGACGCCCTCTCAGGCGGGCGAGATGGTCGACGGGTTCGTGCAGCAGTACAAGGACGGCGGCTGGACCTCGCGCTGGTCCTCCCCCGGTTACGCGGACCTGATGACGGGCACCTCCTCGGACGTGGCGTTCGCGGACGCGTACGTCAAGGGCGTCCGCTTCGACGCGAAGGCGGCGTACGACGCGGCCCTGAAGAACGCGACGGTCGTGCCCCCGCAGTCGGGCGTGGGCCGCAAGGGAATGGACACCTCGCCCTTCCTCGGCTACACGAGCACCGACACACACGAGGGCCTGTCGTGGGCGATGGAGGGCTATGTCAACGACTACGGCATCGCACGGATGGGCCGGGCGCTCTACAAGAAGACGGGCGAGCAGCACTACAAGGAGGAGTCGGAGTACTTCCTCAACCGCGCCCAGGACTACGTCAACCTGTTCGACTCCAAGGCCGGTTTCTTCCAGGGGAAGGACGCCAAGGGCGACTGGCGCGTGGACTCCGCCAAGTACGACCCCCGTGTCTGGGGCTACGACTACACGGAGACCAACGGCTGGGGCTACGCCTTCACCGCCCCGCAGGACAGCCGGGGCCTCGCCAACCTCTATGGCGGCCGCGGCGGCCTCGCCGACAAGCTGGACGAGTACTTCGCCACCCCCGAGACGGCCTCCCCGGACCTCGTCGGCTCGTACGGCGGAGTCATCCACGAGATGACGGAGGCACGGGACGTCCGGCTGGGCATGTACGGGCACTCCAACCAGGTCGCGCACCACGTGATCTACATGTACGACGCGGCCGGACAGCCCTACAAGGCGCAGAAGAACGTCCGCGAGGTGCTCTCGCGGCTCTACACCGGCAGCGAGATCGGGCAGGGCTACCACGGCGACGAGGACAACGGCGAGCAGTCGGCCTGGTACCTCTTCTCCGCGCTCGGCTTCTACCCGCTGGTGATGGGCGGCGGCGAGTACGCCGTCGGATCACCGCTGTTCAAGAAGGCGACGGTGCATCTGGAGAACGGTGCGGACCTGGTCGTCGAGGCACCGAGGAACAGCGCGCGGAACGTGTACGTACAGGGTCTGCGGGTCAACGGCCGTCCCTGGGCGTCGACTTCGCTTCCGCACTCGCTGCTTTCGCAGGGCGGGGTCCTGGAGTTCGACATGAGCGCGAAGCCCTCGCCCTGGGGCACCGGCAGGAACGCGGCGCCCGTGTCGATCACCCAGGACGACAAGGTGCCGACGCCGCGAGCGGATGTGCTGAAGGGTGCCGGGCCGCTGTTCGACAACACCTCGGCCACGGACGCGACGGTGACCTCCGTGGACCTGCCGGTGTCCGGGCCGGTCAAGGGCCTCCAGTACACGGTGACTTCGTCGTCGGACCACACAAGGGCGCCGACCGGCTGGACGCTCCAGGGCTCGGACGACGACGGCACCACGTGGCAGACCCTCGACAGGCGGTCCGGCGAGTCCTTCACCTGGGACCGGCAGACACGCGCGTTCACCGTGGGATCCCCGGGAACGTACGGGAGGTACCGACTGGTTCTGGACGGCGAGGCGGTGGTGTCGGAGGTCGAACTGCTCGCCTGAGCAGCCGCATGGGGACCCTCTCGCGTCAACTGGTTTGACAGCACTGCCGGTTGAGGCGATAGGGTCCATGTACAGACCATGCGACAACGTTGTCGTCGTATGCGGTGTCTCCCCGAGCCAGCACCACCCGAGGCAGGTACTCCCCCGGCCTGCCCCGGCTCGCGGACCCGGTGGAAGAACCACCGCCACCGGGTCCGCCCCGAGCCGCGGTTCAGCCGACCCGGCAGGGCAGGCTCGTCGCCGTATCACCGCCGTCGCCCGCGACGACGTATCCGAAGGTCGCGCTCCTGCCCGGAGCCAGCGAACCGTTCCAGTCGGCGTTGTGGACCATCACGTCCTGGCCGTCGTAGGTCGCGTTGCCGTTCCACAGGCTGTCGACCTTCTGGCCGCTCGGCAGCGTCCAGTCGACCATCCAGCCCAGCATCGGGACGTCACCGGTGTTGGTGACGGTCACCTCGGACTGGTAGCCGCCGCTCCAGCTGTTGGTGGTCCTGCGGACGGCCTCGCACTTGCCGGGTACGGGTTCGGTCGGGTTGCCGGGGTCGTGGATGCCCGTGACCTCGCCGTGGCCGCCGTCGAAGACGACGTCGGAGCAGGAGTAGAAGGTCTCCGCGCTGTCCGAGCGCTGCCAGACCATGTAGACGATGTGGCGGCCCGACTTGCCGGCGGGGAGCTGCCCCGTCCACGAGTAGTTGGCCTCGACCGTGCCCGGGGTGCCGTTGAGGGGCGGGTGGTCGACGGTGAGGAAGGGCTTGTCCTCGATGTCGTCCCAGGTGAGGGGCTTGGTCGGGTCGAAGCCGTCCTTGGTGATGTAGACGTGGAACCAGCCCGGGTGCGCCGCCCAGGCGTTGTACGAGAAGTCGACGGTCGCACCCGAGGTGAGATGGGTGAGCGGCCAGTCGTTGCGCGGTGCGTTGAAGCCCGTGAAGTTGGGGTTGCCGCCGCTGCACAGCTGCCCGTCCGGTACGAAGCCGCGGGTGCGGCCGGCGCCGTCGGAGCGCAGCACGGAGAACCAGTTGTAGAACGGCGTGGTGCCGCTGACCTGTTGGGCCGCCTTGCAGGCCGGGTTGACCGGTTTGATCTCACCGGTGCTGGTGAGGCCGTCCTGCCAGCACAGGAAGGTACGGCTGCCGGGTTTCATGGGCGTGCCATGGGCTTGCGCCTTGCCGCCTGCCGTGACGACGAGGGCGAAGGCGGGGACGGCTGCGAGGAGCGAGACGAGGACGAGGAAGAGAGCTCTGGCCGTTAATCGGCGCGCCGGTCGGCGCATTTTTGTCAGGATCATGACAGATACATCCTTCAGGTACGGCCGGGTGGATGCGTGCGTGCGGGTATGGGCGGGGTGGGGGCGCCCCAGGGCGGCGGGTTCCGGTCCGTCGCACATGGGAGCGCTCCCACCCCGCGTGTGGGGAAGGTAGCGCCGCTTGGGCCGGTTGTAAACGGGAAGCGCGGGAGGGGTATGCCGTGGGGGGCGCGACGCGCGTCAACCGTGCGCCGTGGCAGCACCGCTTCGGGTGGCGGTACCTTCGTACGTACGATCATGCCGCGTATCGGCGTCCACACTGGCGTCCATGGGAGCAGTGATGACCACACCCCAGCAGGGACGGGCCACCGAGGACACCTGGATGTTCCCGCCGGCCGACGGCTGGACCTTCGACCAGGTCAAGAACTTGGAGCTGCCCTTCGACTGGGAACTCGTGGACGGACGGATCGTGGTTCGAGGACAGACCAAGTTTTGGCACAACCGTGTACGGGACAAGTTCGCGGTCTCGCTGGAGGCGGCACGTATCCAGCCGTACGAGGTCGTGGCTGAGCAGTGCGTGATGGTGGACGACCAGAACACGCCCAAGCCCGACGTGATCGTCTTCGATCCGCGGAAGCTGGACTTCTTCGAGCTCGAGTGTGTCCCCGTGGGGAAGGTGTCGCTCGTCGTGGAAGTCGTCTCCCCCGGCTCCCGCCAGGACGACCGCGTACGCAAACCCGCGCTCTTCGCCCAGCACAAGGTCCCGTACTACTGGCGCGTGGAGCTGGACCGCGACCAGAAGCTGGCGGTGCACGAGTACTGGCTCAACGCGGACACTCTCTCGTACTTTCCCGCGCCGTCGCACCCGGTGCACCACGACAAGCTGGTCACCGAACTGCCGTTTCCCATCGAGATCGACCTCGACGCACTCCTCGGGTTCTGATCCCGCCGTCCATCTCTTCTTCTTCGATCGAGCTGTTACCGGGAGGCGACAGCTGTGGTCCGTTCCACGGACACGACGCCCGCCGGCGGCAGCTCGATCGTGAACTCGGTGCGCCCCGGGGCGCTCTCCACGTGGCTGCGGCCCCCGTGTGCCGAGACGATGGACTCCACGACCGCAAGCCCCAGCCCCGACCCGCCGTCCGCCCCCGGCGCCCGGGCGCGGGACGTGTCCGCGCGGGTGAACCGCTCGAAAACCCTCGGCAGCAACTCGGCCGGAATGCCGGGCCCGTCGTCCCGCACCCGTATGACGCACCGCTCCGCCGTCGCCTCCACCTCCGCCACCACCGCAGTGCCCGCAGGGGTGTGCATACGGGCGTTGGCCAGCAGGTGGGCCACCACCTGGTGGAGGCGGGCCTCGTCGCCGAGGACCAGGGCCGGGGTGGCGAGGGAGAGGGCGAGTTGCCAGTCGTGGCCGCTGCCTCCCGCCCGTGCGTCCCAGAGGGCCTCGGCGACCACGGCCGCCAAGTCGACCTCGGCGGCCGGGAGCGGGCGGCCCTCGTCCAGGCGGGCCAGGAGCAGCAGGTCTTCCACCAGGCCTGTCATACGGGCCGATTCCGCCGAGACGCGGCGCCAGGCCAGCACCGGCTCGATGCGGTCCGTGCCGCGGTTCATCAGCTCCGCGTAGCCCGCGATGGATGCGAGGGGGGTGCGCAGTTCGTGGCTCGCGTCGGAGAGGAAGCGGCGCATGCGTTCCTCGTCGTGCCGGCGTTCGGCGAGGGAGGACTCGACGTGGTCGATCATGCGGTTGAGGGCGGCGCCGACCTGGCCGACCTCGTCGGCGGGGTCGGTGTCCCGGGCGGGGACGCGGGTGAGGCCGGTGACCTCGCCGCGGCCGAGCGGTGCGCGGGAGACCTCGACCGCGGTGGCGGCGACCCGGCCGAGAGGGCGCAGCTGGCGTCGTATGACCACGGCGCAGACGATGCCCGCCACGGCCAGTCCGGTGGCCGCGACGACCGTCTCGGTCTCGACCAGTCCGTCGATCATGTGCTGGACGTCGTGCATGGGGAGTCCGGCGAGGACGCGGATCCCGTCCGAGTCGAGCCCGGCGACCCGGTAGGTGCCGAGGCCGGGGACGGTGACGGTGTGCCTGGAGCCGTTGGGCGCGATGCCCTTCAGGGCGGTGCGCTGGCCGGTCGTCAGGTTCTGCGGCAGGGCGTCCTGCCTGACGAGCGCCGCGGAGACGACCCCGCCGTGGTCGTCGAGACGGGCGGCGATCATCCCGACGGGGTGGCCGTTCTCGGTGAGGAAGGAGAGGTTCGCCTTGTCGTCCGGTTGCAGAGCCGCCCCGCCCAGGCTGCGCTCCGCGGCTTTGCTGACGCGGCCGTCCAACTCGCCCATGAGAGAGGCCCGTTGGACCACGGTGGTGGTGAAGGTCATCGCCGCGCAGACGACCACCAGGGTGGCGCCGACGAAGAGCAGCAGTCGGGCGCGCAGGGAGCGGGCGACCGGGCGGGCGGTCATCTGCCGCTCTCCGTCGGCCCGATGGTGTGCCTGGCGGAGGGGGATACCACGCGAGCCGACGGCTCCTGTCGCTCAGCACCGGGGCACGGAGGCGACTGGAGGCCGGGCAGCATGCCGTAGCGCACGACGGTCTGCGGGGCGCACCCCCGGGCGATCCACGGCGCGCTGCGTCCGTCGCCGTCGACGACGAGGACACGGTCCCGGCCGGTTCGGGACGCGGAGATGCCTGACATGTCTCGATACTGTCCCGGTCCGCTGAGGGAACCCTGTGTTCCACCTGAGGGTGGGTGATGACCTGGGATTTCCCGGCGTGGACACGGCGAGGGCCGCACCCCCGGCATACCGGGGATGCGGCCCTTAACTGCCTTGCCGGCCGCTTACTTGCGGATCAGGCTGCGCAGTACGTACTGCATGATGCCGCCGTTGCGGTAGTAGTCGGCCTCACCGGGGGTGTCGATGCGGACGACCGCGTCGAACTCGACACCGGTGTCGGTGGTGACCTTGACGGTGCGCGGCGTGGTGCCGTTGTTGAGCTCCTCGACGCCGGTGAAGGAGAAGGTCTCCTCGCCGGTCAGGCCGAGGGACTCGGCGTTGGCGCCCTCCGGGAACTGGAGCGGCAGGACGCCCATGCCGATGAGGTTCGAGCGGTGGATGCGCTCGTACGACTCGGCGATGACGGCCTTGACGCCGAGGAGCGCGGTGCCCTTGGCGGCCCAGTCGCGGGACGAGCCGGAGCCGTACTCCTTGCCGGCCAGGATGACCAGCGGGATGCCCTGCTCGATGTAGTTGCGCGAGGCGTCGTAGATGAACGACACCGGCGCGTCGGGCTGGGTGAAGTCGCGGGTGTAGCCGCCCTCGGTGCCCGGCGCGATCTGGTTGCGCAGGCGGATGTTGGCGAACGTGCCGCGGATCATGACCTCGTGGTTGCCGCGGCGGGAGCCGTAGCTGTTGAAGTCGCGGCGCTCGACGCCGTGCTCCGTGAGGTACTTGCCGGCCGGGGTGTCGGCCTTGATCGCACCGGCCGGGGAGATGTGGTCGGTGGTGACCGAGTCGCCCAGCTTGGCCAGGACGCGGGCGCCGGAGATGTCGGAGACCGGAGCCGGCTCGTGCTCCATGCCCTCGAAGTACGGGGGCTTGCGGACGTAGGTCGACTCGGGGTCCCACTCGAAGGTGTTGCCGGTCGGGATCGGCAGCGCCTGCCACTGGGCGTCGCCCGCGAAGACGTCCTGGTAGGACTTGTTGAACATGTCCTCGCCGATGGCGTTGGCCACGACGTCGTTGACCTCGGCCTCGGAGGGCCAGATGTCCTTCAGGAAGACCGGGTTGCCGTCCTGGTCGGTGCCCAGGGCGTCACGGGTGATGTCCACCTTCATGGAGCCCGCGAGGGCGTACGCGACGACCAGCGGCGGGGAGGCCAGGTAGTTCATCTTGACGTCGGGGTTGATACGGCCCTCGAAGTTCCGGTTGCCGGAGAGGACCGAGGTGACCGCGAGGTCGTGGTCGTTGACGGCCTTGGAGACCTCCTCCGGCAGCGGGCCGGAGTTGCCGATGCAGGTGGTGCAGCCGTAGCCGACCAGGTTGAAGCCGACCTTGTCGAGGTACGGGGTCAGGCCCGCCTTGTCGAAGTAGTCGGTGACGACCTTGGAGCCAGGGGCGAGGGTGGTCTTGACCCAGGGCTTGCGGGTCAGGCCCTTCTCGACCGCCTTCTTGGCCACCAGGGCGGCGGCGACCATGACGTACGGGTTCGAGGTGTTGGTGCAGGAGGTGATGGCCGCGACCGTCACCGCGCCGTGGTCGATCTCGTACGTCGAGCCGTCGGGGGCGGTGACGGTGACCGGGTTGGACGGGGCGCCGTTCGGGGCGACGGCCGGGGCGTCGGAGGCCGGGAAGGACTCCTTGCCCGACTCGTCGACGTCGTCGACGTAGTTGCGGACGTCCTGCTTGAACTGCTCGGCGGCGTTCGCGAGGACGATACGGTCCTGCGGGCGCTTCGGGCCGGCGATGGAGGGCACGACCGTCGACAGGTCGAGCTCCAGCTTCTCGGAGAAGTCCGGCTCGGCCTTCGGGTCCAGCCAGAGGCCCTGCTCCTTGGCGTACGCCTCGACGAGCGCGACCTGCTGGTCGCTGCGGCCGGTCAGGCGCAGGTAGTTCAGGGTCTCGTCGTCGATCGGGAAGATCGCGGCGGTGGAGCCGAACTCCGGCGACATGTTGCCGATGGTGGCGCGGTTGGCGAGCGAGGTGGCGGCCACGCCCTCACCGTAGAACTCGACGAACTTGCCGACGACGCCGTGCTTGCGGAGCATCTCGGTGATGGTGAGCACGAGGTCGGTGGCAGTGGTACCCGGGGTGAGCTCACCGGTCAGCTTGAAGCCGACGACGCGCGGGATGAGCATCGAGACCGGCTGGCCGAGCATCGCGGCCTCGGCCTCGATGCCGCCGACGCCCCAGCCCAGCACACCGAGGCCGTTGACCATGGTGGTGTGCGAGTCGGTGCCGACGAGGGTGTCGGGGTACGCCTGGCCGTTACGGACCATGACCGTACGCGCGAGGTGCTCGATGTTGACCTGGTGGACGATGCCGGTGCCGGGCGGGACGACCTTGAACTCGTCGAAGGCGGTCTGGCCCCAGCGCAGGAACTGGTAGCGCTCCTTGTTGCGGCCGTACTCCAGCTCGACGTTCTGCTTGAAGGCGTCGTTGGTGCCGAACTTGTCGGCGATGACGGAGTGGTCGATGACCAGCTCGGCCGGGGCCAGCGGGTTGATCTTCGCCGGGTCGCCGCCGAGCTCCTTGACGGCCTCACGCATGGTGGCGAGGTCGACGACACAGGGCACGCCGGTGAAGTCCTGCATGATCACACGGGCGGGCGTGAACTGGATCTCCTGGCTGGGCTGCGCCTGGGAGTCCCAGCCGCCGAGGGCGCGGATGTGGTCGGCGGTGATGTTCGCGCCGTCCTCCGTGCGGAGCAGGTTCTCCAGCAGGACCTTGAGGCTGTACGGCAGTCGGGCCGAGCCCTCCACCTTGTCCAGCCGGAAGATCTCGTACGACTCGTCGCCCACCTGCAGCGTGCTGCGGGCGTCGAAGCTGTTCGCCGACACGACAGTCTCCTTCATTGATGTGCGCGTACTCACCACGATCCTGCCGCCACGGCATCTGGGCCGATCCGCTAAGGTAAGGCTAAGTTAGGTCTGCCTTACCCGAGGTGGCGGCTGTGGTGCTCCTCGGCAGATATCTCGATGTCGAGATAACTCTAGTACATGGGGCCGGGATGGTCATGCCCGACCTCGTCACACCCGCGCCCCGACGACTCCGCCCGCCGCGCTCGCGCGACCGGCCCCGCCAGCCGATTATCCGGCGAAAATGGACATTTGGCGCGGGCGCCCATCAGTGCGCCGCGCCTGGGTACCCGCCCCGCCACGGGGAAGTCCGTCCGACCCGAAGGGAGGCGCTCACCCACCGGCCCCCCATGAGGCGACGTTGACGGTCCGTCACCCGAATGGACCCCCTTCACGTGCCTCATCTCATATCTGAGATAGCCTCAACCTCATGGCAGACGACTACCTCGTACGCATCGGCAAGCTCATCCGTGACGCCCGGCAACATCGCGGCTGGACACAGGCCCAGCTCGCGGAGGCGCTCGGCACCAGCCAGAGTGCCGTCAACCGCATCGAGCGCGGCAATCAGAACATCAGCCTTGAGATGATCGCTCGAATCGGTGAAGCCCTGGAGAGCGAAATCGTCTCCCTGGGCTATGCGGGGCCGATGCATCTGCGGGTGGTCGGCGGCCGCCGGCTGTCCGGCGCCATCGACGTCAAGACGAGCAAGAACGCCTGTGTCGCACTGCTCTGCGCCTCCCTGCTCAACAAGGGCCGCACGGTGCTGCGCCGGGTGGCGCGGATCGAGGAGGTGTACCGGCTCCTGGAGGTGCTGGGCTCCATCGGTGTGCGCACGCGCTGGATCAACGACGGCGTGGACCTGGAGATCGTGCCGCCCGCCGAGCTGGACATGGCGGCGATCGACGCCGACGCCGCCGTACGGACGCGGTCCATCATCATGTTCTTCGGCCCGCTGCTGCACCGCATGGACCACTTCAAGCTCCCGTACGCGGGCGGTTGCGACCTCGGCACGCGGACCATCGAGCCGCACATGATCGCGCTGCGCCGCTTCGGCCTCGACATCACCGCCACCGAGGGGCAGTACCACGCGCTGGTGGACCGGACGGTGCGGCCCGACCGGCCGATCGTGCTGACCGAGCGCGGGGACACCGTCACCGAGAACGCGCTGCTGGCCGCCGCCCGCCACGACGGCGTCAGCGTCATCCGCAACGCGTCCTCCAACTACATGGTCCAGGACCTGTGCTTCTTCCTGGAGGCGCTGGGCGTCAAGGTCGAGGGCATCGGGACGACGACCCTCACCGTGCACGGCGTTCCGCAGATCGACGTCGACGTCGACTACTCCCCCTCCGAGGACCCGGTCGAGGCGATGAGCCTGCTGGCCGCCGCGGTGGTGACGGAGTCGGAGCTGACGGTGCGTCGCGTGCCGATCGAGTTCCTGGAGATCGAGCTGGCCGTCCTGGAGGAGATGGGGCTGGACCACGACCGTACGCCCGAGTACTTCGCGGACAACGGCCGTACCCGGCTGGTGGACCTCACCGTGCGGCCCTCCAAGCTGGAGGCCCCGATCGACAAGATCCACCCGATGCCGTTCCCGGGTCTGAACATCGACAACGTCCCGTTCTTCGCGGCCATCGCCGCCGTCGCGCAGGGCAAGACGCTGATCCACGACTGGGTCTACGACAACCGCGCGATCTACCTGACGGACCTCAACCGCCTCGGCGGCCGCCTCCAGCTCCTCGACCCGCACCGGGTGCTGGTCGAGGGCCCGACCCGCTGGCGCGCCGCCGAGATGATGTGCCCGCCCGCGCTGCGGCCCGCGGTGGTCGTCCTGCTGGCGATGATGGCGGCCGACGGCACGTCCGTGCTGCGGAACGTCTACGTCATCAACCGGGGTTACGAGGATCTCGCGGAGCGGCTCAATTCGGTGGGGGCGCAGATCGAGATCTTCCGGGACATTTGACGCATGAATGCCGTGCTCCCGGGACGGTCCCCCACGCGAGCACACCGTCGGTGCTGCCCTCGCCCAGCGGGGCGATCACACCCGCCTCGGCCAGAGCGGGCTTCCACACGTAGGAGTGGACGTAGTTGCGGCGGGTCACTCACCGGCGTTCAACACGCAGGGGTGTAGCGCTGGTTGGAAACGAACCTGCTCCACTCCTGCCTGAGCAGCGGGCGACCGACCACGGAGCAGAGACTGCTGTGCCACGCCTGAGGGTCGACCAGCGCGGAGACGATCGTCCCCGGAGCCAGCCCCACCGTCCGTCTCCCGTCCGCGGTCATCTCCGCGACGGCTCCGGTGCCCAGTCGGGCCAGGACCGGTCCGGTCCTGGCGTGGTGGAGGAGGTCCCACAGCACTACCGCACCACCGTCGGAGTCGAGGGTGATGACGGCTACTCCGTTGGCGTCGGAGAGCCGCACCGCACGGATGGTGGCTCCGACACTGACGTCCACCGCCAGTTTCTGATGCGTTTCGGCATCGAAGATCACCAAGGACTGCCCGGATTCGGAGGCGGCGACGAGTGTCCGCCCGTCCTGGCTGAAGGCGACCGTGTGGGCAGCTCCCTGGTAGGACAGGACGGAGCGGCCAGTCGTGGTGTTCCACTCGTGCAGCACCCCTTGGTCGTCCACTGCCGCCAGCCAGTGACCGTCGGGGCTCAGCGCAGCCGCGTCCACGGAGCCGAGGCTGTAGCTTCGGACGATGTGGCCGGCAGTGGTGTCCCACGCATAGATGATGTGGTCCTGCGAGACCGCCAGGTACAGCAGCCGGCCGTCCGGTGAGAGGGACAGGCCGGTGGTTTTCTGTGGCGTACCGTTCGGACCGACACTCTTGATCAGAGCGACCCGGTTCCGCCCCGGCAGAGCGAAGACCTCGACGATCGTGGTCAGGACCCTCTTCCCGCTCATGGCCGGCGGCAGAGTGACCGTCTCGCTCACCGCGAGCCGGGTGCCGTCCCTGCTGTAGGTGATCCCGTTGCCGGCCCCCCTGAGCCGGATGGTCCCCTGAAGCGTTCCGGTGCGGGTGTCGAAGAGCTGCACCGTGCGTCCGCTCACCCCGGCGAGCGTGCCTCCGTCGGGGCTGACGGTGGACGAAGGACGAGCTTTGTCGTCACCACCCCTGAGGGGGATCTTGGAGACCAGGCGTCCGGCGGCCACGCGATCCCAGGCGACGACCCCTGTCTCGGTGACGGAGACCGCGGCGCGACCGTCCGGGCTGAAGGCGACGTAGGGATGACCGGGGTCGGGGTAGGAGAGGTCCCACACACCGGTGCCTCGTTCTCCACCGGTGCTCAACCACATCCCGTGGGTCGCAGTGATCCCGGTCAGTGCGGCGACCTGCTCATCGCTGTCCGGACCGCTGACGCTCTCGAGCTGGGCGGGTTCGACGTCCCCCAGCTTTCTACGGGACTGGAGGTCCCACACGTCGAACCGGCGGCCGTCGGTGTCCGACAGCAAGGCGCGGCGGCCGTCTTCGGACACGCTCCGGATCCTCATGCCCTGCTCCGGCACCCACGGTGTGCCCTTGCCTCCCGCAGGCAGGATCTCCGGAGGACCGTTACCGGTGTCGACGACCGGCTCGTCGGAAGCGGTCCAGCCGAGGAGCTGTCCAAGGCCGGTTTTCACACTGACGTGGACATCCGATGCCGAGGACGCCGTGAGGACGTCGTGGAGCGAACCCCGCTCATCGGACAGACACCACATCCACTTGCCCGAGGGACTCAACCAGCTGAAGCGGCAGCCGGAATCATCCCGGGCCAGGAGCCGCCGGGTCGGGACGCTCCACGTCCAAGCCCGCTGGTAGTCGGTCGATGCCACAAGGATCCGGCCGTCGGGACTCAGCCCGCCACTCCAGTCGAATGGCGGGCCGTCTTCCTTCAGGTCGAAGGAGGCCACCGTGCGCCTGGCGATCGTGTCGGTCACCGTGATCTGCGTCCCGGCCAGCAGCGCGACCACGCGACCGTCCGGAGTGAGGCCGCGCTGCCCCTTCTTGGGCAGCCGGCCATGAAACGTACCGCGTAACCGCCACCCTTTGACGTCCCATATCTGAGTCGTCCCGTCCTCGCGTCCCACGGCCAGCGTCGAGCCGTCCGCGCTGAACACGGGCCAGCCCGCTCCCTTCGTGTCCTTGCCCGGCAGAACCTTCGCGACCTGGTTGAACCGCATGAGCCGTTCGGCCATCGCGCTGCGCGCCTCCGCCGTGTCGGACTCGCCGTACGCCGCCGCGGCAAGCAGCGACGAGATGTCCAGGCGGCCTCCCGACTGGCTCTGGGAGGCGGTGGCGAGCAAGCGGGAAAGGGACTCACGGCGGTCGGCCTGCGCCCCGGACTGGGCGACCACCACCAGGGAGGACAGGCTCACGATCGCGAGCAGGACCGCGACGGCGCCGGTCCGGAAACGGATCCGTCGCCGCCTTCTGGCGCTACGGCTGCTGTCGATGAACTCCTGCTCTTCATCGGTGAGTTGGGCCATGAAACCGGGAGAGGTCGGTACGTTGTCACGCAACCACTCGGCCGCACCCAGCTCGTCTTCCCGGAGCAGGAAACCGTCACTTCTGCCGCTCTCCCGCCATTCGTGGGCCTGCAACCCGAGCCGGGTGTGACCGTTAACCCACCGGTGCTCCTGGGCGGTGAAGGCCGCGATGTGGTGCACGCCCTCGTCGAAGCGGTCCGGATCGGACATGTCGAGGCGCTGAAAGGCGGTCAGTTCCTCCCAACCCGCTTCCCGCAGCGCCGCTCCGGCACCCGACGCCAACTCCGCGTCGATGATCACGGGGAGGATCCGTTTACGTCCCTCGATCGCCTGGCGGCACTCATCCCAACAGTACGGAGACGCCAGGGACTTGGGGCTGATCAGCACGATCAGCGCGTCGGATTCGCGGATGCCGTCGGATATCGACTTGCGCCATCTCTCGGAGGGCTTGATCGCCTGCCAGTCCACCCATACTTCTCTCACCCGGCCGTGAAGAGCATCGGTCATGGCCCGGGCGAAGTCGGTGTCGCTGCGCGAGTAGCTGAGAAAGACCTTGCCTCCGGTGCCGTCGTTTGCACGGGCGAAAGGGTTGCGTACGGCCCCGGCACGGTCGGCGGCCTGCCGCGCGGCCGCGGCGACGAGCCCGGAGACGAGGCCGGCTCCGGCAAGCAGCAGCGGCCAGTAAGGCTGTTCGAAGGACGGTCCGAACAGGCTGCTGCCGATCTGCTCGTCCAGCCAGGCGTAGACCCAGGTCACCGAGCGCCACCTCGGGCCGGGAGTGGCCTCGCCGTAAGTGATCGGCAGCACGAGAAGGCGAATGGCCCACGCGGCAACGCCCATGCCGACGGCACCCGCAAGGGCGCTCAGCGCCATGCCCCGCTCCGGGGCCGGGACCCTCCGGTGCTCGGTCTCCCCGCCCACCCGAACGCCGGCGGCAGCGTGCCAGCTCAGCGCCAGCAGCACGTCGAGGACGGTGTAGATCCATGGGGACACGGGTCCCAGGTGCTGGACCCTATGGCTGCCGAGCGCGGCCACAACGGCCAACTGAACCGGCGGCAGCCAGGCCTCCGGAGCGGCAAGCCGTCTCCAGGACCAGTCCACCGTAAGACGCTTCACCCCGCGGTTGCGCAGCACAAGGCCACAGTTGGCAAGGACCGGGCTGAACACGAGGCCGGGTACGACGAGCGCCATCAGGGAGACGACAGGTCCGAGGAACGGGTAAAAGACGGACCACGTCACCGCACAGGCGGCTGCCCACGCCACTCTTCTGCTCCGACAGAACTCCCGAACCCGCGCCCGCACCGGCCGTTTCCCAACGCCGCTCTGCGCCCCCCGCGCCACTTCGGTCTCCGATCTCCATCGGGCAACAGTGAGTCCTCGCGTCACCCAACATGCCACATGGGCAGCGCACTTGGCGTGTGTGCACATTGAGCTGATCGTGCTGACGCGCCGGCACGAGGACCATTCAGGCTCGGCCGCCGAGCCGGCCGTCAGGCACGGGACGTAGGTGCTGCTGCATCGGCTGGAGCCGCCGGTGATCCGGGGGAGGCGGCCGGGGCACCGCCGCGGTGCCAGGGGTACTGAGAGAGTGCGGCCTAGGTGCGTGGCCTCGACGGCGCAGTCCGGTAGGCCAGCGAGGCTCTCCACATGCGTGCGTCACGGTGATGAAGCAGAAGGGCTCCGATGACCATCACGGCCCCGACGGGGACGAGCAGAGAGGTGTGGACGATGGGCTCCGACGCGTGGAGGACGAGCTTCGCGAAACCGCCCACCAGCGTGAACACCAGGGGCAGTCCGGCGGAGAAGAACGTCAGCAGGATGACGGCGATCTTCGCGCCGCGCCATGAGCCCCACAGCATCCCGGCAATCGGAAGGCCCAGGAAGCAGAGGAGCGCCAGGATCTGGCTGCCCGAAGGGGGCGAGATCGTGACGAGCGCCGCAGCCCAGGCGAACGTGAGCAGCGGCACCGCTGTCCTGACCGGCCAAGGGCGGGGCAGACGGGTCGAGGGCAGACCCGGCGGGTTGAGGCCGGCCCGCTGGTACACGGGCCGGATCGCCAGGGGGAAGGCCGACTTCACCCATGCGTTGGGGCTGATGAGCCGTCCTGCGTCGAATTCGGGATCGTCGTCACTGCCCAGTGGGGTGATGTGCGGTGTCCAGTCGGCGTCGAACCAGACCGTCTCCCGCACAAAGGCCGGCCCGTCCCATTGGTCCTTCCGGCTCGCGTCGCCTTCCGAGGCGGGAGGCAGACCCTTGGGAAAGATGTCCTGCAAGGCGCTTCTGAAGGATTCGTACTGCGCGGCGTCGCGCACGCCGACAAGCACCAGCCGCTCCGGAGGGCAGCGCGCCACGACCTGCTCCACCTCCCATCTGAGGCTGCGTCCCGGGCCGCAGACCAGAAGGACGAGAACCGCTCGGTCCAGTGCCGCGAGGACCTGGCTCTGCCACTCCAGATCGGAGGAGTAGTGGCGTCCCGCACCGACCTGCGGCAGCCGGTCGCTCGGCCGGCCCAGGGCCACCATGGCGCCGAAGGGTTCGACGGCCTGGCGCAGTTGCTCCTCCTCGGTATCGGTGACCGCTCCCCACGGCCCGGCCCTCATCGAGCCTTTCTGGATCGACGCAAGGCCCTCGTCGTCGGCAAAGGACCGCAGGAGCAGGACGACGGGCCGGCCCTGCGGAAGGCTGTCGAAGGACTGGACCACCTCGGCCCGGTGCCGGCCTCCCTCGCGAATGGCCCGCCGCCCCCCGGACAACATCAGGATCATCAGGCCCAGTTCCACGGCTGTGGCCACCCAGCTCTGGCCGGCATTCCACTCGTGCAGGGCACGGTAGGACTTCGCCCCGCAGACCATCGCGACACTCATCATGAGAGTGCCGAGGATCTGTAGTGACAACCCCTTCAACGGCGACTGGCGGAACTCTGCTCGGGGCCGGGGAGGCCGTCTGCGGTCGGACGGCGTACTCGGACCGCTCGATGCGGTCGGTTCCCTCGGTGCACTCGGTTCACCCGGCGTACTCAACTGCCGTTCGGGCGGCGGCCCTTGGTCTTCCGGCATCTTCCCCCGCTCCCTGCACCCGCGTCCCACACGTCGTCACGTCAGGCTGGCACAATCATCCGCATGGGGGAATCAACGGACCTGGCCGCTCGCCGTGTCTGGGACTGGCAGAGCGTGTGGTCGCAGGCCGCCAACGACGCGAAGCAGCAGCTGGGGAGGGCGCGAGCCGTCGGCCTGGTGCTGGGCATCGCGGCCGCGTCACTTTCCACCCTCGGGGCGCAGGTCATGGGCTGGCAGTCGACGCTGGGCCGGTCGTTGACCCTGATCGCCGCCGTCTGCGCCGGGCTTGTGCCCCTGGCTGCCAGCCGCTCCGGAGCATCCGCGCTGCGGGACTGGACCCGGTTGCGCTCGGTGAGTGAGGCACTCAAGAGTGAGGTCTTCATCTGCCTGGCAGGAGTCGGCGACTATCGCGGGCCGGACGCAGCGCGCCAACTGCTGGACCGGGCCGAGCGCGTGGTGGCCGACGCGGGTGACCTGGCATACCGCAGCAGAGGACTGGCCCCCAAGCAGCGTTCGCTGCCGGACGTCGTGGATGTGGACTCCTACGTGGCGGTACGCCTCGTCGAGCAGATCAATGGCTACTACCGGCCGCGCGCCGCCCTCATGAGTCGTCGTTGTGCCATCGTGCGGCGCTGCGAAGTGGCACTCGCCGGCCTCGCAGCCGTCCTGGGCGCAGCGGGCTCCGTCTTCGGCACGGACAGCGCCGCCGTCTGGGTGGCGACCGTCACCACCGTCACGGCGACCGTCACCGCACATGCTGCCGCGGCCCGCTACGTCTACCAGGAACTGGAGTTCTCGCGCACCGCGGCCGAGCTGGAAGGCATGCTCGCCCGCCGGGAAGCTCTGACCGAGCCTGGCGAAACGCGGGACGACGACGGCTTCGTCGATCGCTGCGAATTGGTGATCTCCGCCCAGAACGAGGCGTGGATGGCCAGGTGGGCCGCCGACTGACGTTGTGGTCCACGCGTATCGCGTCGATACCGCTGATGCAGCGGGCGCCGCAGCGGTCTGGGGCAGGACGAGCCGGGCGCACTCGAAGGCGGCCTCGGCGCGGTGCTGGGGCCGGGCGCCGGTCGTCGACCCCGCCCGCCGCAAGGACCGCCTCCGCTTCCTCTCGTCGTGCACGGCACCGACGGCCACCACGCCCTGCTCTCCTGGGCCGAGATCGTCGACCGCGCCGCCGGCAGATCGGGCACCGCCGCCCGGGCCGGCCGGTCCAGGTCGCCGGTGAGGACGGGCTCCGCCGCGGGTCCGGCGGCCGTACGGGCAGCTGCGAGAGTCCGGCTCACGGGCTACCACCTCCCGCACGACCGTAGCCGGACCACCCTCCCGTACAAACGCACATGCCATGCCAGCAGATCGCAACTCCGGCTCATGCGAAGTGACAGCAGACTTTCGCCTTGCATCTGCGGCAGTATCATCGGCGCATGCACACCTACCGGACCGGGTGGTGGCCATGGTCAGCCGAGAGTCGGCTGAGGAGCTGAAGCCGGAGCCCGGTGTTCCGGCGGTGCCGTGATCAAGTCGGCCCACGTGGTCGTCGAGAGACCGCGGACAAGCTCGCAAGAACGTAGCCGAGTCCGTCAGGACCTCAAGGGAGTGGACCCGTGATGACCCGTTCCGTGCGTCGGACCCGCCGGATGCTGCAGGTGACCGGTGTGAGCGCCGCCGCGCTGCTGGCCCTGAGCGCCTGTTCGTCCTCCGACGACTCCTCGACGAAGTCGGCCCCCTCCGCGTCGGCCTCGTCCTCGCCGAAACTGTCGGGCACGGTGACCGTCTTCGCCGCCGCCTCGCTGAAGGAGAGCTTCACGACGCTGGGCAAGGAGTTCGAGAAGGCCCACCCCGGTACCAAGGTGACCTTCAGCTTCGGCGGCAGCGACACCCTCGCCGCGCAGATCACCGGCGGCGCCCCGGCCGATGTCTTCGCCGCGGCGAGCCCCAGGACGATGAAGATCGTGACGGACAAGAAGGACGCGGTCGGCACGCCCGCCACCTTCGTCCGCAACCAGCTGGAGATCGCCACCCTGCCGGGCAACCCCGACAAGGTCGCCTCCCTCAAGGACCTCACCAAGTCCTCGCTGAAGGTCGTGCTGTGCGACAAGACGGTGCCCTGCGGCGCCGCCGCCCAGAAGGCGCTGGACGCCGGCAAGCTGAAGCTCACCCCGGTCTCCTACGAGCAGGACGTCAAGTCCGCCCTGAACAAGGTGGCGTTGAAGGAGGCCGACGCCGCGGTGGTCTACAAGACCGATGTGAAGGCGGCGGGCGGCAAGGTGCAGGGCGTGGAGTTCCCCGAGTCCGCCGACGCCATCAACGACTACCCGATCACCCTGCTCAAGGACGCGCCCAACGCCGCGGCGGCCAAGGCGTTCATCGCTCTGGTGCAGTCCGCCGAGGGGCGGCAGGTCCTGACCGCGGCCGGGTTCCTCAAGCCATGAGCTCTCCCTCCCGGGACAAGGCCGGCGCCGCGGACACCCTGACCGGTGGCCCGCGGCGTCGCCGCGCCCTCAGGGGCGGTGCTCCGCTGCCTCTCCTGGTACCCGCGCTGATCGGCCTGGCGTTCCTGGTCCTGCCCCTGGTCGCCCTGCTGATCCGGGCCCCCTGGCGGAGCATGCCCGGACTGCTGACCAGCACCGAGGTGTGGCAGGCGCTCCAGTTGTCCCTGGTCTGCGCGACGGCGGCGACCGCGGTGAGCCTGGTGGTCGGGGTGCCGCTGGCCTGGCTGCTGGCCCGTGTCGAGTTCCCGGGACGCGGTGTCGTACGGGCCCTGGTCACCCTGCCGCTCGTGCTGCCGCCGGTGGTCGGCGGCGTGGCGCTGCTGATGGCGCTGGGCCGCAACGGGGTCGTCGGGAAGTGGCTGGACTCCTGGTTCGGCGTCACCCTGCCGTTCACCACGGCCGGGGTGGTGGTCGCCGAGGCGTTCGTCGCGATGCCGTTCCTCGTCATCAGCGTCGAGGGCACCCTGCGCGCCGCCGACCCGCGCTACGAGGAGGCGGCCACCACCTTGGGCGCCTCCCGCTTCACCGCGTTCCGCCGGGTCACCCTGCCCCTCATCGCCCCCGGCGTCGCCGCGGGCGCCGTGCTGGCCTGGGCCCGCGCGCTCGGCGAGTTCGGTGCGACGATCACCTTCGCCGGCAACTTCCCCGGCCGTACCCAGACCATGCCCCTCGCCGTCTACCTCGCCCTCCAGAACGACCCGGAGGCGGCGATCGCCCTCAGCCTCGTCCTGCTCGCCGTATCGATCGCCGTGCTGGCCGGGCTGCGTGACCGCTGGATGACCGCCTCATGACCGACATCGAGAAGGCGGCCGTGGGCGCTCCCGCCCTCACCGGCGAGGGACTCGACGCCCGGCTGCTGGTCGAGCGCGGCTCCTTCCGCCTCGACGTGACGCTGAGCGCGGCGCCCGGTGACGTGGTCGCCCTCCTCGGCCCGAACGGCGCCGGCAAGACCACCGCCCTGCGCGCCCTGGCCGGGCTCGTCCCGCTCACCGGCGGCCATCTGCGCCTGGACGGTGAGGAGCTGGACCGTACGCCGCCCGAGTCACGGCCGGTCGGCGTCGTCTTCCAGGACTACCTGCTCTTCCCCCATCTCACCGCGCTCGACAACGTGGCTTTCGGTCCCCGCTGCCACGGCGCCACCAAGGCCGAATCCCGTGCCGCGGCCGCCGTGTGGCTGGAGCGCATGGGCCTCGGCGACCACGCGGGCGCCAAGCCCCGCCGCCTCTCCGGCGGCCAGGCCCAGCGCGTCGCGCTGGCCCGCGCCCTCGCCACCAACCCCCGTCTCCTGCTGCTCGACGAACCGCTCGCCGCCCTCGACGCGCGCACCCGCCTGGACGTCCGGGCCCAACTCCGCCACCACCTGGCCGGCTTCGAGGCCGTCGCCGTACTGGTCACACACGATCCCCTGGACGCCATGGTCCTGGCCGACCGCCTGGTCGTCATCGAGGATGGCCGCATCGTCCAGGAGGGCACCCCCGCGCACATCGCCCGCCACCCCCGCACCGACTACATCGCCCACCTGGTCGGCCTGAATCTCTACCGCGGGCAGGCCGAAGGCCACACGGTCCGCCTCGACGACGGCCCCGCCATCACGACCGAGGAGGACCTCACCGGCCCCGTCTTCGTGGCCTTCCCGCCCGGCGCGGTCACCCTCTACCGGGACCGCCCCACCGGCGCCAGCGCCCGCAACCTCTGGCGCTGCGAGGTGGCCGGCCTGGAGACCCACGGCGACCAGATCCGCGCCGCCCTCACCGGCGGACTCCCCCTCGCCGCCGACCTCACCACGGTCGCCGCCGCGGAACTCGACCTGCACCCCGGTGCCACGGTCTGGGCGACGGTGAAGGCGGCCCAGACGCACGCCTATCCCGCCTGACGTCACCCCCGCGGCCGGCGGCTCCCGTCGTTGCGCCGGTCATCCGCGGAGTGCCGGGCGCGTGCGCGCCGCCGGGCGGGTCCGGCGGCGCGCACGGGCGGGTCAGTCCTTGATCAGGGTGACCTCGTGCCGCTCGTCGGCGTGGATACGGGGCAGCGGCAGGATCCCCTCGAAGTGGAGTTCCGCGACCGTGGCCTCGACGCCGACCTTGCCCGGGCCGATGGCCGGCGACGGTCTGCTGGTGTTCTCCCAGCGGTGTGTCACCCCGTCGCACACGGCGATCGTGCCGCCGATGCCCTGGATCAGGGTCGAGGTGCCGTGGGCCGCGGAGGTCTTCGTGGTGCTCACGGAGGAGCTGACGAAGGCCGCGCCCGTGCTGCCCGTGCAGCGGTAGGTGCCGGAGAGGGTGACGGTGCCGTCCGCGGAGACATGGCCCGTCGGGTCGACGGTCACCGTCTCCTCCAGCTCCGCGGGCTTGTACGGGGTCGCGGTCGCCGAGACGGCAGGAGCGGTGAGCAGGAGCAGGGCGGCACCGGCGGCGAGAGCCAGGGCGGGTCGCTTGAACATCGGGAACCTCCAGTGGGTGGGGCTTCCACTGGTACCCGCCGGGCACGCTCCCGGCCGTGACCGTCACCCACTCGGTGGCGAGTCCGCCCCGAGGGTCCTGGAACCGTCCTGGTGTTGTCCGCGTGTTGTCACGCTTCACGTCCGGCCGTTCCGATGAGTCCGGCACGAGAGCATGGTCTACCCATGGGGCCGGCGGACGGCCCCGACCGACGTGGAGGTGCGCCATGTGTTCCCACCAGACTTCGTGCCCTTCCTTCGACGAGCTCGCCGTGCACGTGGTCGCCGCCCACCCCGAGCAGGGCTGGAGCCTCCTGTGCGACGGCGCGATCGTGTTCGACGACAGCGGTGAGCTGACGCCCGACGGCCGGGCCGTCGCACCGCACCGGGCACCGGCGGGATTGGCCGTCGCCGCCTGAGCAGACATGGGCGAGCGGGACTCGTGCGGGCTAAGGCAGCACCGCGAACCCGTCGAGCTCCACCATCGCCTCCTCGTCCCACAGGCGTACGACCTCCACGACCGCCATCGCCGGATAGTCACGGCCGGCCAACTCCCGCCACAGGCGCCCCAGTTCGGGAGCGTGGGTGCGGTAGGCGGCGACATCGGTGGCGTAGACCGTGACGCGGGCGAGGTCCGCGGGGGTGCCGCCCGCCGCGCGCAGGGCGGTGAGGAGGTTGGTGAGGGCCCGCTCGAACTGGGCGGGGAGGGTGTCGCCGGTGACCTTGCCGTCCGCGTCGAGCGCGGTCTGCCCGGCCAGGAAGACGACGCGGGTGCCGGTGGCGACGACGGCGTGGGAGAAGCCGGCGGGCGCGGAGAGATCGGGCGGGTTGACGCGCTCGGTGCTCACTCGGATGCCTCCCCGTCGGCGGACGGTCCGTTGTCCGGTCCGTTGTCCGGTCCCTTGTACAACTCCTTGGCGATGATGCCGCGTTGGACCTCGCTCGCGCCCTCGTAGATGCGGGGGGCGCGCACCTCGCGGTAGAGGTGTTCCAGGAGGTGGCCGCGGCGCAGGGCGCGGGCGCCGTGCAGCTGGACGGCCTGGTCGACGACGTACTGCGCGGTCTCGGTGGCGAGCAGCTTCGCCATCGCCGCGCGCTTCGGGACGTCGGGGGCGTTCTCGTCGTACGCCGTCGCCGCCGCGTACACCATGAGGCGGGCCGCTTCGGTGCGCAGCGCCATCTCGGCGACCTGGTGGGCGACGGTCTGCAGGTCCTTCAACTTGGCGCCGAACGCGTCCCGTCCGGCGGTGTGGGCGAGGGTCGCGTCCAGCGCCGCCTGCGCCATGCCGACCGCGAACGCGCCGACGCTGGGGCGGAACAGATTGAGGGTTCCCATGGCGACCCGGAACCCGCGGTCGGCCTCGCCGAGCACATCGTCCGCCGTGACGGGTACGGCGTCGAAGTCGAGGGCGCCGATGGGGTGCGGCGAGAGCATGTCCAGGGCCCTGCCGGTCAGGCCGGGACGGTCGGCGGGTACGAGGAACGCGGTCACTCCGCGGGCGCCGGCGCCGGGGGTGGTGCGCGCGAAGACGGTGTAGAAGTCGGCCTCGGGGGCGTTGGAGATCCAGCACTTCTCACCGGTGAGCCGCCAGCGGCCGGGGCCGTCGGGAAGGGCGGCCAGCGACAGCGCCGCCGCGTCCGATCCCGCCCCCGGCTCGCTCAGCGCGAACGCGGCGACCGCGCTCCCGTCGCTCACCCGGGGCAGCCAGCGCTCCCGCTGGGCCGCAGTGCCGTACGCATGGACCGGATGGGCGCCCAGCCCCTGCAGCGCAAGGGCCGTCTCCGCCTCCGTGCAGGCGTACGCGAGCGACTCGCGCATCAGGCAGAGGTCGAGGGCCCCCGAGGTGAACAGCCGCTCCAGGAGGCCGAGTTGGCCGAGTTCGGCGACCAGGGGGCGGTTGACGTGCCCCGGCTCGGTCTTCTCCGCCTTCTCCACGAGCGGGCGCAGCCGGTCGGCGGCCAAGGCGCGCAGCTCGGCACACCAGGCGGTTTGTACGGGATCGAGCGAGAATACGGGCATTGGCGGTCCCCTCTCTCGACATGACCCCTCGACGATATCGCGCACCGTTGACTGTCGTCACCAACACGATACGCTCGAACGAGCCCACCAGGACGCCCACAACGGCAAGGGGGCGCACCGCCATGAACGTCTCGGCCCACGTCGACACCTTCGCGCGCGACCACCTCCCGCCGCCCGAAGAGTGGCCTGAACTCCGGTTCGACCTGCCGGAGCTGCACTACCCCGATCGGCTGAACTGCGCCGCCGAGCTGCTGGACCACGCCGCCCCGGGCCGCCCTGTCTTCCACACCCCTGCCGGGCCTTCGTGGACGTACGGCGATCTGCGCGCCCGCGTCGACCGCATCGCCCATGTCCTGACGGGGGACCTCGGCATCCTCCCCGGCAACCGCGTCCTGCTGCGCGGCCCGACCACTCCCTGGCTCGTGGCCTGCTGGCTGGCGGTGCTGAAGGCGGGCGGGGTCGCGGTCACGGTGCTGGCCCAGCAGCGGCCGCACGAGCTGGAAGTCATCTGTGACATGGCGCTGATCCGGCACGCCCTGTGCGACATACGGGCCGTCGACGACCTCGCCAAGGCCGAGATACCGGGCCTGCGGATCACGACATACGGCGGCGACGCCCCCGACGACCTGCTGCACCGCCCGGCGCCCGGCACCCCGTATCCCACCGTCGCCACCGCGGCCGACGATGTCGCGCTGATCGCGTTCACCTCGGGCACGACCGGCCGACCCAAGGGCTGCATGCACTTCCACCGGGATGTGCTCGCCATAGCCGACACCTTCGCCAAGCATGTGCTGCACACCCGCGCGGACGACGTCTTCGCGGGCAGTCCCCCGCTCGGCTTCACCTTCGGGCTCGGCGGGCTTGTGGTCTTCCCGATGCGGGCCGGCGCCAGTGCGCTCCTGCTCGAACAGGCCCATCCCCGGCAGCTGTTGGCGGCGGTCGCCGAGCACCGGGTCTCCGTGCTGTTCACCGCGCCGACGGCCTACCGCGCGATGCTCGACGAACTCGACGCCCACGACACCTCGTCCCTGCGCCGCTGTGTCTCGGCCGGCGAGAACCTGCCCGCCGCCACCTGGCAGGCCTGGCACGAGCGGACCGGGCTGCGGATCATCAACGGCATCGGCGCCACCGAGCTGCTGCACATCTTCATCTCCGCGGCCGACGAGCAGATCAGGCCCGGCACGACGGGCGTGCCCGTACCCGGCTGGCAGGCGCGCGTGCAGGACGAGAGCGGACGGCCCGTGCCGGACGGCCGGCCGGGGCTGCTCGCGGTGCGCGGGCCCGTCGGCTGCCGCTACCTCAGCGACCCGCGCCAGCGTGTCTATGTGCGGGACGGCTGGAACGTCACCGGTGACACATACGTCCGCGAGAGCGACGGCTACTTCCGCTATGTCGCCCGCGCGGACGACATGATCATCTCGGCCGGGTACAACATCGCCGGGCCAGAGGTGGAGGACGCCCTGCTGCGCCATCCGGACGTGGTGGAGGCGGCCGTCGTGGGACGGCCCGACGAGGCGCGCGGGCAGGTCGTCGTGGCGTACGTCGTCCTCACCGAGGGCGCCGGGCGGGATGCCGAATCGCTGCGCGCCTTCGTCAAGTCCGAGCTGGCGCCGTACAAGTGTCCCCGCGAGATCGTCTTCCTGGACGCCCTGCCCCGCACGGCGACCGGCAAGCTGCAGCGCTTCAGACTCCGCACCGAAGGTGACCAGCACTGATGCCGAAGACCTAAGATGATCAACGTGTCCGACCAGCATGCACCACGGTCTCTCATCGTCACGCTCTACGGCGCGTACGGCCGCTTCGCGCCGGGCCCCGTGCCCGTCGCCGAACTGATCCGGCTGCTGGCCGCGGTCGGCGTGGACGCACCCTCGGTGCGCTCGTCGGTCTCCCGCCTCAAACGCCGTGGGCTGCTGCTGCCGGCCCGTACGGCGCAGGGCGCGGCCGGGTACGAACTGTCGCCGGGCGCCCGCCAGTTGCTCGACGACGGCGACCGGCGCATCTACGCCACCGCACCGCCCGAGGACGAGGGCTGGGTGCTCGCCGTGTTCTCGGTGCCGGAGTCGGAGCGGCAGAAGCGGCATGTGCTGCGCTCGCGGCTGGCGGGGCTGGGGTTCGGCACGGCGGCACCCGGGGTGTGGATCGCTCCCGCCCGGCTGTACGAGGAGACCCGGCACACCCTCGAACGGCTGCACCTCGACCCGTACGTCGACCTGTTCCGCGGCGAGCACCTCGGGTTCGCGGCGACCGAGGAGGCGGTGGCCCGCTGGTGGGACCTGGCCGCGATCGCCAAGGAGCACGAGGCGTTCCTCGACCGGCACGCGCCCGTGCTGCACGAGTGGGAGCACCGGGCGGACACCCCTCCCGAGGAGGCGTACCGCGACTACCTCCTCGCCCTCGACTCCTGGCGCCACCTCCCCTACACCGATCCCGGCCTGCCCGCCCGCCTCCTCCCCGAGGACTGGCCCGGCGCCCGCTCGGCCGCGGTCTTCCGGGAGCTGCATGCGCGGCTGAGGGACGCGGGGGCCGGGTTCGCGGGCGTGTGACCACCACGGCCGAGGCGGGCCGCGGGGCTCGGCGAGCAACCGTCCGGCGCACCGGGCCGCCGAGCGCGGGCAGGACGACCGACGCCCGTCTCCTCGGCGCACGTCAGAGGGCCCGAGGGGCGCCGAGTGAGGGTCCTCCACTTCGGTGCTCGCGCGCAACGGCGTGCTCAGTCCGGTCCCGGTCGTCGCGCCGTACGTGATGAGGGGCGGCCGGCCTCGAGGCGGTGCACCCGCCCCGGTGCGCCCTCAGGTCTCCAGCGTCAGACGGGGCTTGGGGGCGTCCGTGCGGCCGGTCCGGGGGCGGCGGCTGCCCGCCCGGTAGGGGGCCGGCCAGACGGCGCCGGGGCCTTCGTAGCCCTGCTCGGCTGCCGCGTGCAGGGTCCAGTGCGGGTCGTAGAGGTGGGGGCGGGCGAGGGCGCAGAGGTCCGTACGCCCGGCCAGGATCAGGGAGTTGACGTCGTCCCAGGAGGAGATCGCGCCGACCGCGATCACCGGGAGGCCGGTGGTGTGGCGGATGCGGTCGGCGTACGGCGTCTGGTACGAGCGCCCGAACTCCGGGTGGTCGTCGGCCACGACCTGCCCGGTCGAGACGTCGATGGCGTCGACGCCGTGCGCGGCGAAGGCGCGGGCGATCTCGACGGCGTCCTCGGCGGTCGTACCGCCCTCGGCCCAGTCGGTGGCCGAGATACGGACGGTCATGGGTTTCTCCTCGGGCCACACACCCCGTACCGCGTCGAAGACCTCCAGCGGGAAGCGGAGTCGTTTCTCCAGCGAGCCGCCGTAGGCGTCGGTGCGGCGGTTGGTGAGCGGGGAGAGGAAGCCGGAGAGCAGATAGCCGTGGGCGCAGTGGAGTTCGAGGAGGTCGAAGCCCGCGCGGGCGGCCCGCCAGGCGGCGGAGGTGAACTGCTCGCGGATATCGGTGAGTTGGGCGCGGGTCAGCTCACGCGGGGTCTGGCTGCCCGGCTTGTACGGCAGCGGGGATGCGGCCACCAGGGGCCAGTTGCCGTCGGGCAGTGGTTCGTCCATGCCCTCCCACATCAGCCTGGTCGAGCCCTTGCGGCCGGAGTGGCCGAGCTGCACGCCGATCGCGGTGCCCGGCGACTGGGCGTGCACGAACTCGGTGATCCGCTTCCAGGACTCGGCCTGCCGTCCGGTGTAGAGGCCGGCGCAACCGGGGGTGATCCGGCCCTCCGCGCTGACGCACACCATCTCGGTCATCACCAGGCCGGCGCCGCCGAGCGCCCGTGCGCCCAGATGGACGAGGTGGAAGTCGCCGGGGACGCCGTCGGCCGCCGAGTACATGTCCATGGGCGAGACGACGACCCGGTTGCGCAGGGTCAGACCGCGCAGCCGGAACGGGGTGAACATGGGCGGCGTACCGGGCGGGCAGCCGAACTCGCGCTCCACGGCTCCGGTGAAGCGGGCGTCGCGCAGCCGCAGGTTGTCGTGGGTGACACGGCGGCTGCGGGTGAGCAGGTTGAAGGCGAACTGGCGGGGCGGCTGGTCGAGGTACAGCCCCAGGTTCTCGAACCACTCCAGGCTGGCGCGGGCCGCACGCTGGGTGGAGGCGACGACGGGTTTGCGTTCCTTCTCGTAGGCCGCGAGCGCCTCGGCCGGTGTGGGCTGTTCCTCCAGGCAGGCGGCGAGTGCGAGGGCGTCCTCGACGGCCAGCTTGGTGCCGGAGCCGATGGAGAAGTGGGCGGTGTGGGCGGCGTCGCCGAGCAGGACCACGTTGCCGTGGGACCAGCGCTCGTTGACGACCGTGCGGAAGGTGGTCCACACCGACTTGTTGGAGCGGAGGGGGCGGCCGCGGAGCGCCTCCGCGAAGATCTTGGCGCAGCGTTCGACGGACTCCGTCTCGTCGAGCTCCTCGAAACCGGCGGCGCGCCACACGTCCTCGTGCATCTCCACGATCACGGTGGAGGCGTCGGGGGCGTACGGGTAGCCGTGCAGCTGCATTACGCCGTGCTCGGTCTCGGCGATGTCGAAGCGGAAGGCGTCGAAGGCGAAGTCCGCGGCGAGCCAGATGTAGCGGCAGCGGTGGGTGGCCACCTGCGGGCGGAACACATCGGCGTAGGCCTCGCGGGTGGTGCTGTTGACTCCGTCGGCGGCGATGACCAGGTCGTACGACTGCGCCAGCCAGTCGGGGTACGGGGCTTCCGAACGAAAGCGCAGCTCGACGCCCAGGTCCCGGCAGCGGTCGTGCAGTATCTCCAGGAGGCGTTTCCTGCCGAGCGCGGCGAAACCGTGTCCTGAGGAGGTCTGGCGGTTGTTTCGGTGGACGATGTGGATGTCGTCCCAGCGGACGAAGTGCTTCTGGAGGGCCTCGTAGACGACGGGGTCGGCGTGTTCGATGCCGCCGAGGGTTTCGTCGGAGAGGACCACTCCGAAGCCGAAGGTGTCGTCGGGGGCGTTGCGTTCCCACACGGTGATGTCGCGCTGCGGGTCGAGCCGTTTCAGCAGGGCGGCGGCGTACAGTCCGCCGGGGCCTCCGCCGATGATCGCGACACGCATGGCAGCCTCACCTCCCCTGCCACTTCGGCGGCCGCTTCTCGGTGAACGCCGCATGGAACTCCGCGTAGTCCTCACCGTTCATCAGCAGCGCCTGGGTCGAGGCGTCCAGTTCGACCGATGCCGCGAGTGGCATGTCCAGCTCGGCTGTGAGCAGGGCCTTCGTCTGGGCATACGCCAGCGCCGGGCCGTCGGCCAGGCGGCGGGCGAGTTCCCGGGCTGCCTCGTCCGCGCGGCCCTCGTCGGTCAGTTCGCTGATCAGGCCGATGCGTTCCGCCTCGGGGGCGCGGACCGGTTCGCCCAGCATCAGCAGGCGGGTGGCGTGGCCAAGGCCCACGACCCTCGGCAGCAGATATGCCGCACCCATGTCGCCGCCGGACAGGCCCACCCTGGTGAACAAAAACGCGAACCGGGCGGACGGGTCAGCGACGCGGAAGTCCGCCGCCAGGGCGAGGACCGCCCCGGCGCCCGCCGCCACCCCGTGCACCGCCGCGATCACCGGGAACGGGCACTCCCGTATCGCCCGTACGGTCTGGCCGGTCATCCGGTTGAAGTCGAGGAGCTGGGCGGTGTCCATGGACAGGGTCGCGCCGATGATCTCGTCGACGTCGCCGCCCGAGCAGAAGCCGCGGCCCTCGCCGGCCAGGACCAGCGCCCGTACGGACCGCTCGCGGGAGAGTTCGGCGAGCAGGTCGCGCAGGTCGGCGTAGGCCCCGAAGGTCAGCGCGTTGAGTTTCTCGGGGCGGGCGAGGGTGACCGTGGCGACCCCGTCGGCGTGCTCCACGCGCAGATGCCGCCAGTCGGAGGTGCGGGCGGCGGAGCCGGTGAAGGGACTCATGACGTGCGGCCTCCTCGGGGGGCGGGCACTGCCTCACTGAGCTCTACCCTTCGAAGCTATCACCCATCCGTGACTGTCGTCACGAGGGCGCGATAGAGCTGTCCTGATCTGACCCGGCCCGGTCACATCCGTCACGGCTCGTCGACAGAGCGGCTACGACGGGAGCGGCGCCGCGAGGCAAGCCGTTGCTACGGGTATGCCGCCCGTCAGCGGGGCCGAAGGTCCCGCACGGTGCCCGTCGGGCCGCTCGCCGGGCGGCGCCGTACCATTCGTAAAAGTTGAAAGCAGGACAGCCTGCTCATGAACGGACCCGCCTTGTACGACCGCCCCTCGTCGTCCGCCGCCTCCTGGCGCATCGCACTGCCGCACTCCGCCGCGGCCGTGCCCGTGGCCCGTGCACTCGTGCGCACGGCGCTGGCCGAGCTGGAGCACGGGGCCGACTGCGACACCGCGGAACTGCTCACGGCGGAGCTGGTCGCGAACGCCGTGGAGCACACCGTCGTCGGGGACTCCCCCATAGAGCTCGTGGTGGAGCTGCTGCCGAGCGGCTGCCAGGTCGAGGTGCACGACCCGGACCCGGTGCCGCCGTTCGATCTCACCTGGCCGGGCGCGGAGATGCCCGACTGCTGGCAGGAGCACGGGCGCGGACTGCTGCTGATCCGCGCGCTCAGCTCGTCCTGCGGTCACCGGCCGACGGAGTCGGGCAAGGCCGTGTGGTTCCGGCTGCCGGTGGTGCCCCGGCAGCGGCGTTCCGCCTGAGCACCGGGCCGGGTGTCACGCCAGGGTCGCGACCAGGACCGCCTTGATGGTGTGCATCCGGTTCTCGGCCTCGTCGAAGACCACGGAGTGCTCCGACTCGAACACCTCGTCGGTGACCTCCAGCTCCGTCAGACCGTGCCGCTCGTGGACCTCGCGGCCGACACGTGTGCCGAGGTCGTGGAAGGCCGGCAGACAGTGCATGAACTTCACGTCGGGGTTGCCGGTGGCGCGCAGCACGTCCATGGTCACGGCATAGGGGCCGAGCAGCGCTATGCGCTCGTCCCAGACCTCCTTGGGCTCCCCCATCGACACCCAGACGTCGGTGGCGACGAAGTCGGCGTGGCGCACACCCTCCTTCACGTCCTCGGTGAGCGTGACCTGGCCGCCGGAGGCGGCGGCGAGCTGCTGGGCCACCTCGACGATCGTCTCGTCCGGCCACAGCACCCGGGGCGCGACGATACGGACGTCCATACCGAGCAGGGCGCCCGTGACCAGGTAGGAGTTGCCCATGTTGTAGCGGGAGTCGCCGAGGTAGGCGAAGACCGTCTCGTTGAGCGGCTTGTCGCTGTGCTCGGTCATGGTGAGCACGTCGGCCAGCATCTGCGTGGGGTGCCACTCGTCGGTGAGGCCGTTGTAGACGGGGACCCCGGCGTATGCGGCCAGCTCCTCGACGACACCCTGACCGTGCCCGCGGTACTCGATCGCGTCGTACATCCGCCCCAGCACCCGGGCCGTGTCCTTCACCGACTCCTTGTGCCCGATCTGCGAGCCCGCCGGGTCGAGGTAGGTCGTCGAGGCGCCCTGGTCGGCGGCGGCCACCTCGAACGCGCAGCGCGTACGCGTCGAGGTCTTCTCGAAGATCAACGCGATGTTCCGGCCCCGCAGGTACTGCGTCTCGGTCCCGGCCTTCTTGGCGGCCTTCAGCTCGGCGGCCAGCTCGATCAGGCCGAGGAACTCCTGCTGGGAGAAGTCGAGCTCCTTGAGGAAGTGGCGGCCGGCGAGGGCGGTCGGGAGTGTCGCCATGGGGGCGCTCCAGGAAGTGCGGGGACGTATATCGCTGGAAGTCTATACGACGAATTGCATTTCTATACGGCACCCCGTTCGACGGGACAGCTCATACAGCGCGGGCCGCCCCTGCCCCGGCCCAGTTCGCTGCCGGGGATCTCGATGACCTCGATGCCCTGCTTGCGCAGATGGGTGTTGGTGGTGGCGTTGCGTTCGTAGGCGACGACGACGCCGGGCTCGACGGCGAGGACGTTGCAGCCGTCGTCCCACTGCTCGCGCTCGGCGGCATGCACGTCCTGGGTGGCGGTCAGGACCCGGATCTCGCTCAGACCGAGGGCGGCGGCGATCGCGCGGTGCATGTGCTCCGGCGGATGGTCGGTGACCTTGAGCTCCTTGTCGCCCGCGCCCGGCTCGATGGTGTACGAGCGGAGCATGCCGAGGCCCGCGTACTGGGTGAAGGTGTCGCCGTCGACCATCGTCATCACGGTGTCGAGGTGCATGAAGGCGCGGCGCTTCGGCATGTCGAGGGCCACGATCGACTGCGCGGAGCCCGCCTCGAACAGCTTGTGGGCCAGCATCTCGACCGCCTGCGGGGTGGTGCGCTCGCTCATGCCGATCAGGACGGCGCCGTTGCCGATGACCAGGACGTCCCCGCCCTCGATCGTGGACGGGTAGTCGGCCTGCCCCTCGGACCAGACGTGGAACGTTTCGTCGCGGAAGAGGGGGTGGTGCCGGTAGATCGCCTCGAAGTGCACCGTCTCGCGCTGGCGGGCAGGCCAGCGCATGGCGTTGACGGCGACACCGTCGTAGATCCAGGCGGAGGTGTCGCGGGTGAAGAGGTGGTTGGGGAGCGGCGCGAGGAGGAAGTCGTCGAGGTCCATGACATGGAAGCGGACGGAGGTGGGCTCCGTGTGGGCGTCCAGGAACTCGCGTTTGGTCATGCCGCCGACCAGGGCCTCCGCCAGCTCCTGCGCGGGGAGGGTCTCGAAGGCGGCTCTGAGGTGGTCGGTGGCGAGGACTCCGTACTCCTTCTCGTCGAAGACCCGGTCCAGGACGAGCGTTCTGGCCGCCGGGATCTCCAGGGCCTCGGTGAGCAGGTCGCCGAAGAGGTGGACGGCGACCCCGCGGTCGCGCAGGACGTCGGCGAAACCGTCGTGCTCGGCGCGGGCGCGGCGCACCCAGAGCACGTCGTCGAAGAGGAGGGCGTCCTTGTTGCTGGGGGTGAGCCTTTTCAGCTCTAGATCCGGCCGGTGGAGTATGACGCGGCGCAGCCGCCCAGCCTCGGAGTCGACATGCATTCCCATGCCTCCATCCTGACCACCGGGGGGCTTCTTGACCCATCGGTCGACGGTTTCTTCGCCTTCTTGTTCTCGTCCCCTTGACGATAAGCGCCTGCGGTGATTATCGTCGAACGGACGAGAACCGAGGGGGTTCGATGGCCGACATCACACGGCGTCTGGGCTGGCGCCATCTGCGGGGGGCGCCGACGGCGCACATCCGGCACCAGCGCGCGGGGAAGCTGCTGCACGACGGCCCGGGGCTCAGCTTCTGGTTCCGTGCGCTGACCGCGGCGCTCTCCGAAGTCCCGGTCGACGACCGGGAGCTGGCGATGACCTTCCATGCCCGTACCTCCGACTTCCAGGACGTGGCGGTGCAGGCCACCGTGACGTACCGGATCAGTGACCCGGCGCTCGCCGCCGCCCGGCTGGACTTCTCCGTCGACCCGGACACGGGGGTGTGGCGGGGTGCGCCGCTGGAGCAGCTGGGGACGCTGCTGACGGAGACGGCCCAGCAGCATGCGCTGGACGTCCTCGCTCGTACGTCACTGGCGTCGGCGCTGGTGGACGGGGTGGCGGCGGTGCGGGAGCGGGTCGCGGCCGGGCTGGGCGCCGAGCCGCGGCTGCCGGCGACCGGCATCGAGGTGGTCGCCGTCCGGGTGGTGGCGCTGCGTCCCGAGCCGGAGGTGGAGCGGGCCCTGCGCACGCCCGCCCGAGAGCAGATCCAGCAGGAGGCGGACCGGGCGACGTACGAGCGGCGGGCCGTGGCCGTCGAGCGGGAGCGGGCGATCGCCGAGAACGAACTGGCCAGCCAGATCGAACTCGCCCGCCGCGAGGAGCAGTTGGTCGAGCAACGCGGCACGAACGCCCGCCGGGAGGCCGAGGAACACGCGGCGGCGGACGCGGTACGGGCCGAGGCGGAGGCGGCGCGGACGGTGAAGCTGGCTCAGGCGGAGGCGGACCGCTCGCTTCGGCTGGCCGACGCGGAGGCCACGCGGTCCGTGCAGCTCGCGGACGCCGAGGCACGGCGTACCGAGCGGCTGGCGGAGGCGGAGGCGGCGCGGACGGTGCGGATGGCCGATGCCGAGGCGGTACGGTCCGTCCGGCTTGCGCGGGCCGAGGCCGAAGGGGCACGCGAGGTCGGGGAGGCGCGGGCTCAGGCGCAGGCGGCCTGGCTGCGGGTGCACGGAGAAGTGGACGTCGCGACCTTGCACGCCCTCGCCGGGACCCGGCTGGCGGAGAACCTGCCGAACATCGACAGCGTGACCATCTCGCCGGACGTACTGACGGGACTGCTCGCCCGGCTCGGCAACGGGGAACGGGCATGAAGACGGGAGCCGGACGGGCCGGCTTCCCCGACGCGAGGCCGCTCGACCTGCCATCGACCGCCTCGCCCAGGTTCCGCGACGCGAGCCCGGACGGGGGTCAGCCGCCGCCCGCCCCCCGGCCGACGGGGGCGCTCTCCTGGCCCGCCCGCGACGCGAGCCCGAGCGGGAGGCAGCCGGCGTCCGGCGCCCGGTCGGCAGGGGCCCTCCCCCGACCCGCCCCCAACACGGACCCGAATGCCGCGCAAGCACCATCCACCGCCCGGCCGACAGGAACCCTCCCCCGACCCGCCCGCGACGCGAGCACGAGCGGGAAGCAGCCGGCGTCCAGCGCCCGGCCGACAGGGGCCCTCCCCCGACCCGCCCGCGACGCGAGCCCGAGCGGCGGGCAGCCAGCGTCTGGCGCCCAGCCGACAGGGGCCCTCCCCCGACCCGCCCGCGACGCGAGCCCGAGCGGCGGGCAGCCAGCGTCTGGCGCCCGGTCGGCAGGGGCGCTCCCCCGACCCGCCCGCAGGGCGGACATGAGCGGCGGGCGGCCGGCGTCCACCGCCGGGCCGACAGGAATCCTCCCCCGACCCGCCCCCAACACGGACCCGAATGCCGCGCAAGCACCATCCACCGCCCGACCGACAGGAACCCTCCCCCGACCCGCCCGCGACGCGAGCCCGGGCGGCGGGCAGGCGGCGTCCGGCGCCCGGTTGACGGGGGCGCTCGCCCTGCCGGTCCTCTGCGTGGAGCGCGCCGCATGAGTCTCGCCCCGCGTGTGGTCCTCGTCCACCGGACCACGGAGTACGAGGAGCTGGTGGCCCACCACGGTACCCACGGACAGGCCGCCTTCTTCCTCTCCTCCCGGGGCCGGGACATCGCGGAGGTCGCCGAGCGGCACCGCCGCACCCGGCGTGCGCTCGCCGAGGTGACCGCGGCCATTCCGCTGACCTGGCGTCAGTCGCTGGTCGAGAGGGCCGACTTGGACCGTTTCCTGTTCGCGCCGGAGGACGTCGTGGTGGTCGTCGGGCAGGACGGGCTGGTGGCGAACGTCGCCAAGTACCTCGCCGGGCAGCCGGTGGTGGGCATCGACACGGACCCCGGGCGCAACCCGGGCGTCCTGGTGCGGCACGGGCCCGCGGACGCGGCGGCACTGCTGGCGACGGCCCGCACGAGCGCCGTGGACGAACTCACCATGGTCGAGGCCGTCGCCGACGACACACAGCGGATCGTCGCGCTCAACGAGATCTACCTGGGCGCCGCCGGACATCAGACGGCCAGGTACCGCCTGGGCCTCGAGGACGACGGGGGTGTCGTCGAGGCCCAGGCTTCGTCCGGGGTGCTGGTGGGGACGGGGACCGGCGCGACGGGATGGATCCGCTCGGTGTGGCAGGAGCGGGGCGCCGCCCAGAGGGCCCTGTCGCTGCCCCGCCCGACCGACGACCGGCTGCTGTGGTTCGTACGGGAGGCGTGGCCGTCACCGGCCACCGGGACGTCGCTGGTCGCGGGCGAGCTCGTGGACGCGGCCCGGCTCACCCTCACCGTCGAGTCCGAGCGGCTGATCGCCTTCGGCGACGGGATGGAGCAGGACGCGCTGCAGCTGACCTGGGGCCAGTCGGTGCGCGTGGGCGTGGCGGGCACCTCACTGCGCCTGGTCGGATAGCGGAACCTGCGTGGGTTCCTGAAGGGTGTCGAAGGTCGCGAGCAGATCGGGGTCGTCGAGCGTGCAGTGAGCCGCCACGCCCTTGTCTCGGAGCCACTCGTCCAGCTCCTCGACCGTGAGCCGGTGATCTCCACGCCTGCCCCGCCCCCCTCGAACTCCCCTGATTCGTCAGGTTGTTCAAGTTGGGCGGGGCAGCGCATGTGACACAAGGTTTCCTTGGCCCCTGTGTGAACACGGCTCACGATTGACTCAAAGCCGCGGGTCCACCGGCTCCGACTCCAGCGCCAGCACCCCGAACACGGCCTCGTGCACCCGCCACAGCGGCTCGCCCTCCGCCAGCCGGTCCAGGGCCTCCAGGCCCAGGGCGTACTCGCGGATCGCCAGCGACCGCTTGTGGTTCAGGAAGCGGCCGCGCAGCCGGACGAGGTTGTCGGGGCGCGTGTACTCCGGACCGTAGATGATCCGCAGGTACTCACGGCCCCGGCACTTGATGCCGGGCTGCACGAGCCGCCCCTCGGTGCTGCGCACCAGCGCGCCCAGCGGCTTGACGACCATGCCCTCGCCGCCGCGACCGGTCATCTCCAGCCACCAGTCGACGCCGGCCCGCACCGACTCCGGGTCACCGGTGTCGACGTAGAGCCGTCGGGTGGTCTGCAGCAGACCGCCGGAGTCGTGCTCGACGAGCCGGTCGAGCAGGGTGAGCTGCTCGTCGTGCGGCAGTCCGGCGAGGCTGCGGCCCTGGACGGCCAGGATCTGGAAGGGCGCGAGTCGTACGCCGTCCAGGCCCTCGGTCGTCCAGCAGTAGCGGCGGTACGCCTCCGTGAACGCGGCCGCGTTCGACGCCCGTTCCCGCTGGCGGGCCAGCAGGTCGGCCACCTCGACGCCCCGGGACGCGGCACCCTCCAGCGCGGCGAGCGCACCGGGGAACACCGCCCCGGAGGCGGCGCCGACGGCCGCGTACTGCGACCGCAGCAGCCCGGAGGCCTTCAGCGACCACGGCATCAGCTCGGCGTCGAGCAGCAGCCAGTCCGTGTCGAGTTCCTCCCACAGGCCGGCCTCGCCGATCGCCGTCCGCACGCGTCCGAGGATCTCCTCCGTCACCGACCCGTCGTCGAAGAACGGCCGTCCGGTACGGGTGTACAGCGCGCCCGTCGGACCGTCGACCCCGAACCGCTTGCGCGCCGCCTCCGCGTCCCGGCACACCAGGGCGACCGCCCGCGAGCCCATGTGCTTCTCCTCGCACACGACTCGCGCCACCCCGTCGGCGGCGTACTGGGCGAAGGCCTCGGCCGGGTGCTCCAGGTAGCCGTCGACGTGGCTGGTCGCCGCCGGCGCCATGGTCGGCGGGAGGTACGGCAGCAGCCGCGGGTCGACGGCGAAACGGCTCATGACCTCCAGGGCCGCGGCCGCGTTCTCCTCGCGGACGGCGACCCGGCCCGAGTGCCGGGTCTCCACGACCCGCCGCCCGTACACGTCGTTCAGGTCCAGCGGCCGGCCGTCGTGCCCGCCGGGTGCCTCGGTCCGCAGCGGGCGCGTCGGCTCGTACCAGACCTGCTCCGCCGGTACGTCGACCAGCTCACGCTCCGGCCAGCGCAGCGCGGTGAGCTTGCCGCCGAAGACGGCGCCGGTGTCCAGGCAGATGGTGTTGTTGAGCCAGGTCGCCTCGGGGACCGGTGTGTGGCCGTAGACGACCGCGGCCCGGCCCCGGTAGTCCTCCGCCCACGGATAGCGCACCGGCAGCCCGAACTCGTCGGTCTCGCCGGTGGTGTCGCCGTACAGCGCGTGCGAGCGGACCCGGCCGGAGGTGCGGCCGTGGTACTTCTCGGGCAGACCGGCGTGGCAGACCACCAGCCGGCCGCCGTCGAGGACGTAGTGGCTGACCAGCCCGTCGATGAACTCCCTCACCTGCGCGCGGAACTCGTCGCTCTCGCCCTCCATCTGCTCGATGGTCTCGGCCAGGCCGTGGGTGTGCTGGACCTTGCGTCCCTTGAGATACCGGCCGTACTTGTTCTCGTGGTTGCCGGGTACGCACAGCGCGTTGCCGGACGTGACCATGGACATCACGCGGCGCAGCACGCCCGGGCTGTCCGGGCCGCGGTCGACGAGGTCGCCGACGAAGACGGCCGTACGGCCCTCGGCGTGCACGCCGTCGACGTAGCCCAGCTTGCCGAGCAGCGACTCCAGTTCCGAGGCGCAGCCGTGGATGTCGCCGATGATGTCGAAGGGGCCGGTGAGGTGGGTCAGGTCGTTGAAGCGCTTCTCGGTGACGACGGTGGCGCTCTCGATGTCCTCGACCCCGCGCAGGACGTGCACCTTGCGGAAGCCCTCGCGCTCCAAGTGCCGTACGGAACGGCGGAGTTCACGGATGTGCCGCTGGATCACCCGGCGTGGCATGTCGGCCCGGTCGGTGCGGGCCGCGTTGCGCTCGGCGCACACCTCCTCCGGGACGTCCAGCACGATGGCGATGGGCAGTACGTCGTACTGCCTGGCCAGGTCGATCAGCTGACGACGGGCGTCCTGCTGCACGCTGGTCGCGTCGACGACGGTACGGCGGCCGGCCGCCAGGCGCTTGCCGGCGATGTAGTGCAGGACGTCGAAGGCGTCCTTCGTCGCGCTCTGGTCGTTCTCGTCGTCGGAGACCAGGCCGCGGCAGAAGTCGGAGGAGATCACCTCGGTCGGCTTGAAGTGCCGGCGGGCGAAGGTGGACTTGCCGGAGCCGGAGGCGCCGACGAGGACGACGAGGGAGAGGTCGGTGACGGGCAGGACGCGCCCCTTGGTCCGGTTCTCGGTCATGCCGCCTTCGCCTCCTTCTCGGTCCTCATACGGAAAACAGCCATCTGGGTCGGCGGTCCGACCTCCGGGTCGTCGGGGCCGACGGGCACGAACTCCACGTCGTACCCGTGCCGTCCGGCCACCGTCCCGGCCCAGGTACGGAACTCCTCCCGCGTCCACTCGAAGCGGTGGTCGCCGTGCCGGACGTGGCCGGCCGGGAGGGACTCCCAGCGGACGTTGTACTCGACGTTGGGGGTCGTCACCAGGACGGTCCTCGGGCGGGCCGAGCCGAACACCGCGTACTCCAGGGCGGGCAGCCGCGGCAGGTCGAGGTGCTCGATCACCTCGCTGAGCACCGCGGCGTCGTACCCCTTGAGCCGGTTGTCGGTGTACGCGAGCGAGCCCTGGAAGAGCTTGACGCGCGCGGCCTGCCGCTCTCCCATGCGGTCCAGCTTCAGGCGCCGGGAGGCGATGGTCAGCGCGCGCATCGACACGTCGACGCCGACGATCTCGGTGAACCGCGGGTCCTTGAGCAGCGCCTGCACCAACTGGCCCTGTCCGCAGCCGAGGTCGAGCACCCGGGCGGCGCCGGACGCGCCGAGCGCGGTGATGATCGCCTCGCGTCGCTGCACGGCGAGCGGGGTGGGCTTCTCCTCCGTCTCGGTCTCCGCCTCGACGGCGTTGTCGATGTCCTCGACCTCGCTGTCGTCCGCCTCGGCGAGCCGCACCAGCTCCAGGCGCTCCATCGCCTCGCGCGTCAGCGACCAGCGGCGCGAGAGGTAACGGCTGGTGATCAGCTTCTGCTCCGGGTGCTCGGACAGCCAGCCCTCACCGGCCCGCAGCAGCTTGTCGACCTCGTCGGGGGCCACCCAGTAGTGCTTGGCGTCGTCGAGGACCGGCAGCAGGACGTAGAGGTGGCGCAGGGCCTCGGCGAGGGTGAGGGTCTCGCCCTCCAGGACGAGCCGCACATATCGCGAGTCGCCCCACTCGGGGAACTCGGTGTCCAGCGCCACCGGTTCGACGGTGACGGTCCAGCCCAGCGGCTCGAAGAGACGTCGTACGAGCTCAGGGCCGCCGCGGGCGGGCAGCGCGGGCACCTCGACGCGCAGGGGCAGCGGCTGGGCCGCGCGCTCGGGGCGGGCGTTGCACACGCCTCGCATGGCGCTGGAGAAGACCGCGCTCAGCGCCACCGCGAGCAGCGAGGAGGCCGCGTACGGGCGGTCGTTGACGTACTGCGCGAGCGCCGCGTCGGGCGCCCCGCCGCGTCCCTTGCCCTTCCCCCGGCGCACCAGCGCCACCGCGTCGACCTCCAGCAGCAGCGCCGCCGTGCAGCGCTCGGCATCGGCCTCGGGGTAGAGGACGTGCGCCGTGCCGTAGGAGGTGGAGAACGCCTGCGCCTTGTCAGGGTGCTTGTGGAGCAGGTAGCCGAGGTCGGTGGCCGGTGAGGCGGCGGTGCCGCGCGTGGAGATCGTCAGGAACACATGTCCGAGTCTCCCGGCTGTACCCGACTGTGACCACTGGTTTTCCCGTCCGGCGCATGCCTCACTGCGGCAGTGCGGTGAGGACGTCCGTCGCCCGGTCGAGCAGGTACTGCAGCGGTTCGGCGGTCCACGGGCCGCGCCCGGCGATGAGTTGTCCGGCGTGGTGGCCGAGGTCCTCGGCGCTGAGCCAGCTCGGGCTGTCCGCGCCCATGGCGGCGCGCGGGCGGGTGCGGATCGGACCGATGACGAGTTCGTGGATGCGCGGGCCCCTGCCGCCGAGTTCGGCGGTCAGCGTGCGCAGCAGGGACTTCTTGGCGGCGTTGGTGGCGCCCACGAGGGCGTTGCCCGGATACGGGATCTCGGCGCTGAAGCCGGTGAGATGGACCAGGGCGCCGTCAGGGACGAGCAGTGGGGTGACCGCGCGCAGCGCCCGGAAGTGGCTGGTGAGGTTGTCGGCGACCATGGCGTCCCAGACCTCGTCGGACACGTCGAGGAGGGCGGTGCGCCCGGGCGGTCCCCAGTTGCCGATGGCGAGCACGGCGCCGTCGAACCGGCCGTACTCCTGGGCGAGTTCGGCGCGTACGGCGGTGCTGTCGGGGTCCGACACGTCGATGACGTGGGTGCGCAGGACGCCGGGCCCGGTGTCGCCCGCGTAGTCCGCGAGGAGGCGCAGCCGGACCCCGTCCCGGCCGGCCGCGACCAGGGTGGCACCCAGCTTCAGCAGCGCCCGCGTCATGCCCTCCCCTATGCCGCCGGTCGCGCCGACGACGAGCACCTGCCGGCCGCGCAGGAACGGCTCTCCGAACTCCGCGAACCCCGGTGAACGACTGGTCATTGGCCCGAGCGTAGTCCCGCGGAGCGATAATGACCAGATGTACATTAGGGGCGTGAGCAAGGAGAACACGGCCTCCGGGCCGCTGGGCACCGCCCCGGCCCGGAAGCGGGTACGGGCCCCCGAGGCACATCGGGAGGCGATCCTCGCCGCGGCACGTGCCGCTTTCGCCGAGCGGGGGTACGCGCGCGCCACCATCCGGGAGATCGCCGGCCGGGCCGGGGTCACCCACGGCCTGGTCATGCGCCACTTCGGCTCGAAGGAGCGTCTGTTCCTGGCCGCCGTGCCCGGCACCCGGGACCTGCCGGAGCTGGTGCCCGGGCCGCCCGGCACACTGCCCGACCGGATCGCCCGGGCCTTCGTCGAGCGCATGGAGCGCGCCGACGGCAGCGATCCGTTCCTCGCGCTGATCCGCAGCGCCGCCTCCGACGAGGGCGCGGCGACCGCGCTGTACACGGCGATGCGGGACAGCAGCATGGCGGCGTACCGCACGGTGCTGACCGGGCCGGACGCGGACGAGCGCATCGACCTGGTCGGTGTGCAGCTCATCGGGGTCGCCGTCAGCCGGTACGTGCTGCGCAGCGGGCCGGTGGCGGAGATGGCACCGGAGCGGCTGGTGCGGTATCTGACGCGGGCCCTGCGCTGCGCGCTGGAGCCGCTCGACGAAGCGGACGTGCCCGGTGAAGCCGAAGAGTCCGATGAAGCCCACCGAGGGAGATCCCCGTCATGACGTCCACGCTGCCCCCGGTGCCGCAGTCCCTGGCCGGGCGGATCGTCGTGCCGGACGACGCACGGTACGAGCGGGTACGGCACTGCTATGTGCACCGGGGCTCCCCCGCCGCGGTGCTGCTGCCCGAGACCGCGCAGGAGACCGCCGAGGCGCTGAGGTACGCGCGTGCGCTGGGCTCGGTGGTCTCGGTGCGCAGCGGCGGGCACGGCATCAGCGGCCGCTCGACCAACGACGGAGGTGTCGTCGTCGACGTGTCGCGCCTGAACGGGGTGCGGGTCCTGGACCGGGCCCGGCGGCGGATACGGATCGGGGCGGGCGCCCGCTGGGGGCGGGTGGCGCAGGCCCTCGAGCCGCACGGGCTCGCCATCGGCTCCGGGGACACCGGTGACGTGGGAGTGGGCGGGCTGATCACGGCGGGCGGCATCGGCTGGTTCGCGCGACTGCACGGGATGACCGTCGACCATGTCACGGCGGTCGAACTCGTCCTGGCCGACGGCGAGTCGGTGCGGGCGGACAGCGCGCGGGACCCAGATCTGCTGTGGGCGGTGCGCGGCGCCGGCGGCAACTTCGGCGTCGTCACCGCGGTGGAGCTGGAGGCGTACGAGACGGGTGACGTGGTCTTCGCCGAACTCGTCTTCGACGCGCGGGACGCGGCCGCGCTGATCGAGGAGTGGGGCGCGGTCCTGGAGGCGGCGCCCCGCGAGCTGACCAGCTTCCTGACCTTCATGCCCGCCGGGCCAGGCCGTCCGTGTCTGGCCCATGTCTCCGCCGTGTACGCGGGCGAACACAGCGCCGCCGAGCGGGTGCTGACCCCGCTGCTCCGGGTGGGGCCGCTGCTGCGGCAGCGGGCGGTGCTCGCGCCGTACTCGGGTCTGGTGCCGGTGAGCGGCGCTCCGCACCACGGTCAGCAGCAGCTCGGCGCCACCCGCTCCGGCCTGCTGGACCACCTCACTGCGGACGCGGCGCGGGCGGTGGCGGGCGCCCTGGAGTCCGGGCAGGTGCTGATGGAGCAGTTCCGCTCGGTGGGCGGGGCGGTCAACGACCTGGATCCGGCGGCGACCGCCTACGCCCACCGCACCCAGAACTTCTCGCTGCTCTCCGCGACCGTCCCGGAGCTGGAGCAGGAGCTCGACGCGCACTGGGCCGAGCTCGCCCCGCACCTGAACGGCATGTACCTCAGCTTCGACACCCGGCGCACCCCGGACGTGCTCCGCGAGGCGTTCCCCGAGCCGGCCCTGACCCGGTTGCGCGAGCTCAAGGACCGGTACGACCCGGAGAACGTCTTCGACCGCAACTTCCCGCTGCGGTAAGGGATTTCAGGCAGCCCCGTGGGTCCGGGCGGCCTCCAGCGCCGCCTGGTACGACGCGGCGGCCATCTCCTGGAACTGGGCGAGCCGCGGCACATGCGCCGACTTGGTCAGCTCGGCGTGCAGGAAGGTGAGGTCGGACGCGAGGCCGACCATGCCGAGGGCCGCCTTGAGATACCGCTCCTGGTGGTCGCTGTCGTGGCGGGGCGTGCCGGGGCCGTAGGCACCGCCGCGCGCCGAGGCCACGACGACCTTCTTGCCCGAGAGCGGGCCCTGGCCGGTGGCCGGGTCGGCGATCAGCGGGGCGATCAGGACCCGGTCGAACCACGCCTTGAAGGTCGACGGCACCGAGAAGTTGTACATCGGCACACCGAGCAGGATGGTGTCGGCGGCGAGAAGCTCCTCGATCAGCGGCCAGGTCACCGCCCAACTCGCCTTCTCCTCGGGCGTCCGCGCCGCGTCCCGGGCGACCGTGAGGTCGCGCACGCCCTCCGTCTCCAGGCGGTGCATCACCCCGATCTGCGCGTCGTCGACATGCGGAACGTGGTCGGCGGCCAGGTCGCGGTAGACGTAGGTGCCCTCGGGGTTGGCCTTGCGCCAGGCCTCGGCGAACTCGCCCGAGATCTGGCGGGAGACGGAACCCGCGCGCGGGCTTGAGTCGAGGTGGAGCAGCGTCGGCATGGTGGAGTTCCCCTGTCTGATCAGGTCGTTCGGGTCGGGCCGAGAGCCGTGGTCCGGGTCGGGCCGAGCTCCATTGAAAGTCCCGGCGAAACCGTTGTCCCGTAATCTGGCGTGACAGTTCGTAACCGGAAGCGTTAGCGAGGATGACGGTGCTGGACGTACGGAAACTGGTACTGCTGCGCGAGGTCGGCGTCCGTGGATCCATCGCCGCGGCCGCGCAGGCCCTCAACTACACCCGTTCCGCGGTCTCCCAGCAGCTCTCCGCCCTGGAGGCGGAGACCGGCACCGCCCTGCTGGACCGCGGCAGCAGGCGGGCCGAACTCACCCCGGCCGGGCGGTTGCTGGTGTCACACACCGACCGGATCCTGGCCCAACTGGAGGCCGCCGAGGCCCAGTTGCGTCCCCGCGACGGGCGGATCAGCGGTGAGCTGCGGGTGGGCGTGCCCCTGCACGAGGGGCCCGCGCTGCTGGTACCGGCGCTGAACCGGCTGCGCCAGGACCATCCGGGGCTGCGCATCACCCTGCACGGAGTGGCCCCCGACGAGGGCCGGCAGACCGTGCGGCTCGGCCGGCTGGACGCCGTGCTGGCCGCCGGTTATCCGCAGGTGCCCGAGCCCCGGGTGCCCGGGCTGTACGAGGAGGAGGTGCTCAGCGACCGCCTCCGCCTCGTCGTCGCCCCCGGCCATCCGCTGGCCGCCGGTGAACGCCCGCGCCGTATCGAGGAGTTCGCCGGGGAACCATGGCTGCTCGACCGCACGTCGCGGCTCGGCCGGCTCGCCCTGCACGCCTGCGCCGGGGCCGGTTTCGTGCCCGACATCGTCTCCGACATCGGCGACATGCAGGCGGTGTTCGGGCTGGTCTCGCTGGGCTGGGGCGTGGCGCTCGTCCCCGACCTGGTGCCCGGCCGGCCGGGCCATCCGGTCGCCCGGGTCACGCTGGAGGGGCCCCCACTCTTTCGCCGCATCACCCTCGTGGTGCGCGAGGGCGCCCTGCAGACCCCGCCGGTGGCGGCGCTGCTGCCGGCCGTGCGGGAGGCAGCGGCGGAGCTGAGCAGGTCACTGACGGAACGTCAGGACCCGGCGTCCCAGTAGCGGGACCCCTCGCATCACGAAGCCGCCGGCCAACGCGGACAGCTCCCTGGAGACCGCGCCTCCGCCGCCGGCACCTCGTGCATCCGCCGTGGCGAGCCGCAGCCGGTGGTTGCCGATGTGCGCGTCGACGTCCAGGAGACGTGGTAGCGGCAGAGCCCCTGGCCGGTGGGCCAGGACTGGATCCAGGACCGGGCGACCGCGCGGACACGGAAGGTCTTCAGGACGTCGTGCGGCAGCGCGGGGCCGCCGTCCCCCAGGTCCAGAAGCAGCGAGGTGCGTTCGCGCGGCGAGCAGGCCAGGTGACGCCGACGCAGCACCACCGACACACACCGGGCCACCGCCCCAGCCCCCCGACCGAACCCGGCGGCGAGGATCCGTAACCCGTACGGCTCGGCGGCGGCCGGTGCCGCGATGGACGCCCGGCCGGGGATGCCGGCCGCGGCGGCCTCCCGGGCGGCCGCCGCGGTGGAGGCGGCCGTCCGGGTGCGGGCGCCGGGCAGTCGGCGCGCAGTCAGTCCTCGCACCGGCCGAGCGCGTGCGGATGGCTGAGCCCTTCGGTGACCGACGTGAGGCCCGTGCCCTCGGGGGCCGTCAGCGCGAACCGCACCGGCACCTCGACCTGGGCGTTGATGTGCGTGTCCGCGGCGGCCGGCTGGTCCATGGTGGCGGATAGGCCCCCGCGCACCGAGTTCTCCAGGGCACCACGGCCGCCTCCAGCGCGTCCGGGGCGGTGGGGAACGGACGGTGCGGACCCAGCCGCCCGGGGGGACCACCGACAGCAGCGTGCGGCCGCCTGCGCGAAGGTCCCCTCGGGGCCGAGACAGCCGTAGGTCGTCGACGGCCGTCAGCTCTCGATGACGCGGTGGAAGGCGACGGTGTCGAAGATGTCCTCCATCCGCACGGCACGGCCCTCGCGCAGCACCCAGGAGTGGACGAACGGCTGGGTCTCGGTGTGGCCGCGCAGCGAGGTGATGTCCCGGTGGCCGAAGACGACCACCCGCTCGCCCTCGCGGACGAACTCCTCGGGGTGCAGCTTCATCCCGCCCAGCACGGTCGGTACGTGCGCCAGGAACTCCTTGACGCCGGCGTGCCCGTGCTTGGTGCCGCCGAGGCCGTACTCGTTCATGCCCTCGGGGTGCACCCACTCGATGTCCGGGTCGAAGGCGTCGAGCAGCGCGCCCACGTCCCGGGCGGCGAAGGCAGCGTAGGCGGCGTGGATCGGGGCCAGCGGATCGGTGCTGTCGGTCATGTGTGTCACCCCTTGAGGTGTTCGGGATACAGGGCGGCCAGGGTCCGTCGGATGCCCTCGCGCCAGGGCACCTTGCAGGGGCCGGTGAGGGAGCGGCGCAGGGTGGGGTCGAACTGATAGGTCTCGCGGGTGACCTCGCTCGGGACGAGGTTCGCCGTCACCCCGGTGAGCTCCTCCAGATACCGCACGCAGTCGGTGACGCCGACCGGCTCGTCGCCGCCCCAGTTGGTCAGGGTCACCGGGACGCTCGCCGCGTTCCACAGGTGCGGGACCTGCTCGACGAGGTCGTCGGTGTACAGCAGGGAGCACCAGTTCTGGCCCTCCACGGGGACCGGGATGGGCTCGCCGGCGAGCATCCGCTTGAAGTAGAGCATCGGGACACCGCCGTAACCGCCGGGCCCGTAGGCGATGTTGAGGCGGGCGATGACGGTGGGCAGGCCGAGCGTCTGGGCGAAGGCACGGACCGTGCCCTCGGCAGCGATCTTGACGACCGGGTAGGCGGGCAGCCAGTCGGCCCTGCCGTCCAGCGGGTCGGTCTCGGTGTACTTGTGGTCGAGGGTCTGCCGGGCGTAGAGGGCGCCCGTGGAGACGTACAGGAACGCCTCGGCGGTACGGCAGTGGGTCATCAGGCGGCCCGCCGCGACCGAGTTGACCTCGACGGCGGCGTTGAAGTCGCCGTCCTCGCCGCGCCGGACGGCCGAGTGGAAGACATGGGTGAAGTCCTCCGGCAGGCCCTTGAGGGAGCCCTCGCCGGTGTCGTCCATGTCCCAGCGGAAGGTGCGGATGCCGTGCCGGGTGAGGTCCTCCTCGGCGCCGGGGCTGCCGAAGCGGCCCAGTGCCCATACCTCGTTGCCCTGGGCGAGGGCTTTGGCCACCGGTCCGGCGACCTGTCCGGTCGCGCCGGTGACCAGGATCTTCTTGCCGTTCACTGGATGCTCTCCTGGGGAGTGGTAGAGGTCAGGCGTCGCCGAGGGCGCGGTCGAGTTCCTTGCGGAGGATGGACTGGAAGGCCGCCACATGCTGCGGGCCCATCAGGGTGTAGTGCTCACCGGGCACATCGATGTAACGGTTCTCCTCGGTGGTGTGCTCGTCCCAGCGGCGCAGCTCGTTCTCCAGCCAGTCCTCCTTGGTGCCGCGCAGCGGGATGGCGTAGAAGACGCTCATCGAGCGGACCTTGCCGCTGGGCGCGTAGCTGCGGCCCAGGTCGGTGAGGCTGTCGGCCAGTTCGGCCCAGGCCTTGAACTTCTCGAAGGTCAGGTCGAGTTCGGCGAGCCGGTCTTCGGGCGCGTGGTCGATGAAGTACGCCAGCTGCTCGTCCTTCGGCAACGGCCGCAGCAGGTCCGGGAGTTCCAGGGACTGCTTCTTGTCGATGAGCTCAAGGAAGAACGCCAGGTTGGCGGCGGTCTCGACGAAGTCCAGTTCGTCCATGCGGTACTTGATGTGCGGGGGCAGGTTGAAGCTGCCGACGAAGTCGACGCGTTCGCCCTGGCCCTGGAGCACCTTGGCGATCTCGAAGGCGACGGCACCGCCGTAGGAGTATCCGGCGACGGCGTACGGGCCGTGCGGCCGGCGCTCGCGGATCGCCCGTACGTAGGTGTCGACCATCTCGGCGAAGCTGGTGAAGGGCGTCTCGCCGGGGTTGAAGCCGCGGGCGCGCAGGGCGTAGAAGGGCCGGTCGCCGACGAAGTACTTGGCGAGGTTGACGAAGACGAGGACCTCGCCGACGCCGGGGTGGACGCAGAACAGCGGTGTCTTGTCACCGCTGACCTGCATGGGCACGATCGGGTCGTACTCCTGCTCGCCGCTCGCGGCACCGTCGAGGTGGGCGGCGAGGGCACGCACGGTCGGGGACCGCAGCACGGTGATGATCTGGAGGTCGGCGGCGCCGAGGCGCCGGGCCACCAGCGAGCGCAGCCGCAGGATGTCCAGCGAGGTGCCGCCGAGGTCGAAGAAGTTGGCGGTGGCGCTCAGCCGCTCCGGGTCGGTGTCGAACATCTCGGCGTAGATGCCGGCGAGGACCTTCTCGGTGTCGCCCTCGGGCGCGTTGTAGCCGCCGAGCCGGCGCAGCACCAGGTCGTCGACGGCGGCCCGGATCTCGTCGTACACCCCCGTCTCCAGGCGCCTGCGCATCAGGGAGCGCTGGATCTTGCCCAGGCTGGTCTTGGGGAAGGCGTCCTCGGGCAGGGGCAGGATGAGGGCGGGCCTGAAGCCCCAGTGCATGACGACGCTGCTGCGGACGGCGGTCAGCACCCGGTAGAGGGCGAGTTCGTCGCCGGCCGCGCACTCCGGGTGGAAGGCGATGACCAGTTGCTCGGTGTCGCTGCCGGGGGCGCGGGTGGGGAAGGCGGCGACATAGGAGCGGGCCACGTCGTCAAGGCCTTCGAGGACCGACTCGATGTCGTGGCTGAAGTAGTTGACGCCATTGACGATGATGCTGTCCTTGCTGCGCCCGACCAGGGTGAGCCGGCCGTCGTCGATGCGACCGAGGTCGCCGCTGCGGAACCAGCCGTCGGGGGTGAAGGCGTCCCGGGTGGCCTGCTCGTTGTTGTAGTAACCGGCCGTGATCATCGGGCCGTTGAGCTGGAGTTCGCCCACCTCGCCCTCGCCCAGCTCGTGGTGGTCCTCCTCGTCGGCGATCCGGATGCGCAGCCCCTCGACGGGCCGGCCCAGGTTGGCGAACTCCTGGCCCTGGTCGGCCGCCGGGAACTCTGTGGAGTAGATGCTGCCGGCGCAGGTCTCCGACATGCCGAAGGCGGGCCAGAGGGCGTCGGCGCGCAGTCCATGGGCGGCGAAGCGGCTGAGGAACGTCTCGCCGGTGGTGCGGACGACGGCCTCGCCGCCGCTGATGATGTGCCGCAGCCGGGACAGGTCGAGGGCCTCACCCTCCCCCTCGTCGAGCCGGTCGGCCTGCGCATTGATCAGCCCCAGCAGGAAGTTGGGCGTGAAGGTCATGGTGACGCCGAAGCGGGAGACGATCCGCAGGAAGTTCAGCGGCTCCTGGAGGATGACGGGCGCCTCCACGTGCAGCTGGGTGCTGCCGGCGTACAGCGGGAGCATGTGGCACTCCAGCAGGGCGGCGACGTGGTCGAAGGAGACCCAGTTGAGGGTGGTGTCCTCGGCGGTCAGCCGGTGGTAGCCGTTCTTGCCGGCCATGGAGGCGAGCAGGTTGGCGTGCGAGAGCATCACGGCCTTGGAGTTGCCGGTGGAGCCGGAGGTCAGCACCAGGACGGCGGTGTCCTTGGGGTCGGCCTCGTGGCAGGTGCCGTCGGGCGTCTCGGCGTACAGCCGCTCCAGGGCGGCCACCGACAGGCCCTCGGTGCGCGGGAGTTCGGCGGCGAGGGTCTCGCTGGTGACGATCAGCGGGTGGTCGAGGAGGGTGTCGACATGGGCGAGCTGGGCGGCCCAGCGCTCCGGGTCGCCGCCGAGCGCGGCCATCGGGCAGGGTATGAAGCCGCCCAGCTGGCAGGCCCAGAACGCGGCGAGGAACTCCTTCGGCCTCTCGAGGAGCAGCACGACCTTGTCCCCGACGGCGAGACCCTGCCCGCGCAGGCCACCGAGCACGGAGCGGGCCGCGTCGAGGAGTTCGGAATAGCTCTGGAAGGGCACGTCGGGGTCGGTCGCGCCCCGGGGGTAGCGCAGCCCTGATGCCGGGTGGTTCCGGGCGGCGTCGCGCAGCAGATCCACGATGGTCCGTGTGGTCGAAACGGCTGTGGTCATGTCGATGCCTTCTCTTCCTGTCGCGTCGGCGGCCGGGTTGTGGTGGCCGTTGACGGGTGGGGCACGGATGACGGCCACGGGTGGTGACCGCGACGCCGTGGCGATACGGCGGGTCGAATGGCATGCGGGGGCCCGTACTCAACGGCGCGCAACGCACCGTTCAATCGGGGAGGCCGGGCCGCGAAAATCTCCGGAAAAGCACACCGGAACAGCGCACGCGCAGGCTACGACGGAACCCCGACAAGAGAGATCGAGCGTTCCGGAACACTGGGCAAGTACCTGTACATCGTCCCCCACCGACCAGGTCAGCGCCGAGAGCCACGACGCCGGGGCTCTGAATACCCGCCGAGAATAGAAACCGGCACACCGGCTTGTCAAAGGACCTGGGAATGCGGAAGAAAAAACCGCAAGGGGCGGGAGAGTGCAGCACCGGCAACTCAATCCCGCATTTCTGCAACTCGCCCGTTACATTACGGCCCAGAAGGCCCTGAATTGCGTCGGAGCAATTTTTCCTTACGGGCGGGGTAAGCAATCAAGACGCGTCCGGAAAGGGAACCGCCCCGACCCTGAGGCCGGGGCGGAGGGCCGGGCGGCTACGACAGCTGTGCCTGTACCCGGGACGAGATCAGCTCCAGGTGGTCCAGGTCGGCGAGGTCGAGGACCTGGAGGTAGAAGCGGCTTGAGCCGGTCTCCGCATAGCGGCCGATCTTGTCGGCGACCTCGGCCGGGGTGCCCGCCAGGCCGTTGGCCTTCAGCTCGTCGACCTCGCGGCCGATCGCCGCGGCCCGGCGGGCCACCTCCTGGTCGTCCTTGCCCACGCAGACGACCAGGGCGTTGGAGTAGACGAGGTCCTCGGGCCGCCGGCCGGCCTCCTCGGCGGCGGCACGGACCCGCGCGAACTGGCGCTCGCTGTCCTCGATCGAGGCGAAGGGCATGTTGAACTCGTCGGCGTACCGTGCGGCCAGCCGCGGGGTACGGGTCGCGCCGTGACCGCCGACCAGGACGGGGATCTTCTCCTGGGCCGGCTTGGGCAGCGCTGGCGAGTCGGTGAGGTCGTAGTACGTGCCGTGGAAGTCGAAGGTGTCGCCGACCTTGGTCTGCCACAGGCCCGTGACGATCTCGAGCTGCTCCTCCAGCCGGCCGATCTTCTCCTTCGGGAACGGGATGCCGTACGCCTTGTGCTCCTCCTCGAACCAGCCTGCGCCGAGGCCGAGTTCCACGCGGCCGCCGGACATCTGGTCGACCTGCGCGACCTGGATGGCGAGCACGCCGGGGAGGCGGAAGGTGCCGGCGGTCATGAGGGTGCCCAGGCGGATGCGCTTGGTCTCGCGGGCCAGTCCGGCGAGGGTGATCCAGGCGTCGGTGGGGCCGGGCAGGCCGTCCACGGAGCCCATGCGGAGAAAGTGGTCGGAGCGGAAGAAGGCGTCGAACCCGAGGTCCTCGGTGGCCTTGGCCACCGCGAGCAGCGTGTCGTAGGAGGCCCCCTGCTGGGGCTCGGTGAAGATGCGAAGATCCATACCTCCATCCTGCACGCCACGGTGCCGGTCAACCCCACCGGTCCCTCCGGGCACTCCCGTCCACGGTCGGGTGAAAATCCGGGGTCGCCCGGCTGGGGGCAACCCTGGGCCAGTGACCGGTTCTGGTGGTGGTCGTTGGCTCGTGCGGAGCCGGACCGCCCGGCGCCCGCGCCGGCGGCCGTCGCCGGGATGTCACCCGATCGGCCTCCTGGCGGGGGCCTGGGGCCGAGGAGGCCGTCATGTCCGAAGAGTCCGTGCCGCAGCAGGGCGGCGGCACCGGCCGGCCGAAGGGCCTGCTGCAGCAGATGGAGGAGCTGATGGCGGCGCTGAACGCGGACCTGTCGGCCCTGGACGCGGATCTGCAGTCCGCGGGACGGGGCGCGGAGGAGAGCGAGGCGGGCTGAGGCCCCGTCCCTAGCCGGCCTCCCTCTCGGGTAACACCTCCTCCCGGTCCGCGAGTCTGCGCAGCATCTCCCGGACCCGGTCCCTGGACTCGTCCGCCGCGTCGATGGCCTCCATGCACTGCCAGTAGGTGCTCTCGTCGTCCGCGGCGCAGGCGAGTCCCACCAGGGCGATGCCCACCTCGCCCAGGAGGCCGCCGAGGCAGAGAAGGGCCTGGCGGGCGTCGCCGAGGTCGGTGAGCTGGGCCGCGCGCAGGTCCTCGGTGGCGAGGTGCGGGTTGTCGAGGACTCCGCAGCCGCGGCCCGCCAGCTCCGTCAACCCCAGTGCCTCGCCGCGCAGTTCGGGCGGGCCGGAGACCGCGAGGCGGCTGCCTATCGCCTGCGCCAGTGCCTGCGCCTGCCACACCTCGGTCATGGTCTCCGGAGCGCCGCCGCTCCCTGCAAGGGCACGTCTGCTCGTCACGATGAGCCGCACAGCGTCCATGCCGCTGCCCCCGTCTGTCTGGACGCGCTGCCCGCACGTCCACCCGAACTCCGCTGTCCACTACCCAGAGTGAGGGCGTGCGGGACGAAAAGCCAGAGGAAGACCGAAATCTGTGGACAACAAATCGATTTCGGACCGGTTGTTGACTCCGGAGAGTGAAAGTGGACTGAACCACTCCCGACGGCCGCCCTGTTCGGCTACGGCGCCGGGAACCTCCGTTCGTTGCGGTCGATCTTCGCGTCCAGCGCCGCGAGCGGGTCGATGTCCAGTACGTCGCACAGCTGCAGCAAGTAGGCGAGGACGTCCGCGACTTCGTCCGTGACGCGGTGCGCGGTGTCCGGGTCGTCCATGACGCGGGCGGACTCCTCCGGTGTCAACCACTGGAAGATCTCGACCAGTTCGGAGGCCTCCACGCTGAGTGCGGCGACGAGGTTCTTGGGGGTGTGGTACTGCCGCCAGTCGCGGGCGGCGGCGAAGTCGGCCAGTCTGCGCTGCAGTTTCGCCACGTCGAGATGATCTGTCACGGCTCCAGGTGTACCACCGTGACGGGCTCCGGCCCGGCCACTCCGGCGGCCCAGGAGGCGTCACTGACCGCGGCCACGACGCGGATGTGGCCGCGGCCGGCCGTCCGCAGGGCCAGCCGCAGCAGTTCCCTTCGCTGCCGTGGGTCCAGTGAGCGGTCGAAGCCGTCGGCGAGGACGGTGAGCGTCTGCATGGCCGCGGGCACCTCGCCTGCGGTGTCCACCTCCAGGACGCCCGGCCCGGTCAGCAGGACCAGCGCGAGGGCGAGGTATCTGAGCTCGCCGTCACCCAGGCGCCGCAGAGCCGTCCGGAAACCGTCGCCGCGGTCGAGGAGTGCCTGCACGGTCCCGTCGCCCAGCGGCTCGGCGAGCACGTCGGTCACCGGCCCCGCGCATCCGGCGCGCACCGCGTCGACGAGCTGCGCGTGCCGTCGCGCGCACTCGGCGCGGGTGCGCCACAGCACGTCGGCGAGGTTGTCGCAGCCGCCGAGGAGCAGACCGGAGCCGAGCGGGGCCGGGGCCCGCATCCGGCCGGGGCGCGGATCGCAGGCGAAGACGGACCGCAGGGCGACGACCATCTGTTCGGCGGCGGCGAGCACCCGGCGCTGCCCGTCGGTCTTTCCGGCCACGCGCAGCGGCAGCAGTGCGGTGCCGAGCCGGTCGTCGGGCAGTGGTGCCCGCGTCACCGGTGCCGAACCCGCGGTGTGCCAGGCGGCCTGCACGGTACGGCGGGAGGGGTCGCGCAGGGCTGTCTCCAGGAGCACAAGACCGCCCGCGGTCAACCGCTCGCCCACGATGCGCAGTTCGGGTTCGGCCTGCACGGCGACGTCGAGCCTGACCGGCCCCTCGGGCCCGTCGGCCGTACAGCCGATACGGAACCCGCGCCGCCGCTGCGCGTCGGGCCGCGCCCGCTGCGGGACACAGTCGGCCGCGTCCGGAAACACCTCCCCGACCTCGGCACCACCGCCGAGCCGGGCCAGCGCCCGGTAGGCCCGCAGCGCGCTCGTCTTCCCGCAGCCGCTGCCCCCGGCGAAGAGGGTGACCGGCCCGAGCTCGAACCCGGCCCGCCGGTGCCCGGCGAAGGCGGACAGCCGCAGTTCGGTGACACAGGGGCGGTCCGGACGGGCGAGGTCCGCGACGGTGCGGACCGGGGACTGTAAAACCTTGGCCTCCGGCGCGCGGGTCTGCGGCCCGGCCGTCCTCCTGCGGGCAGCCGGCACCGACGGCGTCGGGACGCCTGGCCCGGAGGCCGCCGGGGTGGACGGGTCACATGCGTCCCGCGCGGACGGGGCAGGGTCGCTTGTTCCGGAGGATGTGCCGGTGTCGGGCTCGGGCGGCAGGCACGCCTGCGTGCCGGACGCCCCGCTCACGGTTCGGTCGGAGGGCCCGCACGGTACAGATGACACGGTCATGATCCGGACCGTAGGGCTCCGCCCGGAAGACGAACCGTTACGGCGTCGGGAGCTTCCTACGATCGGGGGACCACGGTCAGGAGCCGGCCACTCCGGCGCTCTCCACCAGGTCCGTGACCTCGGTGTCCGCGGGGGCCAGCAGGAAGACGTTGCGGTCGACGCGGTGCATGCCGCTCGCGAGACCGAAGACGACTCCGGTGCTGAAGTCGAGGACACGCTTGGCGACATCGGCCTCGGCACCGCTCAGGTCGAGCAGGACGGGGACCCCGGCCATCAGGGTCTCGGCGACCTCGCGCGCATCGGCGAAGACATTGACTCTGAGGACCACGAAGCGGCGGCGGGTCTCGGTCAGCGCTTCCGGGTGGGCGCGGTGGTCCACCGCCGACGGCCAGGCGTCGTGTCCCCGCAGCGGCACGACCTGGGCGAGCCCCTCCCACTGTTCATCGGTGACGTCGTGGCTGTTCACCGGCTCCCCCCGAACTGACTCGCACTCATTGCCTGCACCAGCCAATTCTTACGCCAAGTCACCCGTTCGGCCCAACAGCGACACGGTCCGCGACCGTCACAACCGTTTCGCGGCGACGAGAACCGGTCAGGTATGGACCGGTTCCTGCCCGAACGGGGCTTCTTACCCGTCTCACACCGGACTCTTCACCTCCGGCCACGTACTGCTCACCGGGCGCGACTACCGTCCCCAGACGTGCACTTGGCAGAAACCCAGCTGGTGACACCCGGCCGGCGGACGCAGTCGGCGGTGTCCGCCACACCGGAACCCCCCGCGCAGTGGCACCGCGTACTGACGCTGCTCGCGAACGTCAGCCTGTTCATCGGCACGCGCGCGGTGTGGACGCAGGCGGCCAGTCACCGGCCGGCCGTGGCCGCCGCCATCTCGGTGTGTTACGCCTCGATCCTGGTCTGCGGGGTGCTGACGCTCGTGGTGCGCCGGGCCCGGTCGCTCGCGCGGCTCGACGCGGTCGTACTGGTGACCGCCGTGGTCCTCGCCCTGTGCGCATGGGCCATGAACCACGGCGGCTCGGACGAGGCGGTGCTGACCACCCAGGCCGCCAAGGAGCTGGTCGCAGGCCACCACGTCTACGGGCACCCGTGGCCCTGGCTCTTCCGGAAGGGCATCGCCCTCACCACGACCTTCGACGGCGGCTACGACTACACCTACGGCTATCCCCCGCTCGCCCCGCTGCTCACCGCGCCCCTGCTGTGGATCGGCCACGGCGGCGCCCCGGCGACGGCGGTCAGCACGGGCGCGCTGATCGTCGGCACGGTGGTGCTGTGGCGGATGCTGCCGGTGCAGTGGCGGTCGGCGGCGACCATGGCGTGTCTGGGCTTCGGGTTTCTGCCGACCTACGCCCGTGAGGGCTATCCGGCGATCACCGCGCTGGCCCTGCTGATCCCGGTGGTGGTGCGCTGGCCGCGGATCGGACAGGGCGGACGGCTCGGGGCGGCCGGTGTGGCGCGGGCGGCTTGTCTGGGTGCCGCGTGTGCCGCACAGCAACTGCCCTGGTTCCTTACGCCGTTCCTGCTGGCCGGCATCTACGCGGTGCGCCGCGGTGAGCTGGGCGGACGGGCCGCGACGCTGGTGGTGGCGCGGATCGCCGGGGTCGCCGCGACCGTGTGGCTGCTGATCAACACGTACTTCATCGTGAGCGAGCCGGGCACCTGGGGCGGCGGTATCGCGCTGCCCCTGACCCAGGGGGCGACACTGCACGGGCAGGGCCTCGTGGGTGTGTCGCTGTACTTCACGAACGGCAGCGACCGGGTGGACTGGTACGGGCACGCGAGCATGCTGCTGGCGGCGGCCCTGCTCGGGCTGATGATCCTGTTCCTGCGCCGGCTGGGGCCGGCCGCGACCGTGCTGCCCTGGTGCGCCTTCTATCTGGCGACCCGGTCCCAGGACGGCTACTACCTGATGATGACGCCGCTGTGGCTGGCGGCCGCCGTCACCGCACCGCCGTCCGAGTTCGCGCGGGCCTGGCAGCCGCGCCCGCGTCCGCTGACGGGCCCCCACCGGCGCCCGGCGCTGGTCGCGACGGCCGCACTGCTGGTGGCCCCGGCGCTGGTGAGCGCCGTCATGGCGGTTACCGGGAAGCCGCCGCTCAGGATGGAGATCGCCTCCGTGCGCCGGACGGCGGCGGACGCGAACGTCCTCACCCGGCTGAGCCTGCGGGTCACCAACAAGGACGACAGCGCCCTGGAACCGCACTTCATGCTCACCGTCGGCCAGGGTCTGCGGCAGTACTGGACGGTCCTCAAGGGACCGGCCACCCTGCCCGCGCACGCCACGGCCGACTATGTGATCCGGCCGCCGGACCACGGGAAGTTCACCCTGCCGGGACCGAAGGCCCGGCTCCGGCTGCGGGTCTTCACACCCACACCGCAGACGCTGTCCAGCATGGACCTCCACCTGCGGGTGGGCGGTACCGGCGGGCGGGCCGGCCGGGCCGGCTGACGAGCGTCAGGCCGCCGTACGCACGAAGCGGAGGGTGGCGGCGACCGTGGTCAGACCGCGGATCATGCCCAGCTGGTTCCAGCCCAGGCCGAACTCGCCGCGGTCCACGGTGAACTCGGTGTCCAGCGTGAGCGCGTCGGCGTCCGCACCGGCCAGGCGCGCGGTGAGGGTCTGCGGGCGGCTGATGCCGCGCACGGTCAGCTGACCGGAGACCTCGACGGTGTCACCGGCGCCGGGCTTCGCGCTGCGGACGGCGAAGGTGATCTCGGGGTGGTTCTCGGTGTCGAAGAAGTCGGCGGAGCGCAGGTGCTCGTCCCGCTTCTTGTTCTTGGTGTCGAGGGTGGCGGCGTCCAGGGTCAGGGTGCCGGTGGCGGAGCCGTCGGGCTGCACCTCGCCCTGTCCGCCGACGGCGCCGAAGGTGCCCTTGACGGTGACGAGGCCCCACATCGTCTTGTGGCGCAGGGCGACGGTGGAAGCGGCGGCGTCGAGCTGCCAGACACCGGTTTCGACGGCGACGGTCATGATCTTCTCCAGTGAGCAGTGAGCGGGGATCCGGTGGATCTGGGGTTCTGGGGATCTGGGGATCTGGGGGAAAGCAAGTGATTCAAATTTGGATGACTACGACCGTAGACCATTATCCAAATCTGAACAACCCCCCGGTCCAAAATTGAACAACAGGTAGACTCGACACCATGGCCGACCCCGAGGAGCACCCCACCGACCTGCCCGAATGCCCGTCCGCACAGGGTGGCGGACTGCTGCCCAAGGAGCTGCGGGCCTGGATGGTGATGCTGGGGGCCGTGGGGGCGGTGGAGCAGGAACTGCGGTCGGTGGTGAAGGAGCGCCTCGACGTCTCGCACGACGAGTTCCTGATCCTGTGCCTGCTCGCCGAGCAGCCCAGGGCTGGTCTGCGCATGACGCGGATCGCGGAACTCCTCGGCCGCCCCAAGACCCGGCTCACGTACCAGATCGCCTGTCTCCAGCACGCCGGGCTGGTCACCCGCAAGTCGGTCTGCGGGGACAAGAGGGGCATCGAGGTGGCCCTCACCGACAAGGCCCGCCGCCTCCTGGAGGAGGCCTCCGGCACCCTCGCCTCGACGGTCACCCGGGCCCTGACCCACGTCATGGGCCCGGACCAGCACGAGGCGATGTGCGGCCTGCTGCCCGAACTGGCCAAAGACGCCGCACGCGCCCAGGAGGCCGCAGTCGCCCAGGAGGCCGCGCTCGCCCAGGAGTCCGAGGAGGCGTAGCGCGGGGTGACCCGCCCGCTCCTGGGTACTCGGCGGTCCCGCGCCGGCGATCGCAGGAGGGCTCCATGGGCGCACTCGACCTGCCCGAACCCGTCGTCCGCAGCGGAGCCGCGCCGCCGGTCGACGCGGCGGGGCTGGAGGCCGCGTTGCGCGAGAGGGTCGACGGCGAAGTCCGCTTCGACGCCGGGAGCCGGGCCGCGTACTCCACCGACGCCTCGAACTTCCGGCAGACCCCGATCGGCGTCGTCGTGCCCCGCACCCCGGAGGCGGCCGCGGAGGCGGTGGCCGTCGCGCGCGCGTACGATGCGCCCGTCCTGTCGCGCGGAGGCGGGACCAGCCTCGCCGGGCAGTGCACCAACGCGGGCGTGGTGATCGACTGGTCGAAGTACTGCCACCGGCTCGAGTCCGTGGACCCCGACGCCCGCACCTGCATCGTCCAGCCGGGCATCGTCCTCGACGAACTCAACCGGCAGCTCGCCCCGACCGGCCTGCGCTACGGCCCCGAACCCGCCACCCACATGAACTGCACCATCGGCGGCATGATCGGCAACAACTCCTGCGGCGCCACCGCGCAGGCCACCGGCAAGGTCGTCGACAACATCGCCCGGCTGGAGGTGCTGCTCTACGACGGCACCCGCTTCTGGTGCGGCGAGACGAGCGACGAGGAGTACGCCGAGATCGAGCGGCAGGGTGATCTGCGGGCCGCCCTCTACCGGCAGTTGCGCGCCCTGCGGGACCGGTACGGCGACGAGGTCCGCCGCCGCTACCCGGACATCCCGCGCCGGGTCTCCGGCTACAACCTGGACTCGCTGCTGCCCGAGCACGGCTTCGACGTCGCGGGGCTGCTCGTCGGCAGCGAGTCGACGCTGGTCACCGTCCTGCGGGCGGAACTGGAGCTGGTGCCCGTGGTCAAGGAACGGACGCTGGTCGTCCTCGGGTTCCCGGAGATCTCCGTGGCCGCCGACGCCGTACCGGCGATCCTGCCGTACGAGCCGATGGCGCTGGAGGGGGTCGACGCGCCGCTCATCAAGGACGAGCGGATCAAGCGACTCAATCCGAAGGCCCTCGCCCAGATGCCCGAGGGCAACGCCTTCTTGATGGTGCAGTTCGGCGGGGACACGGTCGAGGAGGCGGACGAGCGGGCGCACCGGATGCTCGACGGGCTGCACGAGTCCGAGCACGAAGCCGAGGTCGCCTTCCTCGACGACCCCTCGCACGAGGAGGAGCTGTGGCAGGTGCGCGAGGCCGGCCTGGGCGCCACCGCGCACATCCCGGGCAGGCCCGACACCTTCGAGGGCTGGGAGGACTCGGCGGTGGCACCCGAGCGGCTCGGCGACTATCTGCGCCGACTGCGCCGCCTCTACGACGAGTTCGGGTATCTCAGCGACACCGGGCCCAGCCTCTACGGCCACTTCGGGCAGGGCTGTGTGCACACCCGGATCCCCTTCGACCTGTACTCGGCCGACGGGGTGGCGGCCTACCGGCGGTTCATGGAACGGGCGGCCGATCTGGTCGCCGAGTTCGGCGGGTCCTTCTCCGGGGAGCACGGGGACGGGCAGAGCCGCGGTGAGCTGCTGCCGCGGATGTTCGGCGAGGAACTGGTCGAGGCCTTCGGGCGGCTGAAGGCGGTCTTCGACCCGCTCGACCGGATGAACCCCGGCAAGGTCGTGGCACCGTACCGGCTGGACGAGAACCTGCGCCTGGGCGGCGACTGGGCCCCGTACGCCCCTCGTGACCTGCACTTCCGCTTCCCGGACGACGGGGGCTCCTTCGCCGAGGCTGCCAACCGGTGCGTCGGCGTGGGCAAGTGCCGGCAGCTGACCAACAAGGGCGGCTCGGTGATGTGCCCCTCCTACCAGGTGACCCGGGAGGAGGAGCACTCCACGCGGGGGCGGGCGCGGCTGCTGTTCGAGATGCTCGACGGGCACGGGGACAGCGCGATCCGCGACGGCTGGCGCTCGGAGGCGGTGCGGGACGCACTCGACCTCTGTCTGGCCTGCAAGGGATGCAAGAAGGACTGCCCTGCCGATGTGGACATGGCGACCTACAAGGCGGAGTTCCTGTCCCACCACTACGCGGGCCGGCCCTGGCGCAGGCCCCGCTCCGACCTGTCCATGGGCTGGCTGCCGGCCGTCGCGCAGGCCGTCGGCCGGGCCGGGCTCGGGCCGCTCGTCAACGCGCTCACCCACACCCCGCCGCTGTCCCGGGCGGCCGTGGCGGCGGCAGGCGTCGAGAACCGGGAGATACCGCTGTTCGCGGGGCAGACCCTTCAGCAGTGGTTCGCGGGCCGTGGTGAGACGTACGGCGACGGGTCGCGCGGGAGCGTCCTGCTGTGGCCGGACACGTTCACCAACTTCTTCCACCCGCATGTCGGGCGGGCGGCCGTGGAGGTGCTGGAGCACGCGGGCTGGCGGGTCGAGCTGCCCCGGGAACCGCTGTGCTGCGGGCTGACGTGGATCTCCACCGGTCAACTCGCCGTCGCCGAGCGGGTGTTGAGCCGCACGGTGCGCCGTCTCGCCGGGCATGTCCGGGCGGGCGGGCTGGTGGTGGGCCTGGAGCCGAGCTGCACCACCGTGTTCCGTTCGGACATGGGCGAGCTCTTCCCCGGCGACCGTGACGCGCGCAGGCTCCGCGACCGGACGGTGACGCTGGCCGAGCTGCTCACCGAGCACTCCCCCGGCTACCAGCCCCCGCAGGTGCCGGACCGTTCGGCGCGGGCGCTGGCGCAGGTGCACTGCCACCAGCACGCCGTGCTCGGCTGGGACGCCGACCGCGAACTGCTCGGCCGGGCCGGCGTGGACGCCGAGCAGCTGGAGTCCGGCTGCTGCGGGCTGGCCGGCAACTTCGGCTTCGAACGCGGCCACCTGGACGTCAGCGAGGCCTGCGCGGAACGCGTCCTGCTGCCCCGGCTGCGTGAGACCGACCCGGCGACGGTCCTGTTGGCCGACGGCTTCAGCTGCCGCACCCAGGTCCACGAGTTCGACAGCGGCGGCCACGAGGCGGTGCACCTCGCGGAACTGCTGGCCTCGGCGCTGCCCGACGCCGCGCACGGCAGCGCCTACGGCGTCGGCGCGGGTGTCCGGCCGGCCCCGCCGGGCCGCCGCGCCCAGTCCCTCGCCCTGGCCGGGGTCGGGCTGGGCGCGGCGGCCGCCGCGGCAGCGGTGACCCGCGTGCTGCGGCGGTGAGGACCGCGGTCAGGAGGCCTTGGCGGAGGAGCGGCCCCGGACGAGCGCGAACGCCGCTGCCGCCAGGCCCAGTACGCCCACGACCAGCCCGGCGACACCGAGTCCGCGGGCGGTGGAGTCGCTGCCGGCCGCGCTCGACGTGGAACCGGCGGTGCTCTTGGGCGCCGCCGACGGGGCCGAGGCGCTGCCCTCCTCCGCGCCCTTGGCGGTCAGCTTGAGGACGGGTGCCGGGCTCTCCGGCTCGTCCGCACCGGGCTGCGCCACGTCGATCCAGCGGACGGTCTTCCCGTCCGAGTACGTCTGCAGGGTCTTGAAGGTCAACTGGTCGGTGTCGTCGGGCAGTTGACCGAAGGCGACGGTGAAGTCCTGGTACTGGCCGGCCCCGATCCTGCCGCCCGTCCAGGTGATCTCGGAGACGGCGTCGGTGATGGTGCCGTCGTCCGTCTTGACGGGCGTCTTCAGCCTGGTGTTGGTGACCTTCGCCGTCCAGCCGTTCTGCGGCGGCGAGACGAGCACGCCGAGGACGGGGTGGTCGGTGGGCAGGAACACCTGCACTTTGGTGGTGCTCGCGGTGTCCTCCTCGTTGGGCACGCGGAAGGTGAGAACGCCGTCCGTGGCGCCCTTCGCATAGCTCTCGGGGTGGACGGTGACGTGCGCGGAGGCGATTCCCGCGGCGGCCAGGAGCCCCGCGGCGGTCAGCGCGGTGACGGTGCCGGCGCGGCGCAGGGCGGTGCGTGCAGTGGACATGGGTGAGCTGATCTCCGTACTGAGGAAGGGATGTCGAGGTCAGATCGCGTACGACATCCCCGGCGGCGGACCGCGCCGCTGCACCGCGTGCCGCAGCAGCAGCCGTCGCAGCGGCCGCGGGCCGTCGGCACCCAGGCGTACGGCGTCCGGCGCGGCCGGCAGGGTCCCCGCCCCGCCGCGCACCCGCCACCAGGCAGCGAGGCCAGGTACGAGCGTGGCGGCCCGCCGCAGCAGCGACCACAGCGCGGCCTCACCGCGCCACAGCCACCAGGTCAGCACCACCGCGGCGCCGACGTGGGCGGCGGTGGCGTGCGGGGTCAGGGCGTGCGAGTGGCCCATGTGCATGGCGCCCATGTCCTGCATGCCGTACATGCCGCGCATGAGCATCATGGGGTGCGGGCGTACGGCGTCGAAGGCGAGGTGCAGTCCGCCCTGGGCCGTGAGCGTCCCCACGCCGATCGCGGCCAGCGAGCGCTCCCGGGCACCCAGCAGACAGCCGGCCCCGAAGACCGGTACGAACCCCGAGGCCTGCACCCACACGGGCGGTGCCGTCCCGGTCGCCAGCGCGTGTCCTCCGGCGGCGAGCAGCACGCACAGTGCGGCGAACACCGCCGCGCGCAGCGCGCGTACCGAAGGAGACGCCGTCATGGCGCCCGATCCTGCCATGCGCCTGGGTGGCTCGGCCCGGCGGATCCCCGAGCGCACAGGTGCAGACTGAAGGCCCATGAAGCAGTGCCGGGCAAAGGCGGTGACGGGGTGACGGCCGGACTGCGCATCCGTATCGACGGCGTCGACCTGCCGGGTCGTGCGTGCGGGCCCGACGGTGAGATGCCGTCGTACCAGGACATCCATGTGGCCGTGCAGCGCCGTGACCGGCCGGGGGAGCTTCTCGATCCGCAGCCCGGCGACGCCGTGTCCGTGAGCTGGACGCTGGAGTGCACGGTCACAGGTACGGACGTCAAGGGGCCGTATGTTCAAGGGCGTCCGGGCGGGCGCTTCGTCTATCTGTCCTGGGGGACGGTCGACGACTCCGGTGCCTTCGGCATGTTCCGGCGCGCCAAGCTGATGCTCGGCGCCGTGCCGGCCGAGGTGCTGGGCGCCGCCGTGCGCGAAGGGCTGCTGGTGGGGCGGCTGCGGCTGACCGACGCCCGCGGAAACCCGCTGTGCGCACGGGTGGTGCCGCCGCAGATCGCCTGGAGCGCGGAACAGGGGTGAGGGCCCGGGGCCCACGGCGGTCTGCGTACCATGGGCGCCGTGACAGCCCTTGCACAGCATCGCGATGCGCCGGCAAGCGCTCCGCGGGCTGTGCGGAGCGCTGCGCCGGCGGAGCCGCACATGGATACCGCCCCGCGCCCCTTCAGGGCGCTGCCGAGCCATGGGGGCCTTCGCTCGGTCTTCTTGATGCTCGGGCTGCTCGCCGGGCTGCTCGCCATGCACGGCCTGGCGCCCGGCGGTGGTGTCATGGAGCACTCCGCCGCACGGCACATGACGGCGGCGGTCGCGCTGCACGGCGACTGTGCGGGCGACGACTGCGGTGGCGGCCATGCCCAGCACGCCGACCAGACCTGTGCGTCCGGTGCCCTGAGCGGCGGGCCCACGCTGCCCGCGCTCGTCGCCGACCCGGTGGCCGTGCCCGCGCCGTCCGACACCCCTTGCCCCTACGCGGGCACGGCCCCGGACGGTGCACGCGCGCCGCCCTCGCTGGCGGAACTACAGCTCCTGCGGATCTAGACACCACGTGGCACCGCGCCCACGCACGACGGGCGACGCGGTGCGCCTCGGCACGTCCGGATCCCTTTCCCGCAGCAACGCAGGAGTTCCAGTATGCGCAACACCCGTACCTCCATGGCCCGTCGCACCGCCCTGATGGCCGCGACCGTCACCGCCGGGCTCGTCCTCGCCGCCTGCGGCGGCAGCAGCGACAGCGGGAGCAGCGGCCACGACAGCTCCGGCTCGTCCTCGTCCTCGCCTTCGTCGAGCACCGCCGCTCACAACGCGCAGGACGTGTCCTTCGCGCAGGGCATGATCCCGCACCACCAGCAGGCCCTGGAGATGGCGAAGCTGGCCGCCGGCCGGGCCTCGTCCGCCAAGGTGAAGGATCTCGCCGCGCGCATCGAGAAGGCGCAGGACCCGGAGATCCGCACCATGAGCGGCTGGCTGAAGTCCTGGGGCCAGAGCGTGCCCTCGGCGATGCCCGGCATGGACCACTCGGCCCACTCCGGCATGGCCGGAATGATGGACAGCAAGGACATGGACCAGCTGGAGAAGGCTTCCGGCACGGAGTTCGACACCATGTTCCTGACCATGATGATCGAACACCACAAGGGCGCCGTGCAGATGGCCGGCACGGAGAAGTCAAAGGGCGCCTACGCCCCCGCCACCACCATGGCTGACGCCATCATCACCGGTCAGACCGCCGAGATCACAGAGATGAACAAGCTCCTCGGCAAGAGCTGACACCCCTTGGGGGGAGGGACCGCTGCCGGTCCCTCCCCCGCCCTGGAGGGGCGCGGGGCTGTATCCATATGCGGCTCCGCCGCGGGGCGCGACCAGCCACGACGGCGCAGCAGACAAAGACGCACCGCGCCCCCCACGGAGCTCACCGCACAAGCGCCGCCAGCACCTCCGCGCAGATGGCCATGGCGGTCTCCGCCGGCGTGCGCGCCCCGATGTCCAGCCCGATCGGCCCATGGATCCGCCCGAGCTGCTCCTCGTCCAGGCCCGCCTCCATCAGCCCGGCGGCGCGCCGCTCCTGCGTAGGGCGGGAGCCCAGCGCACCGACGTACGGGATGCCGGAGGTCAGCGCGGTGTGCAGAGTGGGCACGTCCACGTCGGGCTCATGGCTCAGCATGATCAGACAGGCGGCGGCCGGATGCGCGACGAGTAGCTTGCCCGCGTCCCCGGCGGCAGACGTCACCGTGGCCTGCCAGCCGAGCAACCCGGCCTGGGCGAAGAGGAGTTCGGCGAGTTCGCCGCCGCCGACGATGACGAGATGCGGTACGGCGGGGCAGGTCTCGACGAGGCAGAGTCCGGCCTCGGTCGCGTGCACCTCGCGCCCGGCGCGGTGGCGGGCGAGCAGGTCGCGGGCGCTGGCGGCGGCCTGGGGCGGCACGTCCGGGCCGTCGGCCCTGTCGTCCGGGGTCACGACGGCGCTGACGGCATGCGTACGCCGTTCGTCCAGCCAGGTGACCAGCGCCGCGTCGGCGCCCGCACCGAGCAGCTCCCACCAGCGGCCCGGCACGGCGGCCAGCGGCTGGAGAAGGATCTCGGCCCGGCCCCCGCAGGTCAGTCCGGCCTGCTTCACACCCTCGTCGTGCACGGCCACCTCGACCACCCGGGCGGTGTGTCCGGGCGGCAGCGAGGTCGCCTCGGCGACCAGCTGCCGGTCGAAGGCGCCCCGGTAGAGCCGGCCGTGGCAGTGCCCGTCCTCGTCGACGAGGATCGCGTCGGCCGGATGCCGTGGCCCGAAGCCCCGCTCGCTGAGCGGCCGCGCGAGGACCGCCGCACGGCCCCGCGCCGCCCACTGTGCTGCCGTACCGGCCAGTTCACGCATGGATCCAGCGTAGTCCGCAGGCCAGTACACGTCCCTGACGCAGCGCCTCTCGCTCGCGAGCTGTTTGACGTACGCCGCCGCGCCCGCCTCGTCCAGGCCGCCGGGCACGACGGCGATGTCGCGCAGGGCCTGGTCGACGTCCTTGGCCATGCTGCCGACCCCGATGGCCGCCGGCAGCACCGGGACCAGGGTGGTCGCGGCGAGCAGGCCGTGGGCGGCGACGACCGGCACGGGCAGGTGCCGTTCGGCGGGTGTCGTCGCCTCGGTGGTGGCGGGGGCCGCGCGGTACACGGGGATCCGGCGGGCGGGCAGGGTGAAGCCCAGCGGGGCGACGGCGACGGGCACGCCGAAGGACGTCCGGGCCGGCGCAGGCCGCCACGGGAGATCCAGCGGACCAGGAGGACGAATCCGCCGAGGGCGGTGACGATCCAGGCGACGGGAGCGGCGATGTCCATGTCCGGCACCGGTGGCTCGGACCCAGTGGTTCTGGTCAGGGCGTCGTACGGGTGCTGCGGTGGCCCTCCGCCCGCACGGATTCGACGGCGCCCCGGACGCCGTAGCGGCAGGCCGCTTGCCGCCCAGGTATCCGGAGACGCCGAGGGCGGCCAGGGCGACGGCGGAGAGTGTCAGCTGCCCGTTGCCGACACTCTGCCCTCCCGCGTAGCCGTCGCCCTGACGCCAGGCGAAACCGGCCGCGTACGCCGCGGTCCAGGAAACGGCCGGTCGACGATCTTGGAGGCGATGTCGAAGACCAGGCCCCACATCCAGGCCCCGATCGGCACGGTGACCAGGATCCACCTCGCCCGAGAGGCATTTCACCAACAAGTGTTGGTCTTATTCGCGCGGGGGTCAACCGTGGACGCCGAGTACTCCGGATCGGAGTTACCGTGAGCCCGTGACCTCCGGCTCCGATCCCATCGCCGCGCTCGCCGTCCTCGGCGACGAGTCACGGCGACGGCTGCTGGACTTCGTACGGCGGGCCCGGCGGCCGGTGACCCGGGAGGAGGCCTCGGCGGCGGTCGGGATCTCCCGCAAGCTGGCGGCCTTCCACCTCGACAAGCTGGTGGCATCGGGCCTGTTGCAGTCCCGGCACGGCGGCCACGGCCCGCGCCGGGTCGGCCGCGCCCCGAAGGTGTACGAGCCGACCCCGCACACCCTCTCCCTGAGCCTCCCCCCGCGCCGCCACGAACTGCTGGCCTCGCTTCTGACCGAGGCCCTGACGGCGCAGAAACAGGGGGAGAGCGCGCGGGAGGCGGCTTTGCGCGTGGCCGCGGAAAGGGGCGAGGCCGTGGGCGCCCAGGCCCGTTCCGGCGACATCATGGCCACCCTGGAATCGCTCGGATTCGAGCCGGCCGAGGAGGGAGCGGGCCGCACGGTGCTGCACAACTGCCCCTTCCATCCGGTCGCCGCCCAGGCGCCGGATCTGATCTGCGGCATGAACCAGGCCTTCCTGAGCGGCTGTCTCGCCGCGTCCGGCCATCCCGAGACGACTGCCGTGCTGACCCCGCAACCCGGTATCTGCTGCGTCGAGTTGCACACCGATCGATAAGAACCGGCAGGAGTCGACAGGGAAATGCCGTGCGCGTTCGAATTCACGGTCCCTTCGTTTTCTCCACGGAATACCACCTGAATGCAATGCGTGCATTGGGGCGGGGAGGTCCGTTCTCACAGTGACCCCCCGATCGGAAATGAGGCAACGAAACGACCGATTAACTGACGCGTAGCGGACGGGAATCGTCACACCGATGCACTCCTGGTCACCGCCGTTCACGCACAGCGTCAGGAGGGACCATGTCCTTCTTTGCCAGGGGGGCCTGGCCAGCAGACCATCGCGACGAGATCGTCGCGGGCGCGCTCGTCGCGGCCGTCGTCGTGGTCCTCGGATACGCCTCGGGCATCGGCGCCCAGGCTCCGGCGACCGTCGACACCGCGTCCCCGCCGGCGTCCGAGGCCTCTCCCCAACCGCACCAACCCACGGCCCGCTCCGCAACCGGACCTCCCGACACCGCCGTCGGGAATTACGGCTCCGGCTCTGCGGGCGGCTATTGGCCGGGCGGCAACGACGCCGGAATTCCCGCACCGGGCGGCACGCCACCCACAGGCGGGGAAAACAGCCACGATCACGGTTCGGGCGGATCGGGCGGCGGACATACCAACGGCCCCTCGCCCTCCCCCACTCCGACCCCCACGCCCTCGGACCACTGCGAGGAGGGTGAAGTCCGCCTCGTACAGCCGCTGTTGAACGGCGTGGCCACTCCGGTCACCGGCCTGCTGGACGGGCTCCTGACCCCGGCCTCCGCGAGTCCCTCGCCCGCCCCGTCCCCGTCGTCGTCGACCGGCACCCTCTCCTCGCTGTGCGTCGGTGTCGCCGCCTCGCCCTCGGTCGTCCCGGAGGTGCTCCCGTGAGACGCCGTGCCCCGTCCCTGCTCGCCCTGCTCCTGACCGCGCTCGCGGCCCTGCTGCTCGCGGCGCCCCCCGCCTCGGCCCACACGGAGCTGGACTCCTCCGCGCCGAAGGACGGCGCCCGGCTCCCGCACACCCCCGCCACCGTGCGGCTCACCTTCAGCGAGCCGGTCGAACCGGCCGACGTGCACATCAAGGCGGCCGGCAAGCGGCTGACCGTGTCGCGTGGCGACCACGGCGACGACACCGTCGAGGTCACCGTCCCGGAGATCCCGGCGCGGGAACAGAGCAAGGACCGGGGCGATCTGACCCTGGTCTGGCAGGTACTTGACATGGAGGACGGGCATCTCACGTCCGGGACGCTCTCCTTCCGCCTCACCGCGAAGGCGGCCTCCTCGGCCCAGGCAGCGGCGGTCCCGGAACCGTCCGAGGCGGTGCACTCCGCCTGGGTCGCCGCCCGCTGGACCGGCTATCTCTCGCTCGCCCTGTTCGTCGGCGGCCTCGCGTTTCTCGCGCTGCTCTGGCCGCAGGGGGCGTGGGACCGCCGTACCCGCCGCGTCCTCACGCTCTCCTGGGCCGCCGGTCTCGCGGCGGGTCTGCTCGCGCCCGGACTCCAGGGCGCGTACGGGACGATGGGCACGCTCGGCGACGTGTTCCGGCCCGGCACCTATACGGACCTGTTGACCACCGAGGTCGGCGTCGTGGCCGCCTGCCGGGTGCTGATGTGGGTGCTCGCCGCCATCGCGCTGGCCGCCCTGCTGCAGGGCGGGGACCGGGCCGCACGGTCGCCCGGCTGGCGCGTCGGCGCGCTCGCCGTCGGCCTCGGACTGCTGCGGACGACGAGCATGACCGGCCACAACTCCGAGGGCACGCACCCCGGTTGGGGTGCGGTGGCCGACCTGGTCCATCTGCTCGGCGTCTCGGTGTGGCTCGGCGGTCTGACGGTGCTGCTGCTCGGGGTGCTGCCCCGGCGCCGGCCCGACGAGCTGTCGGCCGTCGTGACCGGGTACTCCCGGCTCGCCGGGGTGTCGGTCGCGGCGATCGTGGCGGCGGGGGCGGTGCTGACCTGGCAGGTGGTCGGGTCGTTCGACGCCCTGTTCCACACCGGCTACGGGCGGCTGCTGCTGGTCAAACTCGCCGTACTGGCCGCGGTGTTGCTGATCGCCCGGCGCAGCCGCGGCTGGGTGCGGACGCGGCTCGACATCGCCGTACTGCTGCGCGGCGACCGAACCACCGTGCGGCCCTTCGTCCACTCGGTCGCGGCCGAGACGGGGCTCGTCCTCGTCGTACTCGCCGCGACGAGTCTGCTGGTCACGTCCGCCCCCGGCCGCTGACCCGCACCCCTGTCCCACCCCTCTCCCCTCACCAGGGAACTCACAAGGGAGAAGCACCACCATGCACACAGAGGAAACCACCGCACCCGCGCCGCACCACGGGCGTTCCCGTGCGGGCAACCGGGTGCTGCTGGCCACCGGCCTCGGCGCCGGTCTCGCCGCCGTCGCCGGCCTGGGCCTGCTCCAGGCGTCCGCCGGGGCCGCGGCCCCGCAGACCGCCGCCCCGGCGGCCGAGGCCAAGTCGATGTCGGACATGGACCACTCGTCCGGCAAGGCCGCGGCGGCCGACCACACCATCGAGATCAAGAACTACAAGTTCGCCCAGCCGAAACTGACGGTGAAGGTCGGCGACACGGTGAAGTGGGTCAACGAGGACTCCGCCCCGCACACCGTCACCACCACCAGCGGCCCGGCCAAGTTCGACTCCGGAACCCTGCAGAAGGGCGACAGCTGGTCGTACACCTTCACCAAGGCCGGTACGTACGAGTACTACTGCGCGGTCCACCCGGACATGACGGCGTCCATCACCGTGGTCGCGAACAGCGGCGGCGGCTCGGGCGGCTCCACCGGCGGCTCGACCGGAGGATCCACCGGCGGCTCGACGGGCGGTTCCACCGGCGGCTCCACGGGTGGCTCCACCGGCGGCTCCACGGGCGGTTCGACCGGTGGGGGCAGCAGCTCCGGCGGTACCGGCGGCGGGGGCGACGGCGACTGCGTCAGCGTCCAGCAGGTCCTGCTGCCGATCCTGCAGCACATCGACAAGGCCCACCTGGAGCAGTCCCCGGGCCGGCAGGTCCAGGACGCGCTCAAGCTGGACAGCTACCTCAAGATGCACACCGTCTGGCTGGAGTCGATCCTCACCCCCGCGGTGAACGGCACCGGCAGCGTCGCCGACGACACCCTCGGGGTGCTCCTGCAGCACATCAACAAGGCGCATCTGGAGGAGTCACCGGGCCAGCAGCTCGCGGACATCCTCAACCCCGACGCCTACGTGAAGATGCACACGGTCTGGGCCGAGCACCTGCTCGCTCCCACCGAGAACTACCTCACCAACTCCTGCTGAACCAACTCCTGCTGGCTTCCCGAAGCAGGACGCGGCGGGCCGGCCGAGTCGCAGTCGGCCGGCCCGCCGCTCGCTCCATTCTCCCCGCCCGTCACTCCGCTCGCCCATCGAGGTGCCGAGATGACCACCGAGACCCGTCCCACCGCCGTCCTGCCCCCGCCCCGCCCGGGCCCCGACTGGCTGCCCGACCCCGGCACCTACGGGGCCGCCCCGGACCGCTGCATCGTCGAACTGACCGCACACCTGGGCCCGTTGACCACCCTGCGCCGCCGGCTCACCGCCCTGGACGCGACCCTCACCGTGGCGCCCGACTCCGACGACTGTGTGCTGAGCCTGGAGCTGGCGGGCCGGGCGCTGGGCGGCAGGGTGCTCACCTTCGTCAGTACCAGCCTCACTCCCACGGACGAGGCCAGCCGGCTGCACGTCCCCGGCGAACTGGCCCTGGCCGGCGATCCGGCCCCGGCCCTGTTCGGCTTCCGTGTCGTCGAGCGCACCGCCGACCGGCTCCTGGTCCTCGGCACGCTCCGGCTGCCGTACCGCCCCCTGCGCCGTACGACCGGTCTCAGCCTGCCCCGCATCCGCCCCGCAGACCGCATCCGGCTGCTCGTAGCCGCGGAGTTCACATGCCCCGTCTGACCGCCCTCCTCGGCGCCCTCTTCCTGGCGGGTGCCGCGCTGGTCCTGCCCGCCCCCGCGGTGCAGGCAGCCGCCGGCCACCAAGTCCTCATGTCCGGCTACGCGTTCTCGCCCCGCGCCCTGACCATCACCGCCGGGGACACGGTCACCTGGACCAACCAGGACCAAGCGCCGCATGACGTCGAGACCACCTCCGGCCCCGCCTCCGTGCACTCCCCGATGCTCAACAAGGGCGGCAGCTGGAGCCACACGTTCACCACGCCGGGGACCTACGGCTACCTCTGCACCGTCCATCCGGGCATGACGGCCCGGCTCGTCGTGGAGCCGGCCGCCGCGCCGGCGCCCACCGTCCATCAGCACCAGCACCCGACGGCCGCCGCACCCGCCACCCGGTCCGCCGGCGCGATGCCGTCGTCCCTGCACCAGGGCCACAGCGCCGAGGCCGCCGCCCCCGGAGGCGCCAGGACGCCGTCCCCCTCCCCCACGGCCGCGACATCCGCCCCCGCGGTGGCTCAGCCCGCCGTGGACGACACCGCCTCGGCCACCCGTCCCCTCAGCCCCCTCCTTCTCCTCACCGGCGTCGTCGCGGGCGTGGCCGTCCTGTGCCTGCTCCTGGTCGGGTCCCGCTCGGCCGCCGCCGCGTCCCGGAACGAGGAGCCGGGCAGGAGCTGACCTCGCACCGGGCCCGGCCTCACGCCCGGCGCAGCACCACCAGCACGACCAGCAGCACGGTCGCGCCCGCGCTCGTCCCGCGGGCGACGACCGCCGTCAGCGGAAGGTGGCGCTCGGCGGTCCGTCCGCCCCGGGAGTGCCGCCCCGAGCTGGGCAGCCGGCGCAGCAGCATCATGAACCCGAACGCGGCGACCACCAGCACCACGGCACAGGCCGCCCAGGCCGTGCCCCGGACCGCGCCCGCGAGATGGGCCGTCCAGCAGAGCAGCCCGGTGACGGCCAGCGCGACATGCCCCACGACGAGCCACAGCGGCAGCCGCGTCACCCCCGGCGTGCGCTGCTGCCGCAGGCCGCCGTGGCGGATCCACACCGAGGCCAGACAGCCGCCGAGCCCCGCGGTCAGCAGCCACGCACACAGAACGAAGACACCCACGCGCTCCAGCACAGCGCAGCGAACCGGCGCAGGCCGGACATCCATTCACTGATTCACCCGTAGGCATGCACAGTGGTGCGATCCCCTTGCCAGCCCTTGATCTGCGGGGATTCCCCCGGACGTCATCGACCGGCCACCAAACCTGTCTCGTTCGTTTTCTTGAATCATTCGTGTTTGTGCGGGTAGCTTGGGTCCCATGACTTCACCCCAGACTCCGACCACCGCCGAGGAGCTGCGCGGTGCCGGCCTGCGGGTGACGGCCGCCCGCGTCGCGCTGCTCGAGACCGTCCGCGAGGGTGACCACCTCGGCGTCGAGGCGATCGCCTCGGGTGTGCGGGACCGTGTGGGCCACATATCCCTGCAAGCCGTGTACGAGGCGCTGCACGCGCTGACCACGGCCGGACTCGTACGCCGCATCGAGCCGCCGGGCAGCCCGGCCCGGTTCGAGGGCAGGGTCGGGGACAACCACCACCACCTGGTGTGCCGCTCGTGCGGTGCCGTCCTGGACGTCGACTGCGCGGTCGGTCATGCCCCCTGTCTCACCGCTTCGGACGACCGAGGCTTCGCGATCGACGAGGCCGAGGTCATCTACTGGGGCCTGTGCCCCGACTGTTCCACCGCTCGCACGGCCTGAGCACCAACTCCGGAAGGATTCTTATGTCTGAGAACAACGCCGCTGAAGCGAAGTGCCCGGTGGCGCACGATCGCGCCCTGCACCCGACCCAGGGCGGAGGAAACCGCCAGTGGTGGCCGGAGCGGCTCAACCTGAAGATCCTTGCCAAGAACCCTGCCGTGGCCAACCCCCTCGGTGAGGAGTTCGACTACGCCGAGGCGTTCAAGAGCCTCGACCTGCCGGCCGTGAAACAGGACATCGCCGAGATCCTGACGGACTCCAAGGACTGGTGGCCGGCCGACTTCGGGCACTACGGCCCGTTCATGATCCGTATGGCCTGGCACAGCGCGGGCACCTACCGCATCAGCGACGGCCGCGGCGGCGCGGGCGCCGGTCAGCAGCGCTTCGCCCCGCTGAACAGCTGGCCGGACAACGGCAACCTGGACAAGGCCCGCCGTCTGCTGTGGCCGGTGAAGAAGAAGTACGGCAAGAGCCTGTCCTGGGCCGACCTCATGATCCTCGCGGGCAACGTGGCGCTGGAGTCCATGGGCTTCACGACCTTCGGCTTCGGCGGTGGCCGTGAGGACGTATGGGAGTCGGAGGAGGACGTCTACTGGGGTCCCGAGAAGGTCTGGCTCGACGACCAGCGCTACACCGGCGACCGTGAGCTGGAGAGCCCGCTCGGCGCGGTCCAGATGGGTCTGATCTACGTCAACCCGGAGGGCCCGAACGGCAACCCGGACCCGATCGCCGCGGCCCGCGACATCCGTGAGACCTTCCACCGGATGGCGATGAACGACGAGGAGACCGTCGCCCTCATCGCCGGTGGTCACACCTTCGGCAAGACCCACGGCGCGGGCCCGGCCGACCACGTCGGCGCCGACCCCGAGGCCGCCCCGATCGAGGCCCAGGGCCTCGGCTGGAAGAGCACCTACGGCTCCGGCAAGGCCGGCGACGCGATCACCTCCGGCCTGGAGGTCACCTGGACCGCCACGCCGACCCAGTGGAGCAACGGCTTCTTCAAGAACCTCTTCGAGTACGAGTACGAGCTCACCGAGAGCCCGGCCGGCGCGAAGCAGTGGGTCGCCAAGGACGCCGAGGCGATCATCCCCGACGCCCACGACGCGTCGAAGAAGAAGCTCCCGACGATGCTCACCACCGACCTCTCGCTGCGCTTCGACCCGATCTACGGGCCGATCTCGCGCCGCTTCTACGAGAACCCGGAGGAGTTCGCGGACGCCTTCGCCCGCGCCTGGTACAAGCTGACCCACCGTGACATGGGTCCGAAGTCGCTGTACCTCGGCCCGGAGGTCCCGGCGGAGACCCTGCTGTGGCAGGACCCGCTGCCGGAGGCGGAGGGCGAGCCCATCGACGCCGCCGATGTCGCTGCGCTCAAGGCCAAGCTGCTGGAGTCGGGTCTGTCCGTGGCGCAGCTGGTGTCCACCGCGTGGGCGTCGGCCTCGACGTACCGCAACAGCGACAAGCGCGGCGGTGCCAACGGCGCCCGTATCCGTCTGCAGCCGCAGGCCGGCTGGGACGTCAACGAGCCCGACCAGCTCGCTCAGGTCCTGCGCGTCCTCGAGGGCATCCAGGCGGAGTTCAACACCGGCGCCAAGAAGGTCTCCCTGGCCGACCTGATCGTCCTCGGTGGTGCCGCCGCCGTGGAGAAGGCCGCCAAGGACGCCGGTCACGACATCGAGGTGCCCTTCACCCCGGGTCGTGTGGACGCCACGGAGGAGCACACCGACGCGGAGTCCTTCGCCGCGCTGGAGCCCACCGCCGACGGCTTCCGCAACTACCTGGGCAAGGGCAACCGCCTGCCGACCGAGTACCTGCTGCTCGACAAGGCCAACCTGCTGGGCCTGAGCGCCCCCGAGCTGACCGTCCTCGTCGGCGGTCTGCGCGTCCTCGGCGCCAACTACCAGCAGTCCGCGCACGGCGTCTTCACGGACACCCCGGGCAAGCTGACGAACGACTTCTTCGTCAACCTGCTCGACCTGGGCCACACGTGGACGCCGGTCTCCGAGGACCAGACGGTCTTCGAGTGCCGTGACGACGCGACCGGCGAGGTCAAGTGGACCGGCACCCGTGCCGACCTGGTCTTCGGCTCGAACTCCGAGCTGCGTGCGCTCGCCGAGGTCTACGCGGCCGACGACGCGAAGGAGAAGTTCGTGAACGACTTCGTCGCGGCGTGGGTCAAGGTGTCGAACGCGGACCGCTTCGACATCGCCTGATCCGCACGGTCACCGGGCTCGGTCACTGAGCTCGGTCACCGAGCAGGCCACTGACGTCCGGGCCGTCCCTCAGGGGGGCGGCCCGGACGTCGCCTTTTCCGCCAGTACGGCGCCGCTTGCAGCGTGCGCGCCCGGCCGCATGACGGCCCAGTGCGCGCGCCTGCGTAAGGTGAACCCGTGATGGTCACGCAGCCCGCCCCGAGCACGGCCGGGGCCCGCCACCGCGGAGTGGTGCGGCCCGCCGTGCTGGTCGCGGTGCTGCTCGGGCTGTTCCTCATGCACGGCGGCCCGGCCGCGGCCGACGGCGGCTGCCATGGGGGCATGGCGAACACGGCGGTCACGCAAACGGTCCCGGACACGATGGCGGCGCACTCGGCCGAGCACTCCAGGACCGCGGACGACAAGGCGACCACGCGCGCCGACGAGACCATGCGGGGCGCGCTGTGCCTGGCCACCCCGCCCCGCTCGGCGATCCCGCTGCCGCCGCTCGCCGTGGCCGCCCTGGTCCTCCCGGCCGCCGTCCTGTCACCACGGGCCCCGCGGGCGTACATGGGCACCCGGCACAGGGGACCACCCACGGGCGGACGCGAACTACTCCTCCAGGCGTGCGTCGCACGGACGTGACGAGACCTCCGGGCACCGGCTCACCGCCGGGCTCCGACACAGGTCCCGTTCGTCACTCGCGCCACATCGCGGCGCCCACCTGGAAAGACCCTTCATGTCCAAGCGCTCTCGAACGTCCCGCCGCCTCCTCATGACGGCTGCCACCACCTCGGTACTCGCCCTGGCACTGGCCGCCTGCGGCTCCGGCTCCGGCTCCGGCTCCGGCTCCGGCTCCGGCCACAGCTCGTCCATGCCCGGCATGAACCACGGCAACGCGCCGTCCCCCTCCGCACCGGCCGACGCCATGGAGTCGATGCCCGGGATGGACACCGCCGCCACCGGCAACGGACTGGCCGCCGCCCGGGACGGCTACCGCATGGCCTCCCCCACCACCGGCCTCCCCGCCGGCCGGTCGGCCGACTACCGCTTCACCGTCACCGGCCCGGACGGCAAGCCGGTCACCGGCTTCACCGTCGACCAGACCAAGCGGATGCACTTCTACGCCATCCGCAACGACCTCACCGGCTTCCAGCACCTGCACCCGACCATGGCGAAGAACGGCACCTGGACCGCGCCACTGGCCGCGCTGAGGCCGGGCACCTGGCGGCTGTACACCTCGTTCACCCCGGCCACCGGCTCCGGCAAGGGCAAGGACCTCGTCCTCAGCCGCACCGTGAAGGTGTCCGGCATGCCGATGACCACGTCGCTGCCCAAGGCGTCCGGCACCACCACCGTCGACGGCTACACGATCGCGGTGAAGGGCGACCTGAAGGCCGGCACGGCTCGCCGGCTCACCGCCACCGTCACCAAGAACGGCAAGCCGGTCACCGACCTCCAGCCCTACCTGGACACCTACGCCCACCTCACCGCCTTCCACCAGGGCGACCTCTCCTTCGCCCACCTCCACCCGGAGACCAGGGTGGACGGCGACCACGGCGGGCCCGCGCTCACCTTCCACGCCGAGTTCGCCCAGTCCGGAAACTGGCGGCTCTTCCTGCAGTTCCAGACCGACGGCAAGCTGCACACCGCAGCGCTCACCCTCCGCGTGAACTGACCGCCGAACGCCGGGCCGTCCCCGCTGGAGGGACGGCCCGGCCGGGGCGGGCTAACGGCCCTTACCGCGTCCGCGATGAGCCCGTCCATCCGGCCGGCCCGGTGCATCGCACGCAGCACGGCAGGCCTCGGGCAGAGAAACACCAGTCAGGGGCCTGATCCACTTTCGCGGATCAGGCCCCTGACTGGTTTGCGAGGTGTCTGCATGCCAGCCGGGTGTTATCTTCACGGCCGGCCAGACACCGGTGTGCTTCCCTCAGCGGACCAACCCACGGACCGTCAGCCACAGCCCGTGCTCCACCGGTTGGTCTCGCCACAGGTCCGCACCCTCCGGCGGCTCCCGTCGCTCAGTCTCCGTCGACATGCGGACGGTCCGGGATCCTCACGTCCCGCACCGACATCACCCCAGCATGAGACGTGGCGAGAAGCCCCGTTCCAGGACGCGACCTAGAAGGCTCTGTCGTTGCAGCCCATGGACGAGCCGATGTGAGAGTTCTGCCCACCCGCGTTGCCCTCGCCGTTGAGCGCGTTGCCCAGCGCGCCGTTGAGGACGCCGACCTGGCCGAGGACGTCGACATTCAGGTCGTGCGACCTGCAGTGGGCGCTCTGCAGGACGTTGCCGCCGTGCCCGTCGCCCCCGTCGGCGGTGGCGGTGCCGGCGTTCAGGAGTCCGACGCCACCGAGGGCGACGGCCAGGACGACAGCCTTGCGAAGCTTGCGCATGACATCTCCGATGGAGTGAGGTGGGTGCGATCCGTGAGAGATCGACTTCTTACAGTTACCAGACGATAGTATGAAGAATGGTGATATGGGCGGTATGACGCGCCGGGATTCGCGACCCCCGAGGAAGCACCCCGGACAACTGCATGCCCCTCCCGCACCGCCCACTGACCCTCCGTCAGGTCGCCCGCACCGCGAGGCGCGATCAGTGCACGACCTTGACCGAGCGCCTCCACCGGCTGCGCCGTACGACCTGACAGGCCACCTGACGTGCCATCAGAAAGCGTCAAATGAGCGTCATTTCAGCGTCACGACATCGCCCGTAACGCCCACACCACACATAACGTCCTTCAGGGAGCATCGCCGACGGCCGACTCGGGGCGCCGCACGGCTGTGAACACAAGGCTCACGAACGGCCGGGAACTTGCGATGGAGCCGGCCGGCTCACCGCGGACGCACACTTCGAAGTTGGCCATCATGGCCATGTCCTCGTGCTCGGGCGGACGTCGACCGTGTCCTTCCAGCCGGCGTCGGTGGGCTCGGATGCCCGGCCGCCACGCGACAGGACCTGGAAGTGGGCCAGGTGCAGATGCAGCGGGTGGTGGAAGTCGCTGATGAACCGCCAGCGCTCCTGCATCCTTTCCTTGCGTGCGATGTGGAAGCGCATGACCTGGTGCATGCGGCTGTCCGCCAGGGTGTTGACGAGGGTCACGTGGCTGCCCACCGGGCCGTCGGTGAAGTCCACGACGACGTCGAAGCGTTCCGCCGGCGCCATGGAGATGCCGTCCAGACGCTGTGGGGCGGCCGGCAGGCCGCCGTCGCCACCGATCTGCGTGAAGGGCAGTGTTCCACCGTCTTCCCGTCGCAGCACCAGGTGGTAGCGGCGGGGGGTGGAGGCGTTCAGCAGCCGCGAGCGGTGCCGGGTCGCAGAGATCTCGGCCCCGGGCCAGCGGGCGCCGTTCACCAGCTGTACGTCGCCGAGGACGCCGTCCATGAACCTCAGCGCACCCAAGCCCGACTAGGTGCACCGCGAAGGCGTACTGCGTCTCGCTCCGCACATCGGCGGCCAGACCGTCGGCGGCGTTCTGTATCTGCTGAAGCCGGCCGACGACGTCAGCTTCCAACACACCGACGGCCATCGGTCCTGACGCCGATTGCAGTGACCGCCCTTCGGCCTGCCGAAGGGCGGTCACTGTCGTGGCTGGGTGGCTCTCGTTCAGCCGCTCCGGATTCCGGCCCGCCATGATGGGGCACGGTGTCGCCTTGGATGCGGCCGTGTGCGTGGAATCCAGCTCCTTCCTCAGGGCGAAGGACGAGTCGATCCGGTTGCGCCTACAGGGGCTCGGTGAGGGCCGGGGTCTGGCCGTCGGGCCAGGTGTACAGCGGGCCGGTGACGTTCATGAAGTCGCTGGACATGACACCGCGGCCGAGGAGCTGGCGACCAGGGGCGAGGCACCCTTCGGTGGAGCCGGAGCGGTACTCCCCCGGGCGTGGATTCCCAGGCGTTGGGCGAGGCGTTCTGCGAGGACGTCGCGCAACGCTTCGGCATCGGACGCGGATCGTTCCCATGCTGGCGTGTTCCATCCGATGAACCATGACGAGAGCAGTGCCCCCGGTGGTGCATTCACAGCGGTACTCCAATGTTCAATGAACCGGACCCCCGCGTCGCCAGGGGCAGCTCAGCGGCGCCAGGGACCACGCGGGCGGTCAGCGCAATCGGGAGAGGTGGCGGCCCAGATCGTTGGCCACCTCTGGTCCGTAGGTCGAACGGCATAGCGCCGTCAACTCCTCACCGCTCAACTGGTACTCCTGGGGACCCGGCACACGCAGGACGCTCGCTGCCACCGCACAGCCGAGCTGGGCGCCCCGCGTCGAAGTGAGGCCCCACGCGAGTGCCGCGATGAAGCCGGCGCGGAATCCGTCACCCACCCCGGTGGGGTCTTCGGGTTCAGTGACGGGCACGGCCGAGACCTCGACAGCACACTCACCCTGTCGTTGGACCCGGCAGCCCTTCTCACCCAAGGTCGTTACCCAGGTGCCGACTCTGGCCAGCACGTCGGCAGTCGTCCAGCCTGTCTTGCGCAGCAGCAGAGTGCTCTCGTACGAGTTCGTGAAGAGGTGGTCGGCACCCGTGACCAGGTCTCTGATCGCGTCGCCTTGAAGCCGTGCGAGCTGCTGGGACGGATCGGCGACAAAGGTCAAACCCGCCGCACGGCAGTCACGGGTGTGTCGCAGCATGGCTTCCGGATCGTTCGCTCCAATCAGTACGAGATCCAGACCCCCGACGTGTTCCGACACCACACCCAGGTCGATTGCCGGCGCCTCACTCATCGCGCCGGCATAGAAGGAGGCGATCTGGTTGCCGTCGTCGTCCGTCGTGCAGAGAAACCGCGCGGTGTGTTTGGCCCGCGACACATGGATCGAGCGCGTGTCCACCCCGTGTTGACGGAGCCATGCGTCGTACTCCTCGAAGTCTCGGCCCACGGCGCCGACCAGTACGGGCCGTAGGCCGAACTGTCCGAGGCCGAAGGCGATGTTCGAGGCGACCCCGCCTCGGCGTACATGCAGATCATCCACGAGAAAGGAGAGCGACACGTGATCGAGCTCGTCCGGCACGAGCTGATCGGTGAACCGCCCGGGGAAACGCATCAGATGGTCGGTGGCGATGGAGCCGGTGACCGCTATGCGCACATCACACCCCCCGCGGCGTTGCGCAGGGCCTCCACGCGGTCGGTCTTCTCCCAGGTGAAGTCGGGCAGCTCGCGGCCGAAGTGGCCGTAGGCCGCCGTCTGGGCGTAGATCGGGCGGAGCAGGTCGAGGTCGCGGATGATCGCGGCCGGGCGGAGGTCGAAGACCTCGTCGATCGCCTTCTCGAT